>JAZUKW010000074.1:0-6742 GCA_045643425.1 Acutalibacteraceae bacterium
CCCGCTTTCGGGTCGTTGCGCTGTTGCAGGCGCACCACCGCGCGGTAGACCGGCATGGTATACGCCATTTTCGCCGTGCAAATCGGCTCTTTTTTCTCGTTTTCCATACAAAAAACCTCACTCATTCGCCAGAGGGCGGCAGAGATAGACCGCGCCGTAGTCCCACAGCGCCTCGCGGCAGGCGCGGGCATCCGTTTCGCTTGTAAACAGCGCAAACACCGCCGAGCCGCTGCCGCTCATTTGACAGCCGAGCGGCGCAAATTCCCGCATTTTTTCGCAAATGGCGGTCACTTCCGCGAGATTCAGCACGTCCTCGAACACGTTATACAGCTTTTCGCCTACCGCGGCGGCATCTCCCGCCTCCAGCGCGGCAATTAAGCCCGCCTCGTCCGACAGGCGACGTTCGCCCTCGAAGGTATCCACCGCTTTGTAGGCCTCGGCGGTCGACACCGACACCGCGGGCTTGCACACCACGACGAACAGCTCGTCCGACAAGCCCTTCACCGGCTCCAGCACCTCGCCGATACCGGTAGCGAGCGCCGCACCGCCGCGCACGCAAAACGGCACGTCCGCACCGATGGACACGGCAAATGCGCACAGCGCGTCGATGGAAAACGGCAGCTCCCACAAGCTGTTAAGCCCTCGCAGCACCGCGGCGGCATCGGCACTTCCTCCCGCCAGCCCCGCTTGCTGCGGGATTTTTTTGTCTATGTAAATATCGATCCCGCCGACGCGCTCCGCCTCCGGCAGAGCGTTCCAAAACGCTTTGGCGGCGGCATACGCGGTGTTGCGGCGGTCGGTCGGCAAATTCTTATCCGAAAGGCGCAAAAAGATGCCCGGCTCCTCCACGCGGGTAACGGTCACGGTATCCGAAAGCGTCACCGTTTGCATCACCGTGCGGATGAGATGGTAGTCGTCCTCCCGCTTGCCGACCACGTCCAGCGTCAGGTTGATTTTCGCCGGCGCGGACAGGGTCAAACGCTTCATTTTTTCAACTCCTCGATAAATTCGCGCATCCGCTTGGTCGCCTCACAGATGTGGGACACCGAATAGCAGTACGAGATGCGCACAAAGCCCTCACCGCATTCACCGAACGCGGTGCCGGGCACGACGGCGACCTGCTTGTCTTTGAGCAGGCGCTCGCAAAATTCCTCCGACGTAAGGCCCGTAGACGCAATACACGGGAACACGTAAAACGCGCCCTCCGGCTCGAAGCAGGAAAGCCCCATCCGACGAAGCTCGTCCACAATAAGGCGGCGGCGCTTGTCGTATTCGGCGCGCATTTTCTCCACGTCCTCCTCGCCGTTGTCCAGCGCTTCGATCGCGGCGTACTGCGCTGTCGTCGGCGCGCACATGATCGCGTATTGGTGGAGCTTTAACATCTGTTTTAAGATCGGCGCGGGCGCACAGGCATAGCCGAGCCGCCAGCCGGTCATGGCAAACGCCTTCGAAAATCCGCTGACAAGGATCGTACGCTCCCACATACCGGGAAGCGACGCGATGCTGACGTGCGGCGTGCCGCCATAGGTCAGCTCGCCGTAGATCTCGTCGGACAAAACGAGGATGTTCGTGTCTCGAAGCACCTCGGCGATCTGCTCCAAATGCTCGCGGCGCATAACGGCGCCCGTCGGGTTGTTCGGAAACGGCAAAACGAGCAGCTTCGTCTTGTCGGTGATCGCCGCTTTCAGCGCTTCGGGGGTCAGGCGGAACTCGTCCGCCTCTTTCGTCACGAGCGACACCGGCACACCGCCCGCGAGCTTCGCCAGCGGCGCATAGCAAACAAAGCAGGGCGACGGGATCAGTACCTCATCCCCCGGCTGGATGACGGCGCGAAACGCATTGTCGATCGCTTCGCTGCCGCCGACGGTGATCATCACCTCGGTTTTCGGGTCATAAGACACGTCAAACCGGCGTTTTAAGTATTTCGCGGTAGATTCGCGCAGCTGGGTAAAGCCCGCGTTCGGCGAATACCACGTCTTGCCCTTTTCGAGCGTTTCAATGCCGCGTTGACTGATGTGCCACGGGGTGGAAAAGTCCGGCTCACCGATCGTGAGCGAAATGACGTCCTCCACCTCGCTCGCCAAGTCGAAAAAGCGGCGAATCCCGGAGGGCGGCAGCGCCGTAAGCTCCGGATTCAGCAAGGTCGTGTAATCCATTAAAAAGCCCCTCTCTCGTCCTTTTGCTCGCCGAGGAACTGCACGTCGCGCTCTTTATAACGGCGAAGCACAAAGTGGGTCGTGGTAGAAACCACAGAGTCGAGCGTTGCGAGGCGGCGCGCCACGAACATGGCGATCTCCTGGAACGTCTTGCCGCGCACCACGATCGAGAAATCATAGCCGCCGGACATCAGATAGACGTTTTCCACCTCGTCAAAACGCATGATCGTTTCGGCGAGCTCCTCAAAGCCGCGGTCGCGCTTCGGGGTCACGCGCAGCTCGATGATCGCGGTTACGTAGTCGCGGTCGGTGCGGTCCCAATCCACCACGGCTTTATACCCGCGCAGAACGCCGTCCGCCTCCAGCTTTGCGATTTTCGCCGCCACGTCGTCCTCGGTCGTGCCGAGCATCGCGGCGATTTGCGCGTTCGAGAGACGCGCGTTGTCGTTCAAAATCGTCAATAATTTGTCCATGATGATTCCTCCTCAATGGTTTTCGTTTTTCATAAATCCGTTACCGAAGGTCTGTTCGGTGGTGAGTACGATCATAAAAGCGCCGGGATCAAGCTGACGGATCCGCGTCCGCAGAGGATGCACCTCCGACGGGCGAAGCGCACACAAAATGGCGTTGCGGTCAGCTTTTGTATATCCGCCTTTGGCTAAAAGCAGCGTCACACCGCGCCCCAGCTCGTTTAAAATCACGTCCGACACGGCCTGCTCCTGCGCGGTCAGCACCAACAGCATGCGCCCGTGGTCGCGGCCGTAAACGACCGCATCGGTCACGCGGGAGCTGACGAAAATCAACACCGCGGCATACAGACCGCTGCGCAGCTGGCCGAAGGTAACGACGGACAACAGCACCACCGCCGCGTCCACAAGCAACAACAGTCGGCCGATCGGCAAATGCGGAAAGCGGCGTTCCAAAAGCCGCGCGACGATCTCGCTTCCGCCGGTGGTCGCGCCGCGCCACAAAACAAGGCCGATGCCAAACCCCATCAGCACACCGCCCGAAAGCGCGGCCAACAGCGGATCGGCGGTATACGGTGTGATCCACGGCACGGTTTCGGCGACGTTCAAAAGAAGCGACAGCCCCACCGTAACAAGCGCGGTGCGCACGGTAAACCCGCGCCCCAGCTTAACCGTAGCCACCGTCAAAAGCGGCAGATTGAGGCACAAGGTCAGCGTTCCGATCGACAGCCACGGCAGCACCGCATGGATCACGGTCGCAACGCCGAGCACGCCTCCGGGTGCTATTTCGTTCGGAGACGAAAACACCGTCACCGCCAGCGCCACGCACGTAGCGCCGAAAAGATAGCAAGCCATATCCGGCAAAAGCCGCCGCCACTGTTTCAGAAAAATCGCTCCCTCGCGTTTATTCCGCGATGAGGGCAAACAGCTCGTGCAAGCGGTCGGTCTCGTCGTTCAGATAGAGATACCCGAACAGCGTTTCAAGACCCGTCGCTTTGTGGTAATCGTCGCCCGTCCGCGCGGTGTGGGCGTTGCGCCCACGCTTATAGACGGCGAGCTCCTTTTCGGTCAACTGCGGCAAGATCTTTTCGAGTGCCGCCGCCTGCGCGGGCGCGCAGACCATGGAAACCGCCTGTCTATGTAACGCGTTTGCCGGACGGTTGGCAGAGGCCGCCAAATGCTCGCGCACCATCAGCTCAAACACACCGTCGCCGACAAACGCCAGCGTAATGGGGCTTAGGCCGCGGGTATCCAATTCTTCGGGATACAATCGCATATCGGTTCTCCCTTAATTCACAAATTCAAACTCAAAATCGTAGAGGCAAACGGTGTCGCCCTCCTGAACACCCGCGTCGCGCAGCGCGTCGATAACGCCGGCGGCTTTGAGCACACGCTCAAAATATTGCAGCGCCTCGTAATCGTCGAAGTTGATGCCGCGCATAACGGTGAGAAGCCACTTGCCCTCAACGGAATAGACACCGTCGTCGGTTTTGGTCACCGTTACCGAGCGATCCTTAAAGCTGTCCGCATCCGCCTGCACCGGCGCCTCCGGCTCAAACGCGCGAATAGGCGGCAGCGTCGCGAGCGTCGCGGCACACGCGTTGATAAGCTCGTCCGTACCGTGGGAAATCGGCGCCATAATGGGGAAATAGCGCAAGCCGCGTTTTTCCATTTCGGCGGCGAACGTCTCAAGCTGTTCGTCGGTCGCCAAGTCGCATTTGTTGCCGGCGACAAGCATCGGCAGCTTCGCAAGCGCGGGATTGAACGTCTCAAGCTCGCGGTTGATGGTGTCGAAATCCTCCAGAGGATCGCGTCCCTCGCTTCCCGCCACGTCCACGATATGCACCAGCAGGCGGCAGCGTTCGACGTGACGCAAAAACTCGTGACCGAGCCCCGCGCCCTCACCCGCGCCCTCAATAAGACCGGGAATATCCGCCATAACGAACGACGCCTCGCGCACACGCACCACGCCGAGCACCGGCGTGATCGTGGTAAAGTGGTAGTTGGCGATTTGCGGCTTAGCCTCGGACACGACCGACACCAGCGTGGATTTGCCCACGTTCGGGAACCCCACAAGTCCCACGTCGGCGAGCAGCTTCAGCTCCAGCCGCACGGTAAATTCCTCACCCGGGATACCGGGCTTTGCAAACCGCGGCGTTTGCCGCGTCGGGGTGGCAAAGTGCATATTGCCCCAGCCGCCGTTGCCGCCTTTAGCAAGCACCACCGGCTCTTTTCCGGACAGATCCGCCATAAGCCGGCCGGTCTCGTCGTCAAAAACAAGCGTGCCGCGCGGCACCTTCAGCACCACGTCCGCACCGGCTTTTCCCTTACAGCGGTTGCCGCCGCCGGGCAATCCGTTGCCCGCCGTATATTTGCGCTTGTGGCGATAATCGGAGAGGGTGTTCATCCCCTCGTCCACCAAAAACACCACGTTGCCGCCTTTGCCGCCGTCGCCGCCGTCCGGGCCGCCGGCCGCCACGAATTTTTCGCGGTGGAACGCCACCGCCCCGTCGCCGCCGTTGCCGGCTTTAATATGGATCGTTGCTTTGTCGATAAACACGCGATGCGCCCCCTTTTTGCCTATTTTAGGCATAGTCATAGTTATACACCTATATCATACCCTATTTTTCCCGTAATGTCAAAACAAATTCCGCCGAAAACGCAAAAAAATCCCGTTACGGACAAGCCGTAACGGGATTTTCTCTTAAAAACTTATTTCGCGCAGTCTTCGACGATCAGCTCGCGCACCTCGGTGGCGTTCTGCATCTCTTTGCGCGCCGCAAAGAACTTCGGCGCGACCTGCGGGAACAGAGCATAGCTCAAAACGTCCTCTTCGCAGGTGGCGATGTCTTTGGTCTCCTCGCGGTATTTTTCCAGCTCCGGAGAGAGCAGGTCGGCCGGACGGCAGGTGATGATCTCATCGTTGCCGATGGCTTTCTTGCACACGTCGGGGTTGACCTCGCCCGGCAGCTTGCCGTATTCGCCGCGGAGAAGCGCTTTGGACTCTTTGGTAACCATTTTGTAGCGCTCGCCGGACAGCACGTTCAGCACCGCCTGGGTGCCGACGATCTGGCTGGTCGGGGTAACGAGCGGCGGGAAGCCGAAGTCCTCGCGGACACGCGGCACTTCCTCAAGCACGTCGTAATAGCGATCCTCGGCGTGAGCCTCTTTGAGCTGGTTGATGAGGTTCGAGAGCATACCGCCCGGAACCTGATACAGCAGGGTGTTCGGGTCGGTGTTCAGCACCTTCGGGTTGAGCACGCCGGCCTCTTTCAGACGAGCGGCGACCACACGGAAGTGGGCGGCAGCTTCGCTGAGGACTTTGAGGTCCAAGCCGGTATCGCGGTCGGTGCCCTGCAGTGCCGCGACCATCGACTCGGTCGCCGGCTGGGACGTACCGCCCGCCAGCGGCGACAGCGCGGTGTCGATGATGTCCACGCCCGCCTGAATGGCGCGCAGATAGGTCATCGCACCGGTGCCGGTGGTGTTGTGGGTGTGCAGGTGGATCTTCGCAGAGCAGTTGGCTTTCAGCGCTTTCACCAGAGAATACGCATCCTCCGGCAGCAGCAGGTTCGCCATATCCTTAATGCAGATCACGTCCGCGCCGTTCTCCTCGAGCGTAGCCGCAAGGCGCACGAAGTAGTCCTCGTTATGCACCGGGCTCTTCGTATAGCTGATCGCCGCCTCGCAGGTGCCGCCGTACTCTTTAACGGCTTTGCAGGCACGCTCCAGGTTGCGGGGATCGTTGAGCGCGTCGAACACGCGGACAACGTCGATACCGTTTTCGATGGATTTTTTCACGAACGCATCCACCACGTCGTCCGCATAGTGCTTGTAGCCGAGCAGGTTCTGGCCACGGAGCAGCATCTGCAGCTTGGTGTTGGGCATCTCTTTGCGCAGAGTGCGCAGACGCTCCCACGGATCCTCGTTCAAAAAGCGCATGCACGCGTCGAACGTCGCGCCGCCCCAGCACTCCAGCGACCAATAGCCGATGGAGTCGAGGGTTTTGAGCGCCGGGTGCATATCTTCGATACGCATACGAGTCGCCGCTTGGGACTGGTGAGCGTCACGAAGAATCGTATCGGTGATTAAAACAGGATTTTTAGCCATAAGTCAAAT
>JAZUKW010000075.1:0-34559 GCA_045643425.1 Acutalibacteraceae bacterium
AGACATGATAATAAACCTCCTAAAAATTTAGTTCGATTTATTATATCCCGATTTTTTAAACTTTTCAAGGCTTTTTTTGAACTTTTTTGTCGAAATAGCCTTGGTTTGACGGTATCTGCAAAACTCCCGTCCTTTTGTGCAAAAAAGAGCGTGCCGTCGGCACGCTCTTTTCTCTTTTTCGATTTTATTCGGCCGGCTGCTCCGGCTCGGCCTCGGGTTGCTCCGGTTCAACCTCGGGCTGTTCCGGCTCGACCTCGGGCTGCTCCGGCTCGGTCTCGGGTTGCTCTGCTTCGGTCTCGGGCTGCTCCGGCTCGACCACGGGTTGCTCCGGCTCAACCTCGGGCTGTTCTACTTCGGTCTCGGGTTGCTCCGTCTCGACCACGTTGAGCGTCACGCCTATCTTGTTCAAAAAGTCGAGCGCCTCTTGCGTTTGCATGGCCTCGCGGGTGTTCTCCGCCGCTTTCTTCGTGCAGGTCTCGGTTCCGATCGCCAGCGCCAACAAACCGCACAAGAAGTCGGACACCTCCACCACGATCACCACGCCCTCCAGCGTGTCCGGGCAGAAGTGCTGCAAGAACTGATGGGCGGCAAACGCGCTGACCGCGATCATTCCGAACGCGAAAGACACCGTGGGAAGTCCCGCGCCGTTAGCCCGCACTCGCCCGTTCAAATGCTGTCCGAGGTAGTAGAAGAACAACAGCTCCAACAGCAGCACCGCAGCCTGCGCGGCGGAAAACGCGTTGCGGATGGTGGACACGTAGCTTTGGACGTAGCGCGCCAGGCGGCAGAACGCCCATAAAATCGGCAAAAGCCCCAAAAGCTGGCCGGGGACCTTGCCCACGTTGCCGCCGAACATCCACAGGATGCCGAACGTCAAAAGGCAGACACCGGCACCGACGGCAAAAATCAGCGTTCCGTTCAAAAAGAACCGATCCACACCGAGGCCGCCGCCCTCCTCCGGCGAAAACACCGTGTAATACGGAGCGGGCGCCATGCCGCGGCCGTAGTAATCCCACGCCTGCAAGCCGCCGTTGACGAGCAGCTGCGCGCCGGAAACCGCGCCGAAGATCCCGAGTCCGACGGACGAGCGGTTTTTCCGGTAGGTCAGCCCGCCGCGGCAACCCATCGCCACGTAGACGCCGATCAGCACAAAAAAGACGACCAGCGCGCCGACAGCGGCATAAATCGCCAGCTGGCGGTTCGTGTCAGGTTGACGGATGAAATATGCGGCGTCGATCTGGATCCACGTCAGCACCGCCGTCATTATCAAAGACAACCACAACGGGTTGCCGAGAAGTCGTTTTTTCAAAAGGATGCGCCCCTTTCCGAAATAAAACGGGGTATGGTTTGTCCCCGCGCTGCATACGTATATGAATAAATAAGAGTCGATATGATTATACCAAATTTTCTCACAAAGTCAAGAAAGGAAACCGAATTATGCGAAAAAACCGAAAATTCTACGTACTGCTCACCATGTTGTGTGCGGCGGCATTGTTTCTTTTGCCGCTGGTCGCCCGCCCCACCGACCAACCGATCTCCGCCGTCGGCGGAACGCCGGTCGCTTCTCCGACGCACGCCCCCGCCTCTCCCGCCGCAAACGTCGCGACCGAAAAGACAACAACGACCGCCGGCTCCACCTCCGCCGACGCCGCCGCGGTGGCGGCGCTCAAGAAGGAGACGTTCACCGTTTTACACGCGGACGGCAAAACGAAAAGCGACATCTCCTGCCGCGATTTTCTCATCTATAATCTCGCCGCCGAGATGCTCCCCTCGTTCGAGACGGAGGCGCTCAAGGCGCAGACCGTCGCTTCGTATACCTACTTTTGCTACGAGCGGGAACGCGAAAAAGAAAATCCCCAAAAATCGCTCTGCGGCGCGGATTTTGCCGACACGCCGGTGCCGTATCCCGATGGCTACACCGCCGCATATTGGAAGAAAAAGTGGGGCGACGACACCTTCGCCGTCGCCTATAAAAAGTTGGCGGCGGCCGTTGACGCGGTGGCGGGCGTTAAGATCCTCTATAACGGCAAACCCATTTTGGCGGCCTACCACGCCGTCAGCCCCGGCAAGACGGAGGTGGGGGAAACGGTGTGGGCTTCGGCGCGGCCGTACCTGCGATCGGTGGACAGCGCCGCCGACAAAAACGCGCCCGATTATATCACGACCGTGCGGCTGACCGCCGACGAATTTCGCAAGGCGCTCGCCGACGTCGAGGGACTTTCGCTGACCGGCGATCCGAAAACGTGGATCGCGCCCGATCCCACGTGCTCGGCGGCCGGTACCGTGTTGAAGCTCACGGTCGGCTCGGTGGCGCTGACGGGAAAAGAATGCCGCACCCGTTTCGGGCTGCGGTCGGCGTGCTTTACGGTCGCCTATGAAAACGGCGGCTTCACCTTTACCGTTAGGGGCAGCGGCCACGGCGTAGGGCTCAGCCAATACGGCGCACAGTACGCCGCGCTGGACGGCGCCGCGTATACGGAAATTTTGCACCGCTATTATACCGACGTTGTGATAAAATAAAAAATTTTCCTCTTGTAATTAAAGCGCGCGTACCGTATAATGGATATGTTGCAGATTAAATTTCGGACGTGAAAGGAGTCTTGACTATGCCGCTTTCCGAACAGGATCGCCGTCGGAGACGCCGCCGTCAAAATCGACGCGGTATGTTGCTTTTGGGCGTTGTGTTTCTTATTTTCGCCGCGATCATCGCGTTGGTGATTTGGCTGGCGGTGCTGGCCGTCGGGGCTCTTTCCGAAAAAAATCCCGCTCCGGAGGGAACCATTCCCGCCCCCACCACCACCTATCCCGCGTTGGACAGCGCGCAGGTCGCCCCGCTGATGCACATGGGCAGCGTGCTTTTATACGACGTCACCCACGACCGCGTGCTGTATGAGCAAAACGCCGACATCGGCATCTACCCCGCCAGCACCACCAAGCTGATGACCGCGCTGGCCGCCTGCGGCTACGGGAATATGCACGCCTCTTACGTGATCGGCTCCGAGCAGGCGTTGGTGGATTGGGATGCCAGCCGCGCGTATTTGGAGGAGGGCAAAACCTATTCGATGGCCGCGATGCTCGATGCGCTTCTTCTCCCCTCCGGCGCCGACGCTGCCTACTGTCTGGCGGTCAACGTGGCGCGCCATTACGAAAAAAATCCGAATCTGGAGGATGCCGCCGCGGTTGAAGCCTTTGTGGGCTATATGAACGCGATGGCGGTCGAGCTCGGCTGTGTCAACACCCATTTTGTGACGCCCGACGGCTACCACGATGACGCTCACTACACCACCCCGCGCGATATGCTGAAAATTGCCCGCGCCGCGCTGGACGTGGACGTGATCGCCCAAATCGTCCGCCGCAGCGAAAGCGACTACGGCGATTGGACAAACGGCAACCTGCTCGTTTGCCCCGACGAACCGTATTATTACGCCGACGCGATCGGGCTGAAAACCGGCTACACCGACGAAGCGGGTTTCTGCCTCGCCGCCGCCGCCGAGCGGAACGGCGTGCGCCTGATCGCCGTCATGTTCAAAAGCACCAGCACCGAATATCGCTTTATCGACGCACAGCTGCTGTTCGAGCAGGGCTTTGCGCTGGCGGAAAATCCGCCCACCACCGCCACGCCGCGGCTGTTCAATTATTTTGATTTGGCGACCGCTTCGACGACCGCGCCGTCAGCGGATTCCCCCGCCGCGTGACGGGCGATTTCGTGTTTTTTGAAAAAAATCGAAAAAATTAAAAAAAGCCCTTGACATTTCGAATGCCTTGTGGTAAAGTAAGTCCTGTTCCCCCAATAGGGGGAGCAAAGTTGGTGTTGATGGCGGTGAGGGTACACCTGTTCCCATCCCGAACACAGAAGTTAAGCTCACTTGCGCCGAAAATACTTGGCTGGCGACGGCCCGGGAAGATAGGAAGACGCCGACACAAAGACCTGCACTTCGGTGCAGGTCTTTTTCGTTGTGTTTTTTCATAAAATCGAGCGGAAATTCCTATTTTTCTCTTGCAATTCGGGACATTCAAGTGTATTATTATTACTATCCTAATATAAAGGGGTTTTCTCTATGGCATCGATCAACGAACTGTCCGCCGCGGCGCTCGAAGCGCGTTTGGCGGAGCTCAAAAACGAATACACCGCCTTTTGCGAAAAAGAGCTTCACCTCGATATGTCCCGCGGCAAACCGGGCGCCGATCTCTTGAAGCTTGCGCCGGGTCTGCTCGATTGTGTAAGCGAGCAAAGCGGCTATCTCGCCGAAAACGGCTTTGATATCCGCAACTACGGCATTTTGGACGGTATCCCCGAGGCCAAAAAGCTGTTCGCCGACATTTTCGGCGTGTCGCCCGACAACGTCATCGTCGGCGGCAGCTCGAGCCTTAATCTGATGTTTGACTATATCGCCACCGCCTACGCCAAGGGTATCTGCGGCGCGGAGCCGTGGGTGAAGCAGGGCACGTGCAAATTCCTCTGCCCCGTTCCCGGCTATGACCGCCACTTTGCCGTGACCGAATATTTCGGGCTCGAGATGATCAACGTCCCGCTCAAGGACGGCGGCCCGGATATGGACCTCGTGGAAGAGCTTGTGAAGGATCCGCTCGTCAAGGGTATGTGGTGCGTGCCGATGTACGCGAACCCGACCGGCCTCACCTATACGGACGAGACCGTGCGCCGTCTTGCGGCGCTGAAGCCCGCGGCGGAGGATTTCCGCATCATGTGGGACAACGCCTACTGCCTGCACCATTTGAGCGACGACCAGGATACGCTGCTCAACATTTTCGACGCCGCCAAAGCGGTCGGCAACGAGGACGTCGTCGTGTCGTTCACCTCGACCTCCAAGGTCAGCTTCCCCGGCAGCGGTGTCGCCGCGATCGCCGCGTCCGTGAAGAATATTGCGGACATCAAAAAGCGGATGACTGTGCAAACGATCGGCTTCGATAAGATCAACATGCTGCGCCACGTGCGGTATTTTAAAAACCTCGACGGTATCAAAGAGCAAATGAAGCTTCGTGCCGACGTGCTTCGCCCGAAGTTCGAGACGGTGCTGCGTCTGCTTAACGAGCGGCTCGGCGGCAAGGACGTTGCCGAATGGACGAATCCGCGCGGCGGCTACTTCATCTCTGTCGATCTCGTGGACGGCTGCGCCACCCGCGTTGCCCAGCTTATGAAAGATGCCGGCGTCGTCATCACCGGCGCGGGCGCGACCTTCCCCTATCACAAAGACCCGCGCGACCGCAACCTGCGCCTTGCGCCGTCTTACCCGCCGGTGGAAGAGCTGGAGCTCTCCGCCACCCTTTTCTGCATCTGCGCCGAAATGGCCGCGATCGAAAAGAAATTGGGCAAATAAGTTGTATGGACTTACCAAAGCGAAAACCGCATCATTTGCCGGAAAATCTTTATCGAAGCGGCGCCTATTTTGTCACGGTTTGCACCGACAAGCGCAAACCGATCCTCTCGCGTATCGTCGTAGGGCAGGGGCTTGCTCCTGCCGTTCCCGAATTGACTGTATACGGCAGAATCGTTGAAAAACAACTGTTAAGTCTCGAAACACGGTTTCGCGGATTGAAAATTGACAAGTATGTGATTATGCCCAACCACGTACATGCCATTATTTTTCTCGAAAATCTCACAGCGGCGGGAGCAAGCCCCCGCCCTACGGTATCATCTGCCATTTGTGCATTCAAATCTCTTTCTACGCTGCAATGCAAACGACAACACCCCATTGACAAGGTTTTTCAAAATTCGTATTACGACCACATCATCCGAAACCAAAACGACTACGACGAAATTTGGACGTATATTGACAACAATCCGCAAAAATGGGAATTGGATAAACTGTATACCTTATAAAATCAACCCCGCCCGGTCAGCCGACCGAGCGGGGCTTTGTCGTTTTGTGGGGTAATTTTTGGTTTGCGCTATTTATGGGGGTAGGTTTGTGGTTGAGGACGGTTTTGCGGGGTTTTTCAAGCTTTTGTTACCACGTTGTAGGGGACGGCGCCCCGACGTCCCGACCCAAAGCATTGAATTAAAGTTTTATGAAAAATATCACAACCTCTTCCGTCACAAGGTTGGCAAGCGTAAGAATAACAAGTCCAATGCCGATCCAAAAAGCTCCGGTCAAGCCAACAACTTCAATCAAGGCTATAATCAATATCAGAATAACTGTAAAAACAAGTGTCCAAAATAATATTAAGAATATTGTTAGAATGCCCTCAAAAGGATCTTCTCCTGCGCAAAAAACGGTGAAGGAGACGATTGCCGGCGTAACGTACATCATGATATAAACCGCATACACATACCACGGGATCGGGCCTCCACTTTCTTTAAAATAATCCAGAGTAAACATAAACCGAAGAAAGCTTATTTTATGAATCAAAAACCATTCCAGCCCCACCGTAATTGCTGAGCCGAAAATTCCGTTGCCAATTTCCATATATTTCACTCTCC
Organism: Acutalibacteraceae bacterium; assembly: GCA_045643425.1. Classification (GTDB taxonomy): domain Bacteria; phylum Bacillota; class Clostridia; order Oscillospirales; family Acutalibacteraceae; genus RGIG426. The sequence continues at coordinate 6,440 of JAZUKW010000075.1, forward strand.
TTTTCTATTAATTTTAACCTATTTCAGATTAAAAGTCAATAATCTGTTTTAGATTATTCTATGATAAGGACGAGGAGGGATGCGTATGTATCCGCGAATACGCGATTTGCGCGAGGACGCCGATCTAAACCAGACGCAGGTCGCCACTATGCTCGGGATGTCCCAGACCGGCTATTCCAAATACGAAACCGGCGAAAACGATATTCCCACCGCCATCCTCATCAAGCTCGCCCGGTTTTATAACACCAGCATCGACTACCTCTTGGGCGAATGCGCCACCAAAGAGCGTTACGAATAAACCCCACCGTTTTCGACGGCGGGGTTTTTGTTTTGTATGTCGTTTTAGAATGGGACGTCGAGGGCGCCGTCCCCTACACGCACGGCGGAAACAAGTGAAAATCTCCCCAAAACCAAAAACAGAGCGTATAATTACGCTCTGTTTTTACAATTTGTATTTGGTTTTGCCCAAAAATCACTCGTTTTCGACCTTGACGATGTTCTTGGCGAGACGATTGCCGAAGGCGACCTCATAGATCTCGTGGTAGCGGTCGAACGAAAGCCGCGCGCCGGTGGTGAGGATCTCCATTTCCACGCCGAACAAATTGGCGGAGTAGTCCGGCATCTCCACCATACCGCACCGCAGATAAAAGTTCTTGCGCCGCGCGCGCAGCTCCGCTTCCGGCGACGGTTTTTTGGTCGTCTCCACCTCGAGCAAAAAGAGCTTGTCCGCGTATTTTTCTTGAAGCAGCGCGAGCGCTTTTGCGCCGATCCCGCTCCCCCGCTTTTGCGCCTGCGTCGCAAAATAATCGAGCAGAACGCGGTCGCCGCAGTTGAGTGTCACCGCCATCCCGACAAATTCGCCGTCGGCACACACCGCCCACACGTCAGACGCGCCCTCCCGCCGCTTTTTGGCGATGAGCCACCACGGGCGGCGCTCCGCTTTCGGGAACGCTTCTACGTACAATTTTTTCATTTGGCGCACGTCCTGCCGTGTCGCATCACGCAAGGTTACGGTCATAGAAAACCCCTTTTATCAAAGCAAAAGAGCGCCAAACGCGCTCTTTTCTTATACAGTCTGTAATATCGCTGCTTGATTATACGGTTTGTTCGGCTTTTTTCGCCGCTTCGATGACGTTGCGGATAAGAACGGCGTTTGTAACCGGGCCGAGCCCACCGGGAACGGGGGTCAGCGCCGCGACGTTTGCCGCCTCGGCATCCGCCCTGTTAATATCGCCGCAAAGCCCGTTCTCGTCCACGTGGATGCCCACGTCAACCAAAACCTGCCCCTCGCTCATGCCGTCGGCGGCAACGAGGTTGCGCACGCCGGCGCACGCCACCACAACATCGGCGCGGCGGCATTCGGCGGCGAGGTCGGCGGTGCCGGTGTGGCAGACGGTGACGGTCGCGTTGCGGTTAAGAAGAAGCATCGACAGCGGTTTGCCGACCACGAGGCTGCGCCCGACAACGGTCACGCGCTTGCCCTTGAGCTTTACGCCGTAGTAATCGAGCATTTCGATAACCGCCTGGGCGGTGCAGGGCGAGTAGAGATCGGAGACGTTGCGAAACGCGGCAGATACGGCGACGGCGGTCATTCCGTCCACGTCTTTTTCCGGCGCGATCGCGGCTTCGAGGTTGACCTCATCCCGCAGCGGGCGCGGCAGCGGACGGAAAATGAGGATGCCGTGGACCGCGCTGTCGCCGTTTAAGGCGGCAAGCGCCGCGTTAAACGCGTCTGCCGACACGTCCTCGGGCAGCGCGACGATTTTCAGGTCGATTTTGTCGCCCGCGGCCTTTTTGAGCCCGCGCTCATAGGACAAATCGTCCTCCCTCTCGCCCACGCGCACAACGGCGAGCGTCGGTTTTACGCCTTTTTCGGCGAGCGCCGCGAGCACCGGCTGTTCGGTTTCGTAGATTTGCGCCGCGACCGGCGCTCCACGCCACAGTTCCATAGAGATTACCTCATTTTTCGCATAACGTCATGATACACCGCTTCGGCGCGATCGACGCCCTGCGTGATCAGCTCCAGCGCTTCTTCGTCGAACTTTTTCGCCATTTCACGGTTTTTGAGCAAGCGGGTGTTCACCTTCACGTTGGCGAACGCACATTGTAACGTGGCACGCGCCAGCGCCGCGGCACACGCCACGTCGCTGAGCAGCATTTTGCTGCCCTTTTCCGCCAGCTCCTCACACATCAGAAGCACCTCGTTGACCTCGAGCATCACCTGCATCGGCGGCTCGCACGCGAGCATCAGCGCGCGCTCCAAAATCTCGTCACGCTCGGGGTCGTCCTTCGGGATGGAATACGCCTCCGCCACCGGCGCAAACACCTTCATATCCTCGTTGATAAACCCATACAGCGAGTGGGTGTGCTTTTCCGCCTCGGCGGCAAGCCGCTCCATATCGCCCTTGACGTCCTCGTATTTTTTGTTACCGGCGGTGATATTCGCCACCATCGAGCAAAGCGACGTTGCGAGCGCACCGCAATAACCGGCGGCCGCACCGCCGCCCGGCGTGGGCGCGCGGCTGGACAGGGCTTCCAAAAACGTGTAAAGTTCCATTAGTTTTTCCTCTCTTTCAAGTAGGTTCGTAGTAGAGATTTATTCTTCGGCAGGCGCTTCCGCGTCTTCGGCATCCGCATCCGGCGCATCCGGCTTTGCAACTTCTTCTTCCGCGTCATCGGCGCGGGCAGTACGCACCAGCGACAGCACCTTGGCGTCGTCGGTCAGGTGCATCACGCGCACACCCTTAGACGGGCGGCGGCACTGACGAATATCGTCCACGTGCAGGCGAATGACGATGCCCTGCGACGAGACGAGCAAAACGTCCTCGGTCAGCGGCACGGCGCAGGTCGCCGCGACGTTGCCGAATTTTTCGACGTGGTAGTTGGTAAGACCTTTACCGCCGCGGGATTGGATGCGATAATCGTCCCACTCGGAAAGACGGCCGTAACCGGTATCCGACACGGTCAGCACGAGCGTATCCGGCTCGCGGATGGCAAGATCCACCACCTCGTCGTTGTTTTCAAGAGTCAGGGCTTTCACGCCGCGGGCGGTACGGCCGACCACGCGGGCGTCGTTTTCGTCAAAGCAGATCGCTTTGCCGTTTTTGGTGGCAACAAGCAGCTTTTGATAGCCGTCGGTGTTGCGCACCCAGCGCAGCTCGTCGCCCTCGTCAAGATCAATGGCGATAAGGCCGCTCTTACGCGCGTTAGAGAACGCAGACAGCCGCGTGCGCTTGATCACGCCGTTTTTCGTCAGCATACAGAGGTATCTGTCCTCCATAAAGTCGTTGACGTAAATCATCGCGGTCACGCGCTCCTCCGCTTCGAGCGGGAGCAGGTTGACGATGTTCATACCCTTGGACTGATAGCTGCCCTCGGGGATCTCATAGCATTTGAGGCGATACACACGACCGCTCGAGGTGAAAAACATCACCACGTCGTGAGACGAGCAGTTGAACATGGTCTGCGTCACGTCCTCGTCGCGGGTGGAAACGCCCTTGCGGCCGCGACCGCCGCGGCGCTGGGTCGCATAGACGTCCATCGCCTGGCGTTTGATGTACCCGCGCTGGGTCAGCGTCAGCAGACACTCCTCCTCGGGGATGAGGTCCTCAATATCGACCTCGCCCTCCACCGGAGAGATGTCGGTGCGGCGCTCGTCGCCGTATTTGTCCGCCATTTTGCGGCATTCGTCCTTGACGATCTCCATAATTTTGCGGTCATCCGCCAAAATGCCCTGCAGCTCCGCGATAAGCGCGTGCAAACGGTTGAGCTCGTCCTCGATCTCCTGCCGTCCGAGGCCGGACAGCTGGCCGAGACGCATTTTCACGATCGCGTCCGCCTGCACGTCGTCGAAGCCGAAGCGTTCCATCAGCTTGATTTTCGCTTCCGGCTGGTCTTTCGCCTTGCGGATGATGTTGATGACCTCGTCGATGTAGTCGCAGGTCGTTTTCAGCGCTTCCCAGATATGGGCTTTGTCAAGCGCTTTGTTTAAATCGAATTGGGTGCGGCGGGTGATGACCTCGCGCTGGAACTTGATGTATTCCTCCAGCATCTGCTTGAGCGTGAGGATTTTCGGCTCGCCGTTCACGAGCGCAAGCATGATCGCGCCGAACGTGACCTGCATTTGGGTGTAGGCGTACAGCTTGTTGAGCACCACCTGCGGGTTGGCGTCCTTTTTCAGCTCGATCACGATGCGCATACCCTCGCGGCTGGAATAGTCCACCACGTCGTGGATGCCCTCGATACGTTTCTCGTCCGCCATTTCGATAATGGACTTAACGAGGTTGAGTTTATTGACCTGATACGGGATTTCGGTCACGATGATTTGGAATCGGCCGTTTTGAGTCTCCTCAATCGCGGCACGCGCACGCACCGCGATATGGCCGCGACCGGTCGCATACGCCGCGCGAATGCCGGAATAGCCCATGATCACGCCGCCGGTCGGAAAATCGGGGCCTTTGATGTGTTCCATCAGCTCCGGCAGCTCCGCCTCCGGGTTGTCGATGAGGAAACAGATGCCGTCCACCACTTCGCACAGGTTGTGCGGCGGGATGTTGGTCGCCATACCGACGGCGATACCGGTCGAGCCGTTCACGATGAGGTTCGGGAAACGGGACGGCAGTACCACCGGCTCTTTCAGGCGGTCATCGTAGTTGGGGGCGAAATCCACCGTGTCTTTCTCGATATTGACGAGCATATCCATGCTCATACGGTTCATACGCGATTCGGTATAGCGGTAGGCGGCGGCGGGGTGGCCGTCGATCGAACCGAAGTTACCGTGGCCGTCGACCAGCGGATACCGCATCGAGAAATCCTGCGCCAAGCGCACCATTGCATCGTACACCGACGCGTCACCATGCGGGTGATAGCGGCCGAGCACCGCGCCGACGGTATCGGCGCATTTGCGGTGCGCCTTGTCGGGCGTCAGGCCGTTCTCGTGCATCGTATACAGAATACGGCGGTGAACCGGCTTTAAGCCGTCACGCACGTCGGGAAGCGCACGGGACACGATGACCGACATGGAATATTCGAGAAAGCGCTTGCGCATCTCGCCGTCCAGGTCCACGTCCACGATTTTGCCTACCGATTCCTGCGGCACTTCGTTTTCGGGAATATTGGTGTTTTCCGGCATGTTGAATCTCCTCCTGCCTTTTGCTCTTTTACAAGGTGTATAATAAACGGTTGTTTATACTATTTGAATAACTGCCCGGCGGTACGGCTTTGGGAAACGTCGTAAAAGCTTACCCGAAGCCCCCGCTCGCCAAACGCCAAAACGCGGCTGCCGTCCTTGCAGAGCGTCCACTCCGCTTTGTCGGCCGGGATACTGTAGAAGTTCGGGCCGTCGTCGATCCGCAGACCGTCGGCCAACACGTGCAGCCGCACGCCTCTCTTGTTGGCGGCAGCGGTGCGGTCGTGCTGTTCCTTGGTGACAACGATCACCATGATCGCCGCGGCCAACGTCACGAAGCCGCAGGTAACGATAAGGCGTATGGCTATGGGCGAAAACGCGGCAAACTCGTCGAACGCCGCGCACAACGCGCAGGACAGTACCCCGGACAGCAGCCAAAACCACGCAGCCGCTTTGTCGAGTATCCCATATATCGTGTTCTCTGCCGCCGCCTTCGTTGACCACGCGGCGGGGATCGTCTCCAAAACCGGAGAGAACGCGGGCGCCGTGATCGGCGTGGCGTAGAGCTTTCTCGGCTGCAGCGGATGTTCGCGCTGTAACACGGTTTGCGGCAGCTTGGCCGCAAAAAGCTGCATCAGTGTTTGGTACTCGGCGGCGGTCAAATCCTCCGCCGACCAGACGATCTCCGTTTCTTTTCCGAACAGCGCCAACCATCCGGGCGTTTCCACCAGCGCCGTTACCTCGTCGTAAGCAATCACAAGGCGGCCGCCGGCTCCCGTGGAGACGACACCCTCGTTATACGCCTCGTTGATACGCGCTTCGTCGTATAAAACGACGGTGTAATTTTTACCTTTCGGCAGTGTGGCTATCACAAGCAAAACCGCGGCGATCCCCGCTGTGATCAACAACGTGATCGCGGCATCCCTGGAAAAGCTGCCGTCCGGCATGGAAAACACGCCGTTCAGCAGCATCACCGCCACAAGCAGCGGCACCAGCACGAAAAAGATACGGCTGGACCTCTCGCGGCGGACGCGGATCTCTTTTTGCCGCGGCTCTGTGACCGGCGCGGCCGCCACTGTCGAATAACACACAGGCGGCAGGGGCGAAACGGGCGCCGCGGGAGCGGGCGGGCTATATTCCGTATACATCAAACATCGTCTCCTTTCCGGAGAAGCTATCGGTCGAAAACCGCGCGCAACAAGCGACGCGGTTTATTTTTTAACGGTTTTATGAGCGCACAGCTCGTCCCACGCCTCATCGCTCAAGGCGCGGTGCGGCACGCACACCATCTGTCCGTCGGACAGCAGGATCACGGCCAAATCGTCGTAAATCGAGACGGTCGCGTGATCGTAGTCGTAGGCCACCACGTCTCCCTCCGCACCGAAGCGCAGCGACGTTCCGTCGCCGGAAATCCACGTAGGCGCGCCGTTTTCGGCGCTTTCTTTCAAGGTTTTGAGAAGCGAGCGGCGGCTGAAATACCGCGTTGCCACAACGGCGCCGCACAGCACCGCGCACAGAACGCACAAAAACAGCGTTATTGCCTTGCGCTCATTCGGGTCGGCCGTCGCGTAATTGACGCCGTTGACGATCGCCAACACCGCCGCCAAAATGCTTTCGATGATCGTTCGTCTTTTGCTCGAGATCAGACCGGAGCAATCCACGAACTGACTCATCTCTTCTTCGGTCAAGCGGTATTCCGCCGTCCAACCGGCGGTTTTCGGCGCTTCTTGTGCGCCCTCCCCCGTTTCTTCCGTCACGGGAGCTTCCGCGCTGTCTGTTTCACGTGAAACATTTTCATCCTCTTCCGCCGGAATCGTGTCGATCTCCTCGATCTCGGCGGCAACTTTGTTTTGCTCGTCCATACTTACACGTCCAAATTCTCCACAAAGCGGGCATTTTTCTCAATAAAGTTGCGGCGCGGCTCGACTTTCTCGCCCATCAGGATCGAGAACGTCTCATCCGCCTGTGCCGCGTCTTCCATCGACACACGAAGCAGGGTGCGGAACGCGGGGTCAAGCGTGGTCTCCCACAGCTGGTCGGGATCCATTTCACCAAGACCTTTATAGCGCTGAACGTCGGCGGAGCCGCCGAGCTCCTCGATATATCGGCCGCGCTCCTCATCCGAGAAGGCATAGCGCAGCTGTTTGCCCTTCGACACCTTAAACAGCGGCGGCTGAGCGATATACACGTGGCCCTCGGAGATAAGCGGGCGCATAAAGCGGAAGAAGAAGGTGAGCAGCAGCGTGCTGATGTGCGCGCCGTCCACGTCGGCATCCGCCATGATGACGACTTTGCCGTAACGGAGCTTCGCGAGGTCGAATTCCTCGCCGATGCCGCAGCCGAGCGCCAAAATCACCGGCGTCAGCTTATCGTTGCCGTACACCTTGTCGATACGGGCTTTTTCGTCGTTGAGCATTTTGCCCCACATCGAGAGAATGGCTTGATAGTTGCGGTCACGGCCCTGGATCGCCGAACCGCCTGCCGAGTCGCCCTCCACGATGAACAGCTCGGTGCGCTCGGGATCTTTCCAAATGCAGTCCGCGAGCTTCTCCGGCATACGGAGCGAGCCGAGACCGGTCTTTTTGCGGGCATTTTCGCGGGCTTTTTGCGCCGCTTCACGCACACGCGCCGCGTTGATGGATTTTTCGAGAATAGCGCGGGCGGTCGCGGGGTTTTCTTCGAGATACGCGGTCAGCTTCTCGTTCAGAAGCTTCGTAACGAGCGTACCGATGGCGGTGTTGCCGCGCTTTGCCTTTGTTTGGCTCTCAAACTGCGCGTCGGTCAGCTTAACGCTGACAACAGCGGTAAGACCCTCGCGCACGTCGTCGCCCTTGAGGTTTGAATCGTTGTCTTTGAGCAGCTTATACTGCCGCGCGTAGTTGTTGAAAATACGCTGCAAACCGTTTTTGAACGCCTGCTCGTGGGTACCGCCGTCCACCGTATGCATATTGTTGGCGAACGAGATAACGGTTTCGTTGTAGCTGTCGTTATATTGCAGCGCGACCTCCGCCACCGAGTCGCCGTCGCCGATGGAAATGTGGATCACGTCATCGTGCAGCGGGGTGTAACCGCGGGTCTTTATCATATATTCCACAAAGGACGAGATACCGCCCTCATAGCAATATTCCTCGCTGTGGATGTTTTCCTCGTCGCGGCGGTCGGTCAGAGTGATACGCAGACCGGCATTCAAAAACGCTTGCTCGCGCAGACGCTTTTGCAGCGTCTCAAAATCGTATTCGGTGGTATCCGTAAAGATTTCCGCATCCGGCTTGAATTTTACGAACGTGCCGGTTTTATCGGTGTCGCCGATGACCGTCAAGTCGGTGACCGCTTTGCCGCGCTCAAACCGCTGGGCGTAAACGTGACCCTCGCGGGAAACCTCGATTTCCAGCCACTCGGACAGCGCGTTCACCACGGATGAGCCCACGCCGTGAAGACCGCCGGCGACCTTGTAGCCGCCGCCGCCGAATTTACCGCCGGCGTGAAGCACGGTCAGCACGACCGTAACCGACGGCAGACCCAGCTTTTCGTTAATACCGACCGGGATTCCGCGGCCATTGTCCCGCACCGTGATAATTTCGCCCGGAAGAATTTCCACGTCAATATCCGTGCAGAAGCCCGCCAACGCCTCGTCGATCGAGTTATCGACGATCTCATATACCAGGTGGTGCAATCCGCGCGGGCCGGTCGAACCGATATACATACCGGGACGTTTGCGTACCGCGTCCAAGCCCTCCAAAACCTGAATCTGACTTTCGTCATATTCTTCGGTGGCGGTCAAGCTCATGTTTTCTTGTTCTGTACTCATAGGAATTCCTCCGTTTTCTACTACGATGGGTTAACAACCTTTTATTACACAAAATTTATTACACAAAATCGAACGTGACGGTCATCCGTCCTTTTCGCCCAATCCGCTGCGGCGGCGGAGCGTGGCGGGCGCCATTTGCGTCAATATCACGCGGGTGTCCCCCGCTTTTTGCTCTTTGGCAGGTTTGGCGCATACCACGAACGCTTTCGGCAAATCGAACGTGGCGGAAACAACGGTTTTTTGTTTTTCCGCTTGATTCAAGAAGTCGCGGGTATGTGCGGAAACGGTGGTATTATCCATATCGAAGATACCCACCACGTCTTTGTCACAGACCACGGCGTCGCCGCCACAATACAAATACATCTCTGTTCCTCCGAAAAGCCGATTACAGCTCGGTGATCGTTCCGTGTTTCACGTGAAACTTTTTTCCCGTGACCTTCGGCAACACCGATCCCTCGTCACAGCAGGTGATGAACACCTGCCATTCTTTTAACCGGGTGACGAGATATTCCTGACGGAAGGGGTCGAGCTCACTCATAACGTCGTCCAGCAAAACCATCGGGCTTTCGCCGGTGGCTTGCTTCAAAATTTCCGCCTCGGCAAGCTTCAGCGCCAGCACCACCGACCGCTGCTGTCCTTGGGAACCGTAATGGCGCGCAGACAACTCGTTGACGGTGATCGACAGATCCTCGCGATGAGGGCCGACGGTGGTAAATCCGGCTTCCAAATCCGCCTTGCGGTGGTCGATAAGGTTTTGGAACAGCTTTTCGCCGATCTGAAGCTCGGTCAGCGAATCGTATTCCTGCTTCGGCTCATACGCCAATTGCAGCGTTTCTTTTTCTTGCGAAAGGCCGGAATAGCGAGAAACGGCTGTATTTTTTAAACATTCTGTATAATTAAGCCGTTCTTTTACAATTTGTTGACCACATTGCGCCAATTTTAAGGTCAAAACCTCCCACATGGCGTTATCGCCCGCGAGACGCCAATCCTTTAAGAGCGCGTTGCGCTGTTCCAAAACGCGGTTATAGTTGGCTAAAATATGCAAATACGCCGGCTTCGTCTGGCAGATCGCCGCATCCATAAAGCGGCGGCGACCCTCCGGCCCCTCTTTGACAAGGAAGAGATGATCCGGAAAAAAGACGACGGCGGGAAATTTTCCCACGATTTTGTTCATACCCGGCTGGTCGATTTCGTTCACGCTGACGTGGCGACGCTTATCGACGGTGATCACCGCCTGCTGGTCGCGGTCTTCGGAAAAAAACATTCCCTCGAGCCGCGCCGACGTACATCCCAACCGCACAAGCTCGGTATCCTTTGAGCCGCGAAAGCTGCGCCCGCCGGAAAACAGCCAGAGACTTTCGAGCGCATTGGTCTTTCCCTGGGCGTTTTCGCCGATAAAGACGTTGACACCGGCATCGGGAACGATCTCTGCCTTTTCAATATTCCGAAAATCGTGAATACACAGTTTTTTGACGCGCATGGATCATTCCTCCGCGCAAACCACAAACGTCTGCGTCTCCCCTTTGACCGTGACGGTATCGCCGGGACGCAGCTTTTTCCCGCGCATTTCGCAGAGTTCGCCGTTGACAAAAACGTGTCCGTCCTGCACCAATATTTTGGCGTGACCGCCCGTTTGAGCGGCGCCCGTTAATTTTAAAAGATCCTGGAGCTTAATAAACTCCGTTTGGATCGGTACGCGGATTTCTTTCATCGTTAAAGATTACTTCTTCAAGCGCACCGGCAAGATCATAAAGAGGAACGAATCGCCCTCGACCGGCAAAATCTTCATGGGAGACAGCGGGCCTTTGACCTCCAAACGGATCTCGTCACATTCGGTATTGCGCAGCGCATCCATGATATAGCGGCTGTTAAAGCCGATTTCCGTGGATTCTCCGTCAACATTCGCCGGCAGGCTGTCACTGACACTGCCCATAGAGGTGGTACAGAACAGCTTGACCTCATTTTCCTCAAAACAGCAAACGAGCGGCGATTTCATATTATCGCTGATCACCAAGGACGCACGATCGACCGCGTCGATCAAATCGCGGGTCTTCACACGGATCACCGTTCCGAAGCCTTCGGGAATTGCCTTTTTATACGGCAAAAATTCGCCCTCGAGCAAGCGGGAAATGACCGCATAGCCGTTGATCTCCATAATCACGTGACGACGGCCGACCGCCAGCGTAACCGGCGTGTCCTCGTCGTTCAAAAGCTTGAGAACCTCCAACAGCGTTTTTCCGGGGATGATAAAGCGCATCTCCTCTACGTTTTGGATGGTTTCGCTTCTGAGCGCCAGGCGCGAGCCGTCCACCGCGACCAAACGCAGCACGTTATTTTCCATTTCAAACAAAATACCCTTATGCACAGGGCGGGAATCGTTTTGGGACACCGAGAAAATCGTTTGACGGATCATGCTGGCCAGCGTGTTTTGCGGCAGCGTAAAGCCGATACCGTCGTCCACCACCGGAAGATCCGGATATTCCGCATCGGAGATGCCGAGAATGTGGAATTCGCTTTTTCCGCTCTTAATGTAGACGTTCAGTTTTTCATCCACCGCAATTTCGACCTCGTCGTTGGGCAAACGGCGCACGATGTCGCTGAACAAGCGGGAAGAAAGCACGATGCTGCCCGGCTCTTCGATCTCGGCGTCAATGCGGGTGGTGATCCCCATTTCCATATCGTAACCGGAAAGCGACAGCGTGTCATTGCCGGTCTTCAGCAAAATACCCTCCAGCGAGGGATACGTGCTTTTGGCGGGAACGGCACGTCCCACCTTGCTAACGGCATCCAGCAAAATGGATTTTTCACAAATAAATTTCATACGGTGTCAGCTTCCTTTCGTAATCGAAATCTGTAAGAGATAACTTTAACTTTCAGTAGTAGTAGTAGAGGGGGTACAAAAAGTGGAAAATCGGGAAAAGGCTTGTTCCGGCGGGAAAAAATGGGCCAAAATTTTCCAAAAAGAAAAATGGAAAACGAACGAACAAAAAAGGAAAATTTCGGGTCGAAAAGCGGGGTGGAAAATCCGCGGTGAAAAAAGGAAAATTTCGAGGAAAAAAGAGGCAGATTTTCAACCGCGTGTGGAAAAATTTTCCGTCGCGGAAATTTACTCCATAGATTGCAGGTTTTTGCAAATATCCTCGATAAAATCGCGGTAGGAGCTGTCCTTTTTCAAATTCTCGTTGGCAACGTCTTCACAGTGCATAATGGTGGTGTGATGACGGCCGAGCTCTTTGCCGATCGCTTTGTAGGAAAGCCCCATCAGCAGGCGAATGATCTTCACCACGGTCTGGCGGGCGTAGCTGACGTCGGCGGTCTGATCTTTCGACATGACCTGATCCGGCGTCACGTTCAGCGAGCGGCAGACCTCGTTGATAATATCCTGCACCGAGACATTGCGGCGGCTGCTGCTTTTCACCTCGACGATCGCACTTTGCGCCACCGCGACCGACGGCTTTTCGCCGGTCAGCAGCAGATGAGCTTTCATATTTTTCACAACACCCTCCAGCTGACGGACGTTGGTTTTCAGCTGGTTGGCGATGTATTCGCAAATCTCGTTGGAAAGCGTCAGCCCCACCTGGTTGGCTTTGCTTTTGATGATGACCATACGGGTTTCGAGGTCGGGCGCTTTAATATCCGCCAAAAGCCCCTGCTCAAAACGGCTGCGCAAACGGTCGGTCAGCGTCGAGATCTCCTTCGGCGGGCGATCGGAGGTCATCACGATCTGTTTGTGATTGCGCTCCAGCGCGTCGAAGGTATAGAAAAATTCGTTTTGCGTCTCCTCTTTGCGAGAGAGAAATTGGATGTCGTCCACAAGAAGCACGTCGGCGTCGCGGTATTTCTCTTTGAATTCGGAGAGATCCTTTTTGTGGACGGAATCCACGAACTCGTCGATAAAGGTCTCGCAGGTCACGTAAACCACGTTGGTTTCCGGATGGTTTTTAAACAGCTCGTGGCGAATGGCGTACAAAAGGTGGGTCTTGCCGAGGCCGGACGCGCCGTAGATAAACAGCGGGTTGTAGTTCACCGCCGGATTTTCCGCGACCGACTGCGCGGCGGCGTAGGCAAACTTGTTGTCCTCGCCCACGACGAAGGTGTCGAAGGTAAATTCGTCGTTGCTGCCGCTGACCGCCAGGGGGGCGTCCTCCTCCACGATCTCGTTGCAGAGGATCTTGAGGTCCATCGGGAACTGCATGACCTGCTCCAGCGCTTCGCAAATGGGCGTGCGGTATTTGTTGTCGATGATCTTGCGTTGGAACGAATTGTTGACGAACACCACGAAAGAGGAATCTTCGATGTCGCGGGGTTCAATGCAGCCGATCCACATATCGAATGCGGTGGCGCTCATATCGGCTTTCAGAATGTCGGTAACGGCATTCCATACGTCTTTTATGCTGTCCATAAGTAACTTCCTTTCTGTTAAACGTCAAATTTGAAAGAAATTTTCGCCGAAAAACGACAGAAAATTTCGGATTTTTTTCTATTATATATATAATTAGTTATAATAGTAATTTAAGTTTATCATAAGAGAAAGAAATTTTCAACATTTATTTTATCAAATATGGAAAAAATTTTTATTGACATTTGACCCCTCTTCGGTTTATAATAGGATATTGCTGAAATCCAGCTATGGCTTCAGCCACGATTGAGAGATTCGGGAACCCTCCCGTCTTTCATAAAAACCTTAATTACGGAAAGGGGAGTTTTAACGATGTTCCGCACGTATCAACCGAAAAAGCGTCACCGCAAAATGGAGCACGGTTTCCGCAAGAGAATGGCAACCGCCAACGGACGCAAAGTTTTGGCCCGCAGGAGAGCAAAAGGCAGAAAACAACTCACCTATTAAAAAAGGCCACCTCGTGTGGCTTTTTTTAATGGAACAAGAAACGGTGGCACGGTATGGGAGATTTTCCGGTTTTAAATCAGAATAAAGATTTCAAAACGCTGTATTACCGCGGAAAATCGCAAGTACATCCGTTGCTCGTTACCTATGCCCGAAAAACCCGCCGCAACGAAACGCGGGTGGGCATCACCGTCAGCAAAAAAGTCGGTTCCGCCGTCAAACGCAGCCGTTGTCGCCGCGTGATCCGTGCGGCGTACCGCGAAATGATGGCGGACGTTGCGCCCGGCTACGATTTAGTGTTCGTAGCCCGGACGAAAACGGCTTTCGTGAAATCCGGCGACGTGGCGCGCGTGATGCGCCGCCACTTAAAGGAGTTGTCGGTTTTCGCCAAAACGGAGGAGACGGAATGAAGCGGTTTTGTATCGGTCTTATCCATTGGTACCAAAAGCATCTTTCCCCCTTCATCGGGCAGGATTGTCGGTTTACCCCCTCCTGCTCGCATTATACGGAAGAAGCGATCACTCGCTTCGGTGTGCTGCGCGGCGTCTGGTTAGGCGTAAAGCGCATTTGTCGCTGTAACCCGTGGGGCGGCAGCGGCTACGATCCTGTTCCGGAATCGTGGGAGCAGGCAAAGCGGAAAAAGAAATCCGCACCTTAATTTTTGAAATTAACAGAGAGGACGCTCGATTATGGGACTTTTAGCGAAACCCCTCGGGTGGCTGATGTGGCTGGTTTATGAGTACATCGGCTTTCATAACTATTTTCTGACCATTTTTCTGTTCACGCTGATCACGCGTATCATCCTGTTCCCGCTGTCTCTTAAAAACCAAAAGAGCCAGATGGATCGTGCGCGGCTGGCGCCGCGTCTCGAACGCATCCAAAAAAAATACGCCAAAGACCAGCAAAAGCTCATGCAAAAACAGCAGGAGCTGTATGAAAAAGAGGGCGTCAGCCAATTCGGCGGCTGTCTGCCGTCGATCGTGACGATGATCGTGCTGTTCGGTGTTATCGCGGTCATCTATTCCCCGCTTAACTACCTCGTTCGCATTCCGTCGCCGGTGGTCGATGCGGCGATCTCCGCCTCCACCCTGCAAAAAGACGAGGTCAACGAAAATAAATTTGCCGAAAAGGATATGCGCGGCTACTACGGTGAGTTCCGTATGCTCAACCGTTTGGAAGAGAACAAAGAAGACATCGTTGCCGCGATTGCCGCTGTTGACGGTCAAAACGAAAAATCCGCGCAAAAGTATTTTAACGAGATGGCGGAGACCAAAAAAGAATTCACCGTCTTCAAAAAATATTCCCTGCTCGAAAACCCGTGGCGCGGCGGCATGAAAGACATTTCGCTTTTGTGGATCTTGCCGGTTTTCGCCGGTCTGTCCCAGCTGCTGATGACGATGGTGTCGATGCACTTCACGAAGCGCGCCACCAAAGCCTCCAACGAAATGCAGCAGGCGCAGGGCTGCACCAACGCCATGATGTACGGTATGCCGGTCTTCTCGCTGATCATCGGCTTCACCTTCCCCGCCGGCGTCAGCGTGTATTGGGTCGCGTCGAGTTTAATCGGCGTGTGCCAAACCTGGCTGCTGTATAAGATCTACGATCCCGCCAAGGCGCGTGAGCAGGCGGAAATCGAGTATCAGGCCGCCCGCAAACAGCGCGCCGCCGACAAAAAACGCCTCGCCGAGGCCCGGAAACGTCAGGATGCGGCGGAAAACGCCCCCGACGTGACGCCGGAAAGCACCGCGCCGCTGAAGGGCGACGTGACGCCGGACGAACTGTCCGACAGGTAACGCGTTAAACGCTCCGTGCGCGATTCGCGCGCGCGGGTGAATAAATGGCGCGGAGTCGGACGCTCCGCGCGAAGAAAGGAAGAAAGTTTGTGCGCAAAGAACTGACCAAAGAAGCCGCCACCGTGGAAGAAGCGGTCGCAAGCGCGGCACAGGAGCTCGGCATTCCCGCCGAGGAACTGACGGTCGAGGTCGTGAAAGAGGCCTCGAAAAAAGCCTTCGGCCTTTTCGGAAAAGGCAACGCCATCGTGAAAGTGACCTATGAGGCGGAGGATGAGTCGGACGACACCGATGAAGCTCCCAAAGCGCCGGCCGTCGTGCCGGAGGGCGATCTGTCCGCCGCCGCTACCGCCGCGAAAAACTACCTCGTTTCCCTGCTGGAAGCGCTGGGCGCGGGCGACACCGCCTTGACCGTGGAAGAAACGGAAGACGGCTGCCGCATCGACCTGGAGGGCGAGCAGGAGGGCCTCATTATCGGCCGCCGCGGCGAAACGCTGGATTCCCTCCAATACCTGACCGGGTTGGTGGCGAACCGCCAGCAAAAAGAGTATTACCGTGTGACGCTGAACGTCGGCAACTACCGCGAGAAACGGGAGAAATCGCTTACCGGTCTCGCCCACAAATACGCGTCCGCCGTGGCGCGTACCGGTCGCCGCCGTACGCTGGAGCCGATGAACCCCTACGAGCGCCGCATCATTCATACCGCGGTGCAGGATATTGAGGGTGCTACCTCGTGGAGCGAGGGCAAAGAGCCCAACCGCCACGTGATCATCGGCCCGACCGAGGACAACAAAGACGCCCGTCGTGGCGGCGGTCGCGGAAATCGCGGCGGCCACCGCAACCGTTCGGGCAAAGGCCCCGGCTCTTCCGCGCCGAAGTTCGACGAGAACGACGTGTATATGCGGTATTTCGGCAGCATCGCCGCCGACCGCCCGATGCGCGAGTTCGTGTCCCGTACCTCTTCCCTGCCGAAAGCCGACGGTTCCACCCCGCCGGAGAAAACCGTCTCCGCCGCGGAGGAATCCAGCGACCTCAAGCTCTACGGTCGCATCGATCTGTAAGAAAAAATCCCGCAACCGTCGGTTGCGGGATTTTTTAATTAAGAATTAAGAGTTAAAGCGGGCAAATTTCGTGAAACGGGGGCAAAACCGTCCACGGATACGGAAAACGGGGAAATCGCGCTAAAAACGGCGTTTTTTCGAAAAAGAAGCATAAAAACCGGGCGACCGTCGGTCGCCCGGTTTGGTTTTTCGGTGTCTTACGCAAATTTGCCGCCGACGCGGAGCGACGGATAGCCCCATTGACGCAGGACTTCGTAGACGCCCACCGCGACCGCGTTCGAGAGATTGAGCGAGCGGGCGGCATCGTCGTTAAGCATCGGTAACCGCACCGCGCGGTCGAGATTTTGGAGGATGAGGTCTTCGGGAAGCCCTTTGGTCTCGCGGCCGAAAACGAGATACGCGCCGTCGGGATAGGTCATCTCCGAATGGATATGCGCCGCTTTGGTGGAAAAACAGTAAAGCGGGCCGTCGTTTTTCGCGCAAAACTCGTCCCAATTCTCATAGACGGTAATATCGAGCAGATTCCAATAATCCAGCCCCGCCCGTTTCATTTTTTTATCGTCCAGCGCAAAGCCCATCGGCCCGACGAGATGCAGCCGCGCGCCGGTCGCGGCGCAGGTGCGGCTGATATTGCCGGTGTTTTGGGGGATCTCCGGCTCCACAAGTACGATATTCAAGGTCGGCATAGCGGTTCTCCTTTTTAATACGACGCGAACGGATCGTACGCCAGCGAAAGGATACAATAGCCGTGGTACGAATGGACGTCTAAGACGTAAGAGGGCGCGGTTTTCATAAAGGCGGTGTGCTCCGCCTCCGTCAAAAGCAGGAAGTTCCGCTCCCCCACGCCTTCGTTCTTATACCACGCTTTTTCGCTTTGGTAATAGTCGGCGGTCAGCGTGCCGGTATTTTCGTCCACGCTGACGTTGCGGCAGGCCACGTCGCCGTTGCTCAAAACGGTGATGGCGTTGGCGTTCCAAAACGTGGAATAGCCGTGGGTAAAGCCCTCCGCTTTCAGATAGTGGGTCAGATCGGACGCGCTTCCGACCGGCGTGTAATCCGGTTTCATCTTGATCACGTCCAAAAGGCCGAGGCCCGCCACCAACACGCAAAACGCCATCGCCAACAAAGCAAACCGCTTAAAAAACGGCGTTACCGCCAGCCGACGGATCAGGCAAAGGGTGACGAGCAGCGCGGTGAACAGCATAGGTGACAGTCGCCACGTTGCGTTGGAGAGCAGCCCGAACACGAATGCGAACAGCATCGTGGCGGAGACGGTGAAATGGGAGACGACGAGCAGCTTTTCGCCGCGGTTGAGGTGTTTCCAGAAAAACAGCGACACGATCGGCGCCGCCATCACCGCGAGGCCGAACAGCAGCCGCAGCGCGGTCGTGATCCCGGAAAACGACGTGAACGAGAGGTACATATCGACCGATCCGGTAAACAGACACAAAAACGACGGGAGCACCAATTCGAGGTTGGCCGCCCAATCCATTTCGGTGGAGAAGGTGGAAAACGCCTCTTGATACGGTGCCTCGAACCCGTGGCGCAACAGCGCGCCGAGGCCCAGACCGCCGATAGAGAAAACGAGCGCGAAAAACAGCGGACGCGCGCGCTCAAAGGATTCGTTCGAGAGGAATTTCACCTGCTTGTCACACAGCCGCTCAAACGCCAGCGCGGCGCAAAGCGGCAACACGAACAGCGTCAGCGACGTCAGTCCGTCGGCAGAGCAGAGCACGCACCACGCGCAAAAGCCGACGGTTCGCCATGGGAATTTGTTGTTTTTGTCTTTTTCAAGCGACAAAACGAGCGTCAGCCCCACCATCAAAAACAGCGCGCCGAGGCTGTAATAGAGGATGTGGCCGAAATAGACCTCGCGCAGCTTTTCCGAGCTGCACAGCGCGCCGATAACGCAAAAAAGCGTAAGTCCCGTCCAAAACAGGTTGGCGCCGAGCGCGCGAAACAGCGCGCCGAGCGCGAGCGCGAACAAGAGCAAAAACAAGATCATCCCGCACGCTTGCGCCGTATAGGTATAGCCGAACAGCGCGACGAACGGCATCATAAGAAGCTGGCCGCCGAACGGAAGCAGGCACGCGTAGGTGAAATCGTGCGAAAACAGCGCTTTCGCGTCTACCGAGGCCTTGGCCCACGTCAGCGTATCCGCATAGTCGGAGTTGAAGTAGCCGCGCATGGGCCACGCGATAAAATAGCAGGCGCAAAACAGCGCCAACACACAAAGGACGGCGCCCGCGCAGCTTAAAAGCTTTTCGACCTTATTTCGACTCATGGTAAGACTCCTCCGTGTTGACGTTCCAAATGGGAGCGCGGTCGGTCGAGCCGGAGAGAATGGCGTTGACGGTCTCAAACGAGGTGACCATCGAGTGGTCCATATTGTTATAGCGGTGCTGACCGTTGCGGCCGACACAGTAGAGGTTTCCGATTTCGTTCAGGTAGGACACGAGGGTGTCGATCTCGTCGTAGGTATCAAAATAGGCGGGATACGCCTTTTTGACGTGCTCGCGGTGGGAGTCGAGGATTTCGGTGTCCTCCGCCAAAACGCCCATCGAGCGCAGCTCCTTGACCGCCGCCTCGACGCACTCGTCCTCCGGCATATTCCAAAACGCGTCGCCCTCGGTGCAGAAGAATTCGAGACCGATCCACACGGTTTCGTCCGGATTTTTGACCATATACGGCGACCAGTTGTTGAACACCTGGATACGGCCGAGCTTCACGCCCTCATCCTGCACGTAGATCCAGCAGTCGGGCACAATGTTGCCGAGCGTTTTGATGTCGGTCTCGTTTTTGAGGTCGAGACGGTTGACGAGCAGGCCCACCGTGACGAAATCGCGGTACGGAAGCCCCGCGGCGATGCGTTTCACGTCCGCCGGCACGTCTTTGCCGAGACCGGCGACCAGATCCTTGAGCGGCATCGAGGAAATCACCACGTCGCACGGCTCGGTAAAGGTTTCGCCGTTTTGCTCATAGGTGATCGAGGAGATGGCTTTGCCGTCGGACGAAAGCCCGACAACGCGGCGTCCGAACTGAATGGTACCGCCGTTTTTTCTCACCTCGTCGCCCACGTGCTCCCACAGCTGGCCGGGGCCGAATTTCGGGTAGATGAACTGCTCGATCAGCGAGGTGTTGACCTCTTTCGACTTCACGTGGAAGATTTTTTTGAACACGTCTTTAATAATGCCCGCGATGGACAGACCTTTGGTGCGCTGGGCGCCCCACGACGCGTCGATCTCGCTCGGGTGGCGACCCCACAGCTTTTCGGTATAGCCCTCGAAGAACATCGAATACAGCTTTTTGCCGAAGCTGTTGATGTAGAAGTTTTCCAGCGAATCCTCCGGGCGCTTGTGGAACACCGAGGCAAGATAGCTGAAGCCCGCTTTCATCGTGGTGAAAAAGCCCATGTTGCGAATGGTCTCCCATTTCATGCTGATGGGATAATCGAAGAATTTGTGGTGGTAGTAAATACGCGACACGCGCTGGCGCAACAGCATCACTTCGTCGGCGGTCTCCGGGTCGGGGCCGTTTTCCGCGAGCGGTTTTTCGCGCCCGAGCTTTTTGTCGTCGTAAGACGGCGCGCCCTGCATCGGGAGCATCTCTTTCCACCATTGCATCACGCGGTCATCTTTCGAGAAAAAGCGGTGGCCGCCGATGTCCATGCGGTTGCCGTTGTGCTGTACCGTGCGGGAAATGCCGCCGAGCACTTGACTTTCTTCCCAAATCTCGACGTCGTATTCGTCCTTGCCCTGCTTGAGCAGCTCGTATGCCGCCGTAAGACCGGCAGGACCGCCGCCGATGATGATTGCCTTTTTCATATCGAAAAACACTCCTTTGTATTTTACCCTGTCAACAGATAAGTATAGCATATCTTATAAAAAAAGAAAAGCCTTTTTTGAGAAAAAGGCTTTTCTTAATCGCCCTTCGGCGAAAAAATCCGTTTATACAGTCCCGTTCGCGTAAGCGTCAACGCGAGCAGCGCGCCGCCGATACCCGCGGTGACCAGCTCGCCGAGCCCGACCTGCAAAAAACAGAGCCACAGTGCCGAGGGCTTGCCGCCGAACACCGCAAAGCACAGCTCCGCGCCGACAAGCCCCGTGTTGAACAGCACGGCGGGGATCGCCGACCACAGAGGCACGCCCTTCACCCGCGTGCCTCGCAGCGCATACGCACAGAGGGCGGCGGCGAGGGTCGCGCCCGTGCCGACCAGCAGATCCCATGCGCCCGCGAGGTTTGCGCCGGCGGCAAGACCGAAGCCGTTGGCCAAAAGACAGCCGAGCGTCAGCCCCGGCACGGCGGCGGGCGTGAACGCGGGCAGCACCGTTAAAATCTCTGACAGCCGAAATTGGATCGGCCCGAACGACGCGACCGGTAACAGCAACGTGAGCCCCGCATACAACGCGGCGATCACTCCCGCTTCGGTCAAGCGGCGCACCTTTTCGTTTTTCATCCCGTCACCTCCATTTTACGAAAAAAACGCGGTTTTTGGTTTACAAATTGTTGTTTTTATCTTTGTTTATACGTATCGTATACGAAATTCGCCATAAAATCGCCACCGTGACGGCGCCGACCAGCGTGATCGCGCCGACAAAGCCCCACGGAACCGAGGCAAATCCGGCGGCGGAAAACGTGCCGGCGTCCGCGTCTTGCAGATGAGAAAACACGGCGCGCACGTCAACGATCACGGTGAATGCCGCGACCAAGCCCGCCGCGACACGCCAGCCGAAGCCGGGCGACTTCTCCCCTTTGCGGCGCGGCTCCAAATGTGCGCGCGAGAAGTCGAGCACCGAAGAAAGATACAGCGCCGCCGCCACCGTGACGATGGTTTCGGGGATCATATACGTCGCGTTATACACGAGCGAGAAGCCGAGCGCCTCGGCGGTGGGAACGGCAAGTCCCGCCCACACGGTTGCGCCGGAGATCACGTGGCAGACGTAGCGAAGCGTGCAGGCGCAAACGGCGCCGAGCGTGACGGCTGCCGGTTGCGACAGCTTTTTGAACCATGCGCCCGCCGCCAAAAACAGATACGCGACGAGATAATCGAGAAACACGATCGTAAGCCCCGCCCAAATCGACGTGGCGTACGAGAGGTTCTTCATCCCGAGCAGCAGCTGCAACAGCCCGTAGGTCAGGCCCGAAAACGCACCCCATTTCGGCCCGTAACGGTACGCGATGAGCAGCACCGGTACCATGTGGGCGACGGTGACGCTTCCGCCGTAGGGCAGGTCGATGAGTTTTAGGATGCTCAGCACCGTGCCGAGCGCGATCATCACCGCGGTTTCGGTCAACCGCACGGTGGCGCTGACACCCGGCGCGGATTTTGTCGGTTGTTTCATAAAAAAGACTCCTTCCACGTGCGGAAGGAGTGGTTACCAAGCGGAAAAATCCGTATGCCAACATCCCTCCGCCGGTATAATCCGGATCAGGTTCAAGGGTTTCGGCACAAGCCGCTCTCAGCCATTCGGCACCCCTTGTCGGTTTTTTGAACAAGCAAAGTATAGCCCACGCGACGAAAAAAGTCAAGCAAAACCGAAAAAATCCAAAATTTTTAGGAAAATTCGCTTGACAAACGCGAAAGAGATGGTATAATAGACAATGCTCTGTAAAAGAGATGCGCTGGTAGCTCAGCTGGATAGAGTGTTTGGCTACGAACCAAAAGGTCGGGGGTTCGAATCCCTTCCAGCGCGCCAAAAACCGCAGACGCCCATCGGGCGCCTGCGGTTTTTCTTTGTTTGCGCGCGGAAGGGATTCGACGAGCTCCAAACGCCGGTCGCGAAGCGGGTATGTAGGGGTCGGCGTCCTCGACGACCCCAATAAACTTTCCACAACCTCGCTCCCGCCACGCTTTACGCTTCCTCTTTTTTGGCGGGCTTCGGCGCGGCTTTGCGTTCCGCTTTGCGGATGAGTTTTGCGGCATCTTTTGCCACGTCTTCCTCTAACACATCGCGCTTGATGACCTCCGATTTGAGCATTTTTTCCAGCGTGTCCACGTCGATTTTAATGTCCGGAAACAATTTTTTGAACTTGCGGCGAAGTGCGCTGAGCACGTCCTCGTTCAGGAGCAACTGCCCTACCACGTAGCGGTTGAGGACTTGCTTTTTCTCGAAAACCGCCTCCAAGCCTGCCGGAACACCTTTAATAAAGGATTCGATGCACAGCGGGTACAGCGTTTCAAGGGATTCCGGGCGGCGTGCCGACAGATCCAGCAGGTTGAATTCGTAAATCAGTTGCTTGTCGATAGGTTGCGTGAACGTGACTTTGTAGATTTTCCAATCTTTCGCGTTGGTCAGTACGACCCATTCGGTGCCGGATTCCGCCGCGTAGTTGGTGGCTTGACGGATGTGGTCTTCTTTCAGGTCGATCCCCACCGCTTTGCATTCGATGAGCAGCGGCACGCGCGAACCGAATTTGATAGCCAGGTCGCAATACGTTTTACGGATAGCATATTCCGAGGTGAGGTTTTCATATTTATCAAAACCCAACACCTCGCAAAGAATATCGGTGATGATCGTGACGGTATCGCTTTCGTTGATGTCGTCTTCCAAAGCTTTGGTGACGATGTTTTGGTAGCGTTTCAGTTTTTTTGAGAGTCGGTCCTTTGTTTTTGCGTTTATCGGCATTGTCCTTCCCCTTTCACGTGTTTCTAAAACACACAATATCACAAAACGAGACAAAATGCAATATCTCATTTTGAGAAACATATAATACCTTTGTCGGGGAATTTCGACAATTTTCGACAAAGGAGAGCTGACGGTGCGATTACGAGACGTGCGGGAGGATGCCGACGTGACCCAGGCGACGGTAGCGGCGTATTTACACATTCGTCCCAACACCTATTCCCAATATGAGACCGGCAAGCGGCAAATCCCGGTGGAGACACTGGCGAAGGTCGCGGTGTTTTTCGGGGTGTCGGCGGACTATCTGCTCGAGCTGACCGACGATCGGCGCCCCTATCCCCGCAAAAAGAGCAAGAAATAAATAAAAACCCGTTCTCGAACGAGAACGGGTTTTTTTGCATCATTTTTCAGTTACACTTAACCGACAACCGGCGTTTGGCGAAGGTTTTCATAGAACTGGGTGTGCGCCGCTTGCATATACGCGGCAACCCACAAGTCGCCGACACCGAAGCAAAGCGCGCCGACGATCAACCAACCGATGAAGCTCAAATCCAAAATGAACAGCTCCATTTTGTGACCCTGCATCATTTTTTGGCTTTCGTCGAGGCAGGTGCGCCAATCGTAATCGGGATGGTCGGCTTTCAGCATAAACGCCATCGAGTAGCCGTACGCTTTCACGATGCCGGGGATGATGAAAAGAAGACCCCACAGCAAGATGAACAACGTTTGCAGGAAACCGAGAAGCAGCGTGCCGCCGAAATCGTCTTTGAAACCGTCGAAGATTTGGCCGATATCCATTTTTTGTCCGTCACGCGCTTGTTTCAAGAACAATTTTGCCACGCCGTAGGTAATCGGGCCGCCGATGATAATCGAAGCAACGGTGCCGACACCCGGGATGCCGTTGATCGCGCCGACGAGCGCGCCTTGGATGAGGATGACGATGACGGCATACAGCCAGTTGTCTTTGAAAATGCCGCCGCCGAGTTGCGCTTTCGCGCGGGATTTCAGTTCTGCTCTTGTCATAAATAAGACTCCTTTATATAATGGTTTAATTAAGGGACGAAAAAAATCAGCCTTTGGACGGGATCTGCGCCGCGATCGTCGAAACAAAATTGCTCATCGGCATGGTTTGCAGCGTGACCTTGCCCGGGCCGGTCACCACCGTGTTGAACAGCCCTTCCCCGCCGAACAGCACGTTTTTCACGCCCTTGACGGTTTGGATGTCCATTTGGCAAGTCTGATCCATCATCGCGAGGTTGCCGGTATCCACAACAAGCTGTTGACCGGCGGCCAGGTCGTATTCCACTGCCGAGCCGTCGATTTCGAGAAACACGATGCCGCTTCCGGATACCTTTTGCATAATAAAGCCCTCACCGCCGAAAACGCCGGCGCCGATCTTCTTTTGGAAGAAAATCGACAGCTCCACACCGGAGGTCGCCGCCAAGAACGAGGATTTTTGGCAGACGATCGGGCGGTCGGGCGTTACCTCGATCGCGCGGATAGCGCCCGGGAAGGACGACGCGAACGCGATTAGACCCGCGCCGTTTTGGGCGGTGTAAATGTTTTGGAACAACGATTCGCCGGAGAACATCCGACCGAGCGCTTTTCCGAGGCCGCCCGCCTTGGTTTCCATCTTCATATTCGGGGTCATCCACACCATCGAGCCGCGCTCGGTGATCATGGACTCGCCCGCTGCCAGCTCGCAGGTCACGACCGGCATCGGTTCGCCGATAATCTTGTAATCCATAGTTTCCTCCTCAAATTCGGGCAGCGCCCGTAATACCTACAGTATACCCTATTCCCTGCGTTCTGTCAACAAAAACTCGTTTTGGGGGCAGATTATGGCCCACGAGCCAAAAAGTACCCCTTGACGAAAGGGCGTAAAATCTGCAAGGGACGTCGAGGGCGCCGCCCCTCTACGATGTAGTACCATCTTCCGGCGGGCGTGTAGGGGGCGGCGCACAAAAATAAAATTCTTTACAAAATTTTTTGCGCGTGCTATACTGTAAGCACCACACAAACCGAATAAGGACAAGTTGCGAAGTCGCATTTTACTTTTTGGTAAAAATGCAGGCTTCTTTTTGGCGTTCTTCGTGAACTTGTCCAAAGGTTTGTGTGGTGCGAACTGAGCCGTGCGTTTTTCGGTGCGTGGCTTCGGTCACGCACTTTTTTATTCTGGAGGAAAAGAGGATGAAGAACCGTTTCTTAAAGTATCTTCTGAAAAACGAGCCGGAAAAGGTGATGAGTAAAGCCGGATATGCGTTTCGCAAATTTATCAGCAAGCCGGTGCGCGATGTGTTGGGACCCGCAACCTCAAAAAACACCTATCATATTGAGCAAAACAAAAATTTGCCGTCTGACAGACCGCTGATTTTCGCTTGCACGCACCAATGCAAGGACGATATTGCTTGCGCTCTTGCTTCGGCGGGGCGACATACCTATTTGCTGTTTGCCTCGCTTCCCGATTTTTATGCCACTTTGGATGGTCCGGCGTTGTGGATAAACGGTGTTATCCTCGTAGACCGCAAAGACAAAGAAAGCCGCAAAGCGACTGTCCCGAAAATGAAATATGCCATTGAAATGGGTGCGGATATTTTGATGTATCCGGAGGGTACGCTCAACAAAACCGAAAATCTAATTGTGCAAAAACTGTTTCCAGGCATTTACTATCTCGCCAAAGATACAAATGCGTTGGTTGTGCCGATGGCAATTATCAAAGAGGGGAAAGACGTTTATTCCAAAGTTGGTGAACCGTTTGATATTTGCAAGTACGAAAAACAAGCGGGACTTGATAAACTCCGAGACTTGATGGCAACGGAAAAATATGCGTTGATGGAAAAACATTCCCACACAAACCGCGAAGAAATCGGCGACGGCAAGGCGTATTGGAAAAATGTAATGGATGAACTGGTCGGCTCGATGTTGCCGTATTATGATTTTGAAATTGAAAACACATCGCAATACATAGATAAAAACGAAACGACCTATGAGCAAGCCTTTGCCCACTTACAAACGCTGATACCAAACCGCAATAATGCGTTTTTGTTTGATAAAAAGTTGATGTAAAACTTGAATGTTTTTGTAGGGCAGGGGCTTGCTCCTGCCGTTTTAGAATATCGCACCGACCGACGGTGACACGTCCCCACACCATGTTTACACGCCGCCGCAAATACGAGAAAATGCCGAAAAAGCGCGACAAAACAACAAAAACCCACCCGATCGCTCGGGTGGGTTTTGTGTTACCAAAAACTTATTTGGCGAGGTTGGCTTTGAGGATCTCGAGCTGCTCGCGGAGCGCGGCCGGCAGTTTGTCGCCGAACTTCTTGTAGTGCTCCTCGATCTCGGCGGCCTCTTTCGTCCAGGTCTCTTTGTCCACCGTGAGGATGGATTTCAGGGTATCCAGGCTGAAATCGAGGTCGGTAAGGTCGATGTCCTCGGCCTTCGGCACGTAACCGATCGCGGTCTCCTCGGCATCGACGTTGCCTTCGCAGCGGTCGATGATCCAGTTGAGCACGCGGGCGTTGTCGCCGAAGCCCGGCCAGATGAAGTTGCCTTCGTCATCGGTACGGAACCAGTTGACGTTGAAGATTTTCGGGGCTTTGTCGCCGAGCTTCTCGCCCATCTCGAGCCAGTGCGCGAAGTAGTCGCCCATGTTGTAACCGCAGAACGGCAGCATCGCCATCGGGTCACGGCGGACAACACCCACGGCGCCGGCAGCGGCAGCGGTGGTCTCGGAAGCCATGGCGGAGCCGATGAACACGCCGTTGGTCCAGTCACGGGACTGGTACACCAGCGGAGCGCATTTGGCGCGGCGGCCGCCGAAGATGATCGCGGAGATCGGCACACCGGTCTTGCTCTCGAACTCGGGGGAAATGCACGGGCAGTTGGTCGCCGGCGCGGTGAAGCGGGAGTTCGGGTGAGCGGCGCAGGTGGATTTGTCCGCTTTGTCGAACTTCGACGGATCCCACGGGTTGCCTTTCCAATCGAGGGCGTTGGTCGGCAGGTTCTTGTTCAGACCCTCCCACCACACGGTGTTGTCGTTGAGGTCGAGCGCAACGTTCGTGAAGATCGTGCCTTTTTTGGTGGACTCCAGAGCGTGGAAGTTGGATTTTTCGTTGGTGCCGGGCGCCACGCCGAAGAAGCCGTTCTCCGGGTTGATGGCGTACAGGCGGGCGTCTTCACCGGTGCGCATCCAGGAGATATCGTCACCGCCGGTCCACACTTTGTAGCCCTTGTCGCGGAGATATTTCGGCGGGATGAGCATGGCGAGGTTGGTTTTACCGCAGGCAGACGGGAACGCCGCCGCGACGTATTTGACTTCGCCTTTCGGGTTTTGCAGACCGAGGATGAGCATGTGCTCCGCCATCCAGCCCTCTTTCCAACCCTGATAGGAGGCGATACGCAGAGCAAAGCATTTTTTGCCGAGCAACACGTTGCCGCCGTAAGCGGAGTTGACGGAGATGATGGTGTTGTCTTCCGGGAACTGGCAGATGTAGCGTTTCTCCGGATCGACGTCGCACTTGCAGTGCAGGCCGCGGACCCAGTCGTTGCTGTCGCCGAGAACCTCGAGCACTTTCGCGCCCACACGGGTCATAATCGCCATGTTGAGGACGACGTAGATGGAGTCGGTCACTTCGATGCCGATTTTGGCAAGCGGAGAGCCGACCGGGCCCATGGAGAACGGAATGATATACATCGTTCTGCCGGCATAGGTGCCGCGGGCGATGTCGTACAGTTTTTTATACATCTCGTCGGGATCGCACCAGTTGTTGGTCGGGCCGGCGTTCTCTTTCGTCTTGGCGCAGATGAACGTACGGTCCTCGACGCGCGCGACGTCGTTCGGTTTGGTGCGGTGCAGGTAGCAGCC
>JAZUKW010000076.1:0-7516 GCA_045643425.1 Acutalibacteraceae bacterium
GCGCTGCGGCACCAGCTTTATGATTTTGATGCTGCTTATCGGCATTCTCTTCTCCATGATCATTCCGCACGACATTCCGTCGCTTTTGCGCGCCGGCATCAAGATTTTGATGATCCCGTTCGGGATGGGCGTCGGCTATGAGGCAATCAAGCTTGCCGGCCGCAACGATAACAAATTTACGCGCTTTATCTCCGCGCCCCGCTTGTGGGTACAGCGTATCACCACCAAAGAGCCGGAGGACGAGATGATCGTGTGCGCGATCGCTTCGTTCGTCGAGGTGCTGCCGCTGGACGACAAGGCGCGCACCACGGCGCAGACGGTGCTTTGGACGCCGTATGAGGAGCCGAAAAAAGACGACGGCGAGACCGTCGGGGAAACCGAGGAAACGACTGAATCCTAAAACGAAATCGGGTGATGATGATGACCTATCGTGAGCTATACCGTCAGTTGATGAACGGTATGATCGAAGCGGGCGTGCCGGATGCACGGTTTGATGCGAGCTGTCTGCTCGAAGACATCGGCGGCTTGCCGTTTGCCCAGCGGGCGCGGTATTGGGGCGAGTACGTTCCCGAGCCCATCCGCTTTGAGGTGGAACGCGCCGCGGCACAACGTATGGCGGGCCGTCCGCTGCAATACATTCTCGGAAGCTGGGACTTTTTGGCGCTGACGCTGCGTGTGGGCGAGGGGGTGCTGATCCCGCGCCCCGAGACGGAGCTTCTGTGCGAGATCGGCGCCGCGTTTATCCGCAACAGCAGCCGTCCGCATCCGCAGGTGTTCGACCTGTGCGCCGGCTCCGGCTGTGTGGGACTTGGCATTTGCACGCTGGTCAGGGATGCGCAGGTGACGGCAGTCGAGCTGTCGGAGGCCGCCTGCTATTATCTGCGCTATAACGTGGCGAATCACCCGGACTGCAACGTGGACATCGTGCAGGCGGATATTTTGCGAAACAGCGACGCGATCCCCGGCACAGCGGAGCTGATCGTGTGTAACCCGCCGTATATCCGTACAGCCGAGCTGGATTCGCTTCAGCGTGAGGTCTTGCACGAGCCGCGTGTCGCCCTGGACGGCGACGAGGACGGTCTCCGGTTTTATCGAGGGCTTGCCCGCTTGTGGGTGAAGCGCTTGGATATTGGCGGTATGATGGCGGCGGAGATCGGCGAGGATCAAGGCGACGCCGTGTCCCACTTGTTTGAGGAAGCCGGACTTTCCGACGTGCGTGTGTATAAGGATGCGTCCGGGCTTGACCGCGTGGTCACCGGTATTCGTTTAGAGTAAAAGAAAAAAGACCGCTTCGATGGAAGCGGTCTTTTTTTATGCGGTTTTCAGGTGATGATGCGATAAGCGATACCACACAGCGCGGCGACGACAAAGAGAAGAATAATGCCGCCGCACCCGACTTTGAGCGTCTTGAGGATCGAGGTGCCGCCGCTTAAAAAGCGGAACGCCGCGTCGGCTGCGCGGGAAATTTTTCCGAGGCTTTTGGCGGCTTCGCGGTTTTCCTCCGCTTCGGTGCGGTTGCGCTCGATCTCCGACTGCTTGCGCTCGTTTTCGAGCCTTTCCGCGTCAAGCTTGGTCTTTAACTGATCGTTGTGCGAAAGCACCGCGTTACAATGGGGGCAAACGGCGCAGTCGGCGTCGATTTGCGCCTCGCAGTATTCACAGAAGATTTTTTCGCTCATTTTTCGTTCTCCTTGCGGGTGAATTTTAAGAGTTCGTCATAGATACGTGCGCAGTTTTCGCGGTCGGAATAGGCAAAGAACGCGTCCGCACGCGCCTTGTATTCCGACGGCATTTCGCAATCGTGTTCCATCGCGTCGATAAGCGCATCCACGAGCGCGTCCTGCGTTTTGCAGATCTTACCGAAGCCCATTTCCTCGGTCTTGAACGCGCCCTCCTCGTAATGCTTCGGCAAACTGTCCGGCAGATAATAGAGAAGCGGCTTACGCATATAGGCAAAGTCGAATTGCACACCGGAATAGTCGGTGATCATCAGCGCAGACTCGCAAAACAGTTTTTCGTAAGACGTGTCGCCGGTGGCGGCGAGGATATTGACGTCCGTGTCGTCGCCGAAGTCTTTTAACTGCGGGCTGACGATGGGGTGAAGCACGTAGACGATGTCGTAAGAAAGACGCTTGGCGGCGTCAAGAAGCCGCTTGTCGTGGATGAGCGCGTCGTAGGTCTTAAAATAGGCGGAATCGCGAAAATGGGGGTTATAATCGCGCTGTACGCCCTCGTTCTTGCGCACCGTAACCGCCGACTGCATCCGCCACGTAGGAGAAAGCAGGAGCTGTTTCCTTTTCGCGTCCTTTAATCCGTCGAATCGCGGCACACCGGTCAGCTTCAGCTCGTCGCCTTTATAGTCGTAAATCGGGCGGGAGAGGTTTTGAATTTCGATCGGTGCGGCGCAGAAGTACAGCTCGGTATTGTCACGCAGGCGGTTTTGGGCGGCGCCGATGTTTTGCACCGACAAACCGTGCTGCACGCAGGCGGTTTTGAAATGCACCAGATCGCGCAAATACGCCGACGTCTCCACCGATAAGTGGTTTACCTCCATCACGGTGGAGTTGGAGGCGACCACCACGTCGGCGTTTAAAAACGCCATATAGTGGCGCAGCGTGTTGCGGTACGTCGGCTGTAAGCCGTCCGCCTTGAGCGCCGCCGCTTCGGGCGCGCGCTTGTCGATGAGATAGGTCTTGTAGATCCCGTCTTTTTGCGGCTTGGCAAACCGGTAGATATACTCGGCGTTGTCGCCGCCCTTGTAGATTTTATCGAGGAAGAACCAGACGGTTTTGCCTTTCCAAAACGGGCGGGTGATCCAATACGCACCGCGCATTCCGAGCATCGCCAGCGCGCGCTTTTTGCCGCTTTTCAGCATCTCGAACCCGAGCGCAAGCTCGCGCCCGACGCCGGAAAGCGGTTTGTTTTTACAGAACTTCAGCGACAGCGTTTCCCGGTCATAGCGGCACACGCGGTCGGCAAACCGCCACGTCGCATGGCGGAGTGTTTCGGTGAGCTTTGCAAAGTGAGAGGGGAAGACGAGCGGAAGCGGATAGGCTTTGCCGTCAAACGTGAGCTCAAAATGCACCTCGCCGGCGGCTTTTACCTCGTCGAGCGGGAGCGATACGGAGAACGCGCGCTGTTTAAACGCGGATTTGCCGAAATATTTGCAAAGCGCAAACCGCCCGCACCACGTCGGCACGTATCGTTTGCCGCCGACGCAAGCGGAAAGCGTCGCCGCCTCGCCGTAGACGTTAGCGATCGTGCCGTCGATGTCGAGCGCGTTGCCCGCGGCATCCATGCGCTGGATATTGACGGGGGTCATCATCGAGTTGGCAAACGGCACACAGCCCTTCTTCGGCAGCGATAAAAGCAGCTGGCCGCCGATAGAGGAGAGCTTCATTTCTTCGGTAAAGCAGTTGTGCTTCAACTGCAAAAACATCACTTTTTGGGAGAACGCGAGCGCGTCACCGTTCGGTAGAACGCGGTCGATGATCTCGTCATCCGCAAATTGCAGTACCGCCGAAAACCGCGCCTGTTCTTCCTCCGCTTCGGCGGCATCGAGCACGCGGCGATTGCGGTTGTCGCGGTTGGCCTCGGCCTTGCACCACAAAAGATACACCGCCGCCGCCTGCAAATAGGCGGGGACGAAGCCGCGGTCTTTTTTAACGGTTTTGAGAAGCGGCAAAAGCCACTCGTCGAGCTCGCTCACGTACCAATCGCGGTCATAGACGCGGGGGAACACCGCAAAATGCGGGTCGTAGGGAGTGCCGTAGGTGTAGGTCACCTCGTCGGCCGCGAGCAGTAACCCGTGCTTCGAGAGCAGGCGAAAGAGCAGATCCTGCGCGCCGGCTTCCTCCGAAAGGGACTCGTTCCATTCGAATTTTTCGAGCGTGGGCAGGAAGAACAGCACACCGAATACGGTCAGCGGAAAACGAAGCGCCACCGGTTTTTTGCCGCGCAAATCGACACCGATCGTGCGGCTGCCGGCGGAAAAACGATCCACACCGCCGCCCGCGAACGTCTGCTTCGGGCAAATCAGCGGAATGTCGGGAAGCTTCGGAAGCTTTTCCTCGTCTTCATCCTCTAACAGGTCGTCGTCCACGTTGACGCGGTCGGCAAACTTGAGCATTTTGTCAAAATAGTTTTTGGGAAACGTGTCGCCCGCGCGCAAAACCGCCAGATAATCGCCCGCGGCATCTGCTTTGGCGGCGTTGAACGCGGCGGCAAGCGAGCCGGAAAGCACACGCGCACCGTGCGGTGCCGCGTACTCGTCAAAAACGGGGCTTTTTTGCCCGTTTCGGGCGAGCAGGGGAATCAGCTTCGCCCGCGCCGTTTGCGCCTCAAATGCGGCGAAAAGAGCCTTGTTCTGCGCCTCGTTCTCGCCGGCGACGAGAAGCACCGTGATCCGTTCGCCGCTCATACCGATTCCTCCAAAATCGCCACCGTGCGGCGCACGCCCTCGGTGACGTCGATTTCGGCTTCAAATCCGAGCGCCTTCAGCTTCGAGCAGTCGAGGATCTCCGGCGTTTTGGGAAATACCTTCGGCGGCTCGGGCTCGTCCGCGGGATTCTGGAACGAGAGCGAAAGCCCGCGCTCGGGGAACGCGGCGACGGCAATTTTGCCGAAGTCGCGGATGGTCACGTTGGAGCGGTCGTCGGCGATGTTGTAGACCTCGCCGTTTTCGCCCGAAAGAAGCACCGCCAAAAACGCCGCCGCGGTGTCCGCTACGTAGCAGAACGAGCGGTAGGCGGCGCCGTTGCTTTTAAGGAGAATATTCTCGCGGCGCACGACGTTCGCGATAAACTGCGCCCACACGCGGTCGTCATCGAGACTGCACGCGCCGTAGATATACGCGGGGCGAACGAGCTTCACCGGTGTGCCGTATTGGTGGAAGTAGGCGCTCGCCAGCGTTTCGGTAGCGCGCTTGCCCTCGGCGTAGCAGTTTTTGTAGACGGTGAAATCGAGAATGCCGTTCGTTTTTTCGCTCATCACGTCGCCGTCATACACGTCGCCGTAGACCTTGAGGCTGGAGGCGCAAAGCACGCTCTCGGCGCCGCAGTTGCGGGCGTATTCGAGCACGTTCGCCGTACCGACGGTGTTGGTATTCAGCGTGCCGACGGGGTTTTGCTCGTATTGGATAGCGCTTGCCGGGCTTGCCGCGTGAATCACGAAATCCGCGTTCGGCAGATCGGCGGGCAGGTCGCACACGTCGCCCGCAAGCAGCGCCAGCTCGTCGCGCTCGGCGGCGTCGCCGAACGCCTTGCGTGCCTTTTCTGCATTATGGACGAACGCGATCACGCGGATATTGTCGGCGTAAAGGTCGTTGCGCGCGAGCAGGGCGAGGGTGAGATACCGCCCGATCAGCCCCGCGGCGCCGGTCAAAAAGAGGGTTTTGCCTGCGAGCTTTTCCCACGGCAAAGCCCGCTTCGCAACGGACAAAACGTCCGCATACAAAGCAGGCTTCAAAAGATCTTTCAAAGGAGTATTCATCGTTTCATCCGTCCTTTCTCGAACGTTACAGCCCGTGAGAAGCGGCATCCTCGCTGTCGGCAAGCTCCGCTTCGTGGCGTTTTTTGTATTCGTAACGGGACTTTAAGACGTGCAGGTCGTAGTCGGTGGTGACTTTGATATTGTCCTGATCGCCCGGTACAAGGTGGATCTCCTCACCGAGCGAGATAAACAGCTCGCTCGAAGAAACGGGAGCGGGAAGGGAGCGACGCTCCACCTCGCCGTGTGCCCACAAAATGCGCGAAAGACGATAGCCCTGCGGCGCTTGGGTGACGAACATCTCGTTGCGCGGCATGGCGATTTTGCAGGTTTTTCCGTCGGGACTTTGCAGCACCGAGTCGATGCTCGGCACGCAGGGAACGGCGGTGCCGAACTCCCGCGCGGTCGCGATGCAGTCGGAGATGAGCGCGTTCGTTAAAATCGGGCGCACACCGTCGGAGATCAGCACCACGTCGTCGTCGTTCATCGGCTCGGCGGCTTTCAAAAGTCCGTTGTGGATCGATTCAAAGCCGTTTTTGCCGCCGGGGACAACGGCGGTGATTTTCGGAAGCGCAAATTTGGCGATCAGCTCGTTGAGATAAGGGATCCAATCCTCGAGGCAGGCGACAACGATCGCGTCCACCTCGGGGTGATAGGCGAATTTTTCGAGGGTGCGGATGATGATGGGCTTGCCGTCCACCTCCAAAAACTGTTTCGGCTTGTCCGCCGATTTCAGGCGCACGCCGGTACCACCGGCGAAAATAACCACGGAAACCATCGAAAAACCTCCTTACCGTGCCTTTTCGGCAACAAATTCGCAAAGACTTTCCGCCGCACGGCCGCTCTCGCGACTGCCCAGCTCCGAAAGATGAGTACGCACCGCCTGCGTATAGGCGGCGACGTCAAATTGCAACAGCTGTTGTGCCAGCTCCTCGGTCGTTTCGGCGAGCGGGAACGGCCACTTGTGAATATCCAAATAA
The DNA here is from genome assembly GCA_045643425.1 of Acutalibacteraceae bacterium. GTDB lineage: Bacteria > Bacillota > Clostridia > Oscillospirales > Acutalibacteraceae > RGIG426. Next base: position 6,468 of record JAZUKW010000076.1, read on the forward strand.
AAGTCGCGCTCGCATTGGTAGTCGGAGAGGTCGGGCGCATAGAGAAAGCAGGGCTTCTCGGTCAGCGAGAAATCCCAGATGCAGGACGAATAGTCGGACACAAGCACGTCTGCCGCGCAAAGCAATTCCTGCATATCGGGGTAGGCGGTGACGTCCAGCGCGGTCTGCGACTGCGCCTCTTTCGCCATATAATGGGTGCGCACAAGCACTTTATAGTTCGGAAAACGGCTTTGAAGCGCGGTCTTGACCGCGTCATCCTCAAACCACATTTCGTCCGCATCGCTGTCTTGGCGGAAGGTCGGCGCAAACAAAATGAGCGGCGTTTTTTCGCCGAACCCGTAAAACGCGCGCACTTTCGCGTTGGCGCTTTCGCGGGCGGCTTCGTCGAGCAAGCTGTCGTTGCGGGCGAGACCGGTTTCCATCACGTCGCCGGTGTAGCCGAAAGCGCCGCGGATAACGGTCTTGGTAAACGTCGTCGAGCCGGAGGTGAAAAGGTCGATTTGCTTTGCGATCCGGCGCAGGCGGCGGTGATAGCCCGCGGTTTCGTTCGGAACGTCGTGACCGACCTTCTTATACAGCCCGCAGCCGTGCCACGTTTGCACCACCGTTTGGCGCTTGCCGAACGGCAGGTAGGAACAGCCGGACAGATCGTTTAACACCACCGCTTTGGCGGTCAGAATACGGAAAAAGTAGGCGAGGGTATTAAATCCGACGGTTTTAAAGCCCTGCGCGTCCAGCGCGCGGCGGCTTTTTTCGTCGCGTACACACCATTCGATCTTAAATTCGTCGCCGTACAACGCGCGCAATTTTTTGCATACCGCTTCGGGGTTGCAGGTCACGCGCTTGCCCGCATAGGCGGAAAAAAAGACAGTCCGCGCACGAACGGGGCATAAGCGAAAGAGGTGCAGGCATCCGTAAAGAGCCTCCACCGCCGCACTTTTGAGCCATTCGCGCACGGAAATCCCTCCAAATTTTTGATTTTATTCTCCCGCAAGCGCCGTCAGCACGGCGAGATCTTCGGGATAGGTCAGTTTTTGTAATTTGCGGTC
>JAZUKW010000077.1:0-12031 GCA_045643425.1 Acutalibacteraceae bacterium
CGTCTCCTGCGGCGAGAATTTTCGCTTCGGAAACGGCGGCACGGGCGATGCAACGCTCTTAAAATCCCTCTGCGAAAAAGAGGGAATCCGCGTCGTCGTCGCCGACACGGTGCTTTGCGACGGGGAAGCGGTCAGCTCCACTCGCATCCGCGAGACGCTCGCCGACGGAAACGTACCGCTTGCCAACCGCCTGCTCGGTCACGCGTTTTCGCTGACCGGTACGGTGGAGCACGGCTTCGGCCGCGGCAAAGCGCTCGGCTTCCCCACCGCGAACCTCGCCCTGCGCGACGGCTTCGCCGTGCCGCGGCTCGGCGTATATCTCTCGGCGGTGGAGCTCGACGGCAACGTTTACTCGGCGCTGACGAACGTCGGCAGCCGCCCCACGTTCGGGCAAGACGCGCCGCTTTGCGAAACGACGATTTTCGACTACTTTGGCGATTTATACGGAAAAGACGTCCGCGTTTCCCTCGTCCGCTTTTTGCGGGAGGAACGTGCGTTTTCCTCCGAAGAAGAACTGAAAGCTCAAATCGAGCTCGACGTTGCCACCGCAAAAAAACACCTCGCCCCGACGGGCAAGGTGCGTGCGGTGCTGTTCGATTTTGACGATACGCTCCAAAGCCGTCCGGCGGCGTATAAACGCTATGCCGACCGCTTTGTAAAGCGCCATTTCCCCGATTTACCGAAAGAAGAACAAGAAAGCCGTTCCCTCGAGATGTGGCGTCGCAACGGCGACGGTCACGCCCACGTGAACGGCTCGAAATACATCCCCTATCCCGTTTATTTTGAAGAGCTTATCGACTTGTGGGGGTGGCAAGACCCGCCGACGATCGACGAGCTTACCGCCGAGTGCCGCCAGGTGCTCGCAAGCGAAACGGTGCTGTTCCCCGAATCCGTCGGCACGCTTACGATGCTGCGGCAAAAGGGCGTTCTCGTCGGGCTGATTACCAACGGCTACAGCTCGATGCAGGGCCGAAAATTAGACGTTTCCGGGCTTCGTCCTCTGCTCGACGTCTCGGTCGTTTCGGGCGACGAGGGCATCCGCAAGCCCGACCCCGAGATCTTCCGCCGCGCCGCCGCTCGGCTCGGCGTTTCCCCCGCCGACTGCGTCTACGTCGGCGATCATCCCTATTACGATTTATCCGGCGCGACAAAAGCCGGTATGCGCGTTATCTACGTCGATGCGTTCGGCCTACATTTGGCGGCCGACGTTCCGACGGTAACGTCCGTTTCCGAGATCCCCGAAATTCTCGATTTGTAAGGAGTGTGTACGGTATGCAGATTTCCCCCTCGATCCTCACCTGCGACTACGCCAAAATGGGCGAAGAATTGAAATTCGTTGAGCGCGCGGGCGTGGATATGGTCCACCTCGACGTAATGGACGGCGTGTTCGTCCCGAACCTGAGCTTCGGCCCTCCGGTCATCAAGCGCCTGCGCCCCGTGACCGATCTGCCGTTTGACGTACACCTGATGATGCAATACCCCGACCGCCTCATCGACGCGTTTATCGACGCGGGCGCGGATATTGTCAACTTCCACGTAGAAAGCGACGCGCCGATCGCCGCCACGATCGCGCACATCAAAGAGCGCGGCAAAAAAGCGGCGCTGACCGTAAAGCCGAAAACCGCGGTCGAAGACGTGTTCCCCTATCTCGACGAGTTGTCGCTCGTGCTGATCATGACCGTTGAGCCCGGCTTCGGCGGCCAACACTTTATGGCGGATATGCTCCCGAAGGTGGAAGCTCTCGTGAAAGAACGCGAGCGCCGCGGCCTCGATTTCGTCATCGAGATCGACGGCGGTGTCAACCGCGATACCGCCAAGGCGTGCGCCGATGCGGGCTGCGACGTGGTCGTTGTCGGCAGCGCGTTTTTCAACGACGCCGATGCCGCCGATTTAACCAAGTTCGTTCAGTCGCTGTAACGCGTGATCGGCAAAAACGAGCGTGCCGTGCTCCGCTAAAAACGCGGCGGCCGTCGCTCCGTATGCCGTTTCGGCGCCGAACTCCCAAAGCAGCGCCTCCTCGCGCTTCGTATCCGTATCGACAACCAAAACCGCGTTGCCGTTCCACGTATACAGCGCGCTGGCCGCTTCGGTTTCGGCGACCGCTTTGGAAAAGGAAAACAACCCGTCCGCATCGGAAAATACCGCGATCAGCGGGCGGCGGCGACGCTTACGGGCGTACCGGTGTCTTCCCGACAACAGCAAAAAACAACCGCCCTCGGCCGGAAATGCCTCGGCGGTCACTCCGTCGGCGCCCCATTCCTCTTCGGCGCCGATCGCGGTCAAAATAGCAGAGAGCAGGGCCTTGGTGGTCGGAGAATTTCCGTCCAGCCCGTCAAAGCTCAAGCCCCATTCCCGCAATTCCTCATCGCTGACAAATACACGGTAATTTCCGTTCCCCAACCGTTCCCGTTCCACGGCGTTCACCCCCTTTTTCATTCTATGAGAGAACGCGCGGTTTTGCAAGCGGGAAACGGTGGAAACTCATTCAAAAAGGAGGTGTCGTTATGTCCGTGACCTACCCGCAATATGCGCTCTCGTTCCCCTCGGAAAAAGAGCCTGCCGCATTCCTGCCCCTGCTGGAGCTGTGTCAAATGCCAAAGCTACTGTTGCCGCTTCCCGCTCGCGACACGACCGACGGCGAGCAGCAAGCGCACCCTGCGCTTTCGGTCGAGACGTACGACACTGTCACCCGCGGGCAGAAATTGACCGACGGCGAACAGCCGCTTTACGCCCCCGTCACCGGCATCATCGCCGGTCAAAAGACGTTGACCCACCCGCTTTTCGGCGATACGGAATACGTGGAGCTGGATGCGCTGACCTTAACCGAGGAGGAGCCCGCCCCTACGGACGTGTTCACCCTCTCTTCTGAGGACATTCTCGAAGCCTGCCGCAACGCCGCCATTGTGGACGAGCTGGACGGCACCCTTTTATACGATAAATTACAAGCGCTTGCGGAAAATCCGCCGGCGCTGTTGGTTGCGGACGCCGTCAACGACCAGCCTTACGGCTCGGCGGGAATCGCGACGCTGCGCGCTTACGGCTCGCTGTGTGCCGACGGTTTGATGTTGGCCGCCAAAGCGGTCGGCGCGGCGGAGTACACCGTGCTGCTGCGCGCGGACAGACCGACGTTCAAAGAAATCGAGGCGCTGCTCCCGAAAGGGCGGCTGACCGCCGATCGGCGCGACGTCTATCCTCACCGCACCGTTTTCAAAAAACGAGCGGACGTGTGTATCGGTATCCAAGCGTGCCTCGCGCTGTATCGTGCCTGCGCCTTCGGCGAGCGCCACGGCCGCCTCATCGTCACCGTGGCCGGCGACGCGGTGTCCCTGCCCTCCAACGTGATCGTGCCGAACGGCACCCCGCTGTCGGAGGTGTTTTCGCTGTGCGGTTTGATCGAGGAACCCGCCTACTACGTCCTCGGCGACAGCTTCACCGGCGTTGCCGTCGAATCGGACGAGTTGCCTGTTCTGTTCCCCGTCACCTGCGTGCTGGCGATGAAAAAGCCGAAAGAAACCGCCGCCCACGCCTGCATCGGCTGCGGGCGGTGCGCCGCGGTCTGTCATAAACACCTGCTGCCGTATGAAATCGGCCGCCGGGTGGAAAACCGGCAGTTTCGGATGCTGCCGTATCTCTCCCCGCGGGACTGCGACGGCTGTAACGCCTGCTCGGTCGTCTGCCCCGCCAACCGCCCCGTCGCCGATTTAGTGCGACAGGGCACGGAGGAAAGCCTCCGCGTTATGCTTCATTGGGGGGTGCACGATTATGAATAACCTGCGAAAAGCCCCGTTCTCCAAAAACAGTGTAAAGGTATCTTCCTTGTCATTCGACGTGCTGTTCGCGCTGTTGCCCGCCGCCGTTTTCGGCGCGGTGCTGTTCGGCGTGCGCGCCTTGATCGTCTGCGGCGTCTCGGTCGCGGCCGCCATGCTCTTTGAATATCTCGGCTGTCTGGTCGCCCGCAAGCCGTCCACCCTTTCGGACGGCACCGCCGCCGTCACCGGACTGATCATCGGTCTTTTGATGCCCGCCTCCGTACCGCTGTTCGTGGCGATCGCGGCGGATGCGTTTGCCATTCTGCTTGTGAAGATCCCCTTCGGCGGAAGCGGACGCAACCTCTTTAACCCCGCCGCCGCGGGTGTGGCGTTCGTCACGCAATGCTTCTCGCATCACGTGTTCGCCTACCCTGCAAAGGGAACAGCCATTCCACTGACCGTCTTTAATACCGACGTCACGCTCAGCTCGTCCCCTGCCGGTCTTTTGAAAACCGGCGGCAGCACCGCGTTCTCCTCTGTGGATCTGTTGGTCGGGCAGGTCACCGGTGCGATCGGCACCGTCGCCATTTTGGTGCTGTGTGCGGGAGCGGTGTACCTATTTGCCCGCCGCGCCGCCGCGCCGCTGCTCACGATCTCCTGCCTCGCCACCTGCGCGGTCATCGCCGCCTTGTGTCCCCGCGCGGCGGACGTCACGTGGTACCAAAGCATTCTGTTTGAGCTTTGCTCCGGGTATCTCGTGTTCGGCGCCGTGTTTATGCTGAACGATCCCGTCACCTCACCCCGTCACCCGCTGGCGCACGTGTTTTACGGTGTAATGGTGGGCGCCCTTACCATGCTGCTGCGTCACATCGGCCGGTTTGAGGAGGGCTTCTGCTTCGCGCTATTGCTTTGCAACACGCTTTCCAACGTGTGTGACCGCGCCGCGTGGCGGTTGACGCGTCCTCGACGCGAAAAACGAAAGGAGCGTGACGTCTGATGCCTCGTCGCTCCCGAAAAACCTATCGCAATCTCTTTTTGGATCGCGCCGTGACCGACAACCTGGTGCTTGTCGAGGGTGTCGGTCTTTGCCCGCTGATCGGCGGCGCCACCACTTTAAAAGCCGGTGTCACACTGTTTTTGTGTGCCACCGTGACGCTGATCGCCACCAATCTGTTTATGCTCGCCTTTTGCAAACGGCTCACCGGCGCCTTGCGCATCACGGTGCATACGCTGTTCGCTTCCCTGCTTCTTTGCGGCGAAGCGTATCTCATCAACGCGACCGTCTCCACCGAGCTGTATGCGGCGCTGTATCTCTTTTTGCCGCTGTTGTCGGTGACGACGCTGTTCGCCTATCACGGCGACAACGCCGTAGGCGCGTTTGACCCGATGGCGGGATTCCTCGACGCGTTCGCGTCGGCGCTCGGCTTCGGCGTGGTGCTGTGTCTGACCGGCGCCGTGCGCGAGATCGCCGCCCGCCGTACCTTGTGGGATCTGCCGCTGCCGCTGCCCGTTGACCTGCCGGAAGCCGCCCAACCCTTTGCCGCTTTCCTGCTTATCGGGCTTTTGGCCGCTTTGCTGCAGCGCGTAAAAGCGCTGACCGAAAATCGCCGCCGTCTGAACGCAGACGAGGCGGAGACGGGAGGTGCGGAGCATGAGTGAGTTTGCAAACGCTCTCTTGTATTTTCTTGCCGCCGCGTTTTTCCAAAACCTGGTGCTGACCACCGGTATCGGCACGGCGCTGGCCCTTCGCCTGACGCGCCGCCCCGAAAACCGCATCACCTTTGCCGTCTGCCTGCTGGTCTTTTCGGTAGCCACCGTGCTGTGCTTCCACCCCATCGACCATGCCCTCGGCACCGGCGAAACCGCCAAGCTGCTGCGTCCGGTGATTCTTATTGCGATCTCCGCCACGTGGTTTTTGCTGGCAACCGGCATCTTGAAGCTCGCAGCGCCTCGGCTGTATAACAACGTGCGCGCCCTGCTTCCCTATGCCGCGATCAACACGGTCGTTACCGGCGTGGGGCTTATCGCCAACCACCAATTCCAAGCCGGACTTGCCGTCTCCGTCGGTCTTGCCGCCGGTGCGAGCATCGGCTTCTTCCTCGTGTTTCTGCTGCTCGGCGAGGGAATCGACCGTATGAGTCACCCGGATATGCCAAAGGCGTTTGCGGGACTTCCCTCCCAGCTCTTGTATCTCGGCATTATCGCGTTGGCACTGTGCGGCTTTGCCGCCGATATTTCGTTTATTTAATTTCCCCAAAGGAGGGCTTTTTCTTGACTCGAAGAAGAAAAATTCGCCGTAACCGCCACAGCTTTTCGCGGCGGCGTCGGTTTCATATCCCGTGGAAAGGGCTCGGCGTTGTCGTTTTGCTGGCGGCGCTGTGCGGCCTCGGTGTGTTGACCGTGAAATGGATCGGAAACGGTCTTTCCCGCAAAGATCCCGCTCCCGCTACCTCTACGGTCAGCGAGGTGTCCGCGCCCGCTTCCACCACCGCCGCCGTCACCACGACGACCGCTCCCGCCACGCCGGCGCTCCCCTCTCTTGCGGAGGTCCACGGCTTCTATATGCCGCAAAAGACCCTGCTCGCGAAGGATGCGCGGGAGGCTATGGTAAAAACCGCCGTAAAAGCGGGCCTCAACGCCGTGGTGTTCGACCTCAAGGACGAAACCGGCGCGGTATATTACGCCTCCGCAACGGCGGGTGCCAAAAAAGCCGCCTGCGTTGCCAAAACGTCGCTTTCCGTCGCCGATCTCAAAGCGTTTGCCGCGTTCTGCGAAAAGCAGGGCGTGCTGACCATTCCGCGTCTGTGCTGCTTTGAGGATCCCACCGCCGCCCGCAAAATGGACGATGCGCGTGTGCTGTATGCCGGCGACGCGTCCTTTATCTGGCTCGATAATACCCAGGCGCGCGGCGGCAAGCCGTGGCTCAACCCCTACGCACCCGAAGCGCACGCGTATATGCAGGGCTACGTTTCGGAGCTTGTGGGCTTCGGCTTTAAAGACGTGATGCTCACCGGGGTGCAATTCCCGTACCAGACCTACGCCGCGTCGTTCGGCTCGACGAAATTCTCGTCGCTGTCGAAGCTCGACGTGCTGGCGAAATTCGTCGCCGACACGAAAGCGAGCGCCAAAAAGGTGAACTCCGACGCCGCGGTCATCGTCTGCGCGCCCGGTCTCGCCACCTTCAGCGACAGCACCGCCGTCTACGGCGGCAACCCGCTCAACTTCGGGGCGAGCGCGGTGTCCCCGCTTTTGTTCCCCGACTCGCTCGGCAAAAAGCTGACCGTCGGCGAAGAGACGCTCCGCAACCCGGAGACCGATCCCGGCAAAGCGGTGGAGCTTTCGCTCAAGCAGACCAAGCTGCGGGTGAAGCTGATCGACAAACAAAAGCAGCCCGCGCTGCTCCCGTTTATCCAAGCTTACGACACCACCGACCAAAATGTGGCTGCCGAGCTGAAAGCGCTCCGCGCGCAAAACGGAAAAACCGCCGCCTTCGTGCTGTACGATCCCGACGGCAACTACACGATGAAATCCTATTGAGTTCTCGAAAAGAAAGGACGTGACCGCCATGGCCGAAACGAACAACACTCCCGAGATAACGACGCCGCGCAAACGGTGGCATAAGATTCTGTGGGTCGTTTTGACGGCGCTTTCCGCCGCCGGTATCTGTGTGGTGCAATTCTTGGCATCCGACGTTCACACGTCGCTGATCGCCTCCGGCGAAGACCTGATGTATACCGTCATCAAGCTGCTCATCGGCGATATGGTCAAGCTGTTCGGCGGCAAGTGGATGCTCTTCTTCCTCTACGCCTGCGTGCTGGCTGTGCCGACGTGGTTTGCGTGGCTCGCCGCGTGCGAGCGCCGCGAAGAGGGCAAAAAGGCCCTGCTTCCCGCCCTTTACGTCGGCGGACTGCTCTCGGTGCTCGGCGCGCTGCTGCCGATGCTTCGCGGAAGCGAATTCGACCTGCTCGCGCTGCTGTTTATGCTGTGCGGCGTTGTCGGTATGGCGTTCGTCATCCTCGTTTGCATCGTCGTTCCGCGCGAGATCGTCGATTATTTCATCTTCGGCGTGTTCGCCACCATCGCAAACCTCGTTACGTTCAACCTGTGCGACCTGTGGTTCCTTATGCCCACGTGGCTGTCCACCACCATCGCGTGGTTTGCGGCGGTCATCTTCGCCTATTTCACCAACAAGGTATTCGTGTTCCACAGCAAGACCACCGGCCTCAAAGAGCTTCTGCGCGAGGCGGGAATGTTCTTCGGCGCAAGAGCGCTCACCTACCTCATCGACCTCGGCGGTATGATTTTGCTCGTCGATTGGCTGCACGTTTCCGGCGGCATTTCCAAAATCCTCTGCAACATCATCGTGCTGATTTTAAACTACGTCTTCTCGAAGCTGTTTATCTTCAACAAAGGTGTTGCGGATAAGCCGCAAGAATAAAATCGCATAAAAAAAGAGCCGTCCAACCGGACGGCTCTTTTTTATTGGTTTGTTACGACAGTTTTCCCGCGAGCGCGCGCTCCAGCCACACAGCGCCCAGATCCAAGGCGTTGTAAAGGCCGACCTTGTCGCTGGTCTTGATGATGTTGGCGGGCGGCAACAGCGTCGGATCGGTGGCGATGACCTGCACCTTCACCTTTTCCGCCACAGTAACGCCGTTTTTCTCTCCTTTGGAAAGGATCTGCAGCATCACGACGTACTTCTCGTTCATCTTGCCGTAGTAGATCGTATCGCCGGAGCGCACCAGCGGGCGACCCTTATACAGCAAAAACGGAGATTTCTCTTTTTTCGCCGCCGTCTCTTTTTTCGCAGCGGGTTTCTTTGCCGGTTCCTTTTTCTCGGCCGGTTCCTTTTTCTCGACCGGCTCTTTCTTTTCAGCCATATCTCGTACCTCCTAAAGTTTGTTACCGTAACAGTATATCACAGATTTTAAGCGGTGTAAAGGGTTTATTCCTCTGCCGCCGGGATTTCCTCGCGTTTTTTCCGCACGGGGAACGGAATCTTGTCGAAAAACAGCGCGTACAGCAAGAACAGCACCGCCGCGCCGCCGGACGCCAACGCGCCGAGCGCAAGACCGGGCGTTTTAAAGGTGAATTCCACGCTGCATTCGCCCGCGGGACATTTCACCGCCATAAATCCGGCATCCGCTTTTACGATCTCCGTCGGCTGACCGTTGACGGTCGCCGACCAGCCTTTTTCATAAGGCACGCTGAAGAACAGATAGTTGTCGGCGGGCAAGGTCGCCTCGGCGACAAACCCGGTTTTTGTCGTTTCAAACGCGGACGCCGCGCCGTTTTTGCGGTTCTCGCAATCCACCTTGAACCAATCGTAAGAAAACTGCTGGCTCCCCACGTCCAAATGGTTGAGAAGCGGCGACACCTTGCTCTCGTCCGCATCCTCCACCACGAGCGCGCGCACCAAAAGCAGTTCGCGGTTTTCGTTCGTAAGGGTTTCGTATTCCGTGCGGGTCACGTAGTTTTGGTAGGTGAAGCCCATCGGAATATAGTTCTCGTTTTCGTAGACGAAAAAGCCGTTCGTTTCGAGCGCGTAGGTATAGCCGGGCATTTTCGTCGTCGAGCTGGAATCGGCAAAATACTTGCTCGACCCCTTTTCGTATTTCGGCTCCTCGTTGTTGGCGTAGTCGAACACGTATCGGGTCGAGGTCAGCGAACGCAGCGCGTAATGGCTCGTTTCGGGGCGGCTGCCCACCGAGCGCTGAATACCGATCGTTCCGTAAAACTCTTGGATCGAGCCAGGCACCACGCTATGGAACGCGTTGATACACGGACGCTGCCAAAAGATGCCGAGATTGTCGATGCAGTCCGGCGAGTCGATACGCACGAATTCACCCGTTTGGTCGGTGGGGAGATGCACCTTGTCGATGCCCTCGATCGCCCGCTCGACCACGAAGTTCGGCACGTAGACGGAGACGCCGTGGCCCTGACCCATCATCACCCAGCTGTAGCCGAGGCAAATCACCGCCAGCGCAAGCGTCGCCCAGCGGAAGAAAATCTCCTTGGCGCGGCGGCGCATATACAGCAAAACGCCCAACGCCAAAAGCCCGATCAGCGCGATCACAACGTACGCCCAAAACAGCTCCGGCGTGTTCTCGCGGCCGAAAACGTAGTTGCCGTCCTCCGGCCGCCAATTGTTCGGCACAACGCCGATCATCAGCGTAAAGAACACGATGATCCCGGCGCTCCACCCGAATGCGCGACCCCACCGCACGTCGGTGGGAACGCCGTCCTCCCGCGGCTCGGAATCCTCGAGCGCTTTGACGGTGGCAACAATGAGCATCAGGGTGAACATATAAAACCAGCGCGCGTAGTATTGCGAGTTAAAGAGCTGGAACATCGCGTTAAACAGTGGCACCAGCGCACACACGGTCAGCACGATCAGCAGACGGTGCAGCCAATCCTTGTGGTTTTTATACTGAAAATACGCGATCGCGCCGGTAGCGCCCACCATCGGCAGCCACGCGGACATCGACGACCACTTGTTATCCGCATCGGGGAAAAAGTTGGGCCGCGCCGGAATATCCGGCGGGAAGAAGAAGCTGTGAAGAATATCCCAAAACCGCTGCGGCTGCGTGTAGTACAAGGCGTTCCACCCGGCAACGAGATTGCCGGTGCGGTTGTTTTGGATCACGGCGAAGAAGCTCGGAAGCAGGAAAATCCCCGCCATCGCCGTGCCGAGGATCGCCTCGGTAAACACGCCGATGATTTTTTTTGCGTTCAGCTCCCATTCGCCCGACCAGGCGCGGATGCCGAAATACATCAGCAAAAAGATCGCCTGACCGATAAAGAAATAGTAGTTGTTGAGCGCCGACAAAAAGAGGAAGATCCCGAACATTCCCCGCTTTCCGTCCTTGAGATTCCGCTCAAGCCCGAGCAGAATAAACGGCAGATACACCATCGCCTCGTGGAAATGGTTAAAGAAGATGTTGTAAATCGAAAAGCCGGAAAACGCATACATCACCGCGCCGAGAACGGCGTATTCCGCTTTGACAAAGCGTTTTAAATACAGATACGCGCCGAGCGACATACACGCCATTTTGAGCATAAGCAGCGGCGCCATCAGATACGGCACGGCGGCAGACGGAAACGGGATCGTCAGCCAAAAAAACGGGCTGCCGAGCAAATAAAAGCTGTAAGAACCGATAAAGTTGACGCCGAGGTCGGTATTCCAATCCCAACCCCACGCGCCGGCACGCACGGCATCGTGCGCCATACGGTAAAACGAGAGCTGCTGCGCGTTAAAGTCGCCGTAGTAGGTAAAGTAGCCGCGGGTGGTCAAAAGAAACGGCAAAAACAGCACGAGCGCCAACCCGAACACCAGACCGAACGCCAACAGCGCATAGTGATCTTTCGGCAAAAAGCGGCGCAAGCGTTTGGTTTTTTCCACGGTACTCCCCTCCTTTTTCTCGTCTATCGCTTATTTCAAATCGCGGATCTTCGTTCCCAGCACTTCCTCGAAGCGGGGCAAGATGCCCTCGTCGCGGTGGCGGGCGTTTTGGCACATATCGTAGCCGGGCAGGTTGTTGCCCTCGACGAACACCGGGCCGTCCGGCGTGATCGCCACGTCCCAGCCGACGTACCGCATGTGCGGCTCGACGAACGCGGCTTCCTTACACATCGCGACCGCTTCCTTGAAGAACGGGATCTCGAACCCGTTAAACACGGTATGCGTCAGCGGATGCTCGTCATAGTAAAGCCCGGTTTTGTCGCAAAAGGCGGGGCGGGACAGCTTGCCGTCCTCGCCGACGGACGTATACATACCGCCGCTCGACACGTTGTCGACACAGCCGCCGTTGCCCATACGCACGAGCGCGTACATAAAGTGGGCGACGTCGTCCATCCGTACGGTGACGATACGCACCGTGTTAATCGAAGTCGGGCAAAGTTCGCTCATTTTCGGGTGCTGTTTAATCGGCTCTTCGATAAGATACTGCCCGTTTTCCATCAACTCGGAGAACAGCGCGTTGTAATCGGTATCGGCGGTCACTTCCACGCGACGAATGCCCTCGCCGCCGCATTTTTCGGTGGCTTTGGCAAAAAACGTGGACGTTTCCTCGCAGAAATCGCGGAGCGTTTCCGCATCCGCCTCGCGCAAATCAAAATAGCGGCGGCGGAGATATTTCTCAAACCGTTTGTCGAACACGGTTTTGTTATCGAACACGTAGTAATAGTCGCGGTCGTTGAGATAGCGGGTGATAATCTGGCTGTCGTTCATGGTGAGATAGGTAAGCCGCTGTGCTTTCGGCTTTTTATAAAACCCGAACGAG
>JAZUKW010000078.1:0-5402 GCA_045643425.1 Acutalibacteraceae bacterium
CGGGCCCGCCGATGCAGGTGACCGGACTGACCGTCCCCGCCGGCGGCAACGCGATGGTCGTGTACGAAGCGGCGGTCAACAACTTTGCGCCGCTTGACGTGAGCGGCCCGGTGGTCAACACGGCGTCCGTCTCCGGTGTCGGCATTGCCGCGCCGATCGACGCGACCGCAACCATTTTGCCGGACAGCCGTCCGCAGCTGACGATTTCCAAATCCCTCTCGCCCACGACCGTGACCGAGAACGGACAAATCACCTACACCTTCGTGATTCAAAACAGCGGTAACGTGGCGACCGATGCGGGCGACAACGTCATTGTCCGCGACACGTTTAACCCGATTCTCGGCCCGATTGCCGTCACGATTGACGGCGTCGGCCGCAACGCAGGCAACGATTACACCTATACTCCGGCGACCGGCGTGTTTGAAACCGGCCCGACGGCGTTCACCGTTCCTGCCGCCACCTACACCCAAGACCCGACGACCGGCGAATGGATCACAAACCCCGGCACCACCACCATCACCGTCACCGGCACGGTGTAAGGGGAAAACGAAAATTGTAGGGGACAGCGCCCTCGACGTCCCTTTCCAAAAATCCGTAAAAATAAGCCCCTCTCAATCGAGAGGGGCTTAGACATAAACTATTTAAGAAAGTTTTTTCCCTTCATAAATTTCAAGCCATTGTTCGTACAACGGATTTTCCCAAGTGTTTCCGTCAAAATCAGTATACTCGCGTACAATCGCCTTGATTTTCGATATATCTGGGCAATCCGCCGCTAATTCCAACCCGCTATCACTCCCCCATGTTCCGCCTGAAACAAGATTGATTTCACCAGAGGCTCTACTGATATAGTTCGCGTTGTCAGTAAAATTGTTTGTTTTAATTTTCACGGGAAGATTGTTCTTGTCCCATGCCGCATATGCAAGTTCAACATCCCGAATATCCACCGGAGAATCATTTTTCACAATCGCACGAAGCGCATCCGGATAAAGATATTTGTATGTTTCATCTTGAATAACATATTTCGTTGAAGTAACGCGCACCTCTTGCTTTGCTAACTCGGCTTCCAACTCCGCCGCCGTCATCTGTTTCTGCGTTTGCGGTTGTGTAACCACTTCGCTGACAACACCTTCTTCAGAAGCCTCGCTCACAACGCTCGTTTCATCTTCACCAAAAGTTTTCTTCACCGCATGATCCACAGCTGCAACCGTTGCAATTTGCAACAAAATCGTAAGAATGATAGCGAGCGCACCCATAATCGTTCCGGTAGCCGCCACGCCGACGCTCTTTTTTTGAATCCAACTAATCAATCCGAAAATAAGAGCCAACGGTCCCAGCACGTACACAAGAACGCGAATAATCGGAATGAATGACAAAACAATCGCGATAATTCCGAGCACAAGAGCGGCCGTCCCGAGCCCCGATGTCTTTTTGACAGGTTGCGGAGTTTGCGGAATTTCCGGTTGCTGTACTTGCATTTCTTGATTTTCCATAATCTTTCCTCCTAAAATATACCAAATCGGGATATTCGCATTATACCATTGTGGGATAATATTGTCAAGAGGTGAAATTATGCGATTAAAAGAATTGCGCCTTAAGCGAAACATTTCCCAACTGAAATTGGCAATGGATTTGAACACCAACCAAAACACCATCAGCCGCTATGAAACCGGCGAGCGCGAGCCCGGTATTCGTGAACTTATCAAAATCGCCGACTATTTCGGCGTGACGGTGGACTATCTCATTGAGCACGACAAAAAATAAGCCGCAGACGATCGTCTGCGGCTTTTCTTATTTACAGCTTAAATTCTTCTCCGTTTGGGGGAGCGATCGGTTGCACACGGCGGGCGGGCATCCGCTTTAAGGGGTCGTATTCGTAGTTCTTACAGCAAAACGTAGACGCGACCGCACCGCGCTTGGCGCAAAGGATCGTCTGGCGGTCTGCCACGCGGCGACCGAAATGACAATATTCACATTTCGACTCGATACGGTTGCCGTAAAGCTTGCGTTTCATCCCGCTCACCCCTTTCTTGTTGCAGTATAGCATACGCCGCCGAAAAATGCAAGAAAATTTATGTTCCTTTTTGCGGCAACGACAAAACGGCGACGGCAAGTGTCGCGAGCAACGCCGCCGAGCCGGTAAATCCGCAGGAAAACGGCACCACGCGCTCATACGCCGCAGCCGCTGTCGCCACCGGCAGCGGAAAAAGCCGAAACAGCACCCACGAAAACACAGTGGCGAGCGCGGCGTGCGTAATTCTGGCGGCGAAGAAGTCCCGTGTTAACAGCGGAAAGCGAAACAGCGCCGCGATCTGTCCGAACACCGACAGCCCGCCGAACCCGATACACGCCGCCAAAAGCAACGCGTTCGGCGCGACGGCGAGGCAGCCCACCGACACCTCCGACAAAACGGCGGCAACGTCGGTTACGAGCGGCGGCAATCCCACCGCATCCAGCACGGACAAAAAGCCGGTCGTCACCGTTACAAACCCACATACCGTCAGCATCGCCCGCGCGGCATCCCCTACCGCGACCGCCGCCGCGGAAAGCAGCGGTTTTGGCGGCGACGCAGGCGGCGGCGAAGGACGCGCGTTTCGATGGCCGCGGCCGCCGATCACACCGATGAAAAGCGCCGCCGTCCATTGTGCCGCCAAAAGCAAAAAGCCGTGAAGCGGATCGCCGAGCAGCTCCGCTCCCACCGTTCCCACCACGAACGCGGGGCCCGCCACCACACAAAAGCGCATCATACGGCGGGCATCGTCTACTTGCAGTTGCCCGCGCTCGATGAGTTTTGCGCAGGCGGCGGCTCCGGCAGGATACCCGCCGACAAACGCAAGGCAGATCCCCGCCGCCGTACACCCGGGAAGCCCGAACAGCGCACTCGTCACCCGACCGAGCCTCCTACCGATACTGTCCGCAAGCCCGCTTTCCACCAAAAAGAATGCGAGCGCCATAAACGGCAGCAGCGTCGGCACAAGCACGTTTCCGCACACGGCAAGCCCGCGCGAAACGCCGCTTTTTACGGCGCTCGGAAAAAGCAACAGCACCGCACACAGCACCAAAAAGCCAAAAAGTGCCGCCGCCTTTTTTGTCGTCGTCAACCGCACCGTTACCGTTTTCACGCCGTCACCCCCCGCCTTTCATCTCTATTCACGAAGCGGGGTATTATTCCCGCCGCCGGCGCATACAGTAAAGCGAAAGGACGGCGGTAGCATGGCACAAAAGCTCACACAAAACGTCACGTCGTTGCTCGTCTCCTCCGGCGTGCCGCTCCCCGCGATCGCCCATCTTGAGATATTCGGCGATCGCCGTGTTTTGATGGACGGCACGTGCGAGATCGCGGAATGCGGCGAGGATGCGCTGGTCATACGTGTGGGAAAAAACACCCTGCGGTTTCGGGGGCGGGAATTGTGTCTTTCCGCCTTTGACAAGGAAAGCGCCGTGCTGGAGGGGCGGTTGTCCTCTATTGAATTTGAATAGGAGGCGGCAGGGTGTTTTTCGATCGGATACGCTTACAAACCACCGTTCGCTTTAAAGCCGAGGGCGGCGACGCCAAGCGGCTGATTGCCCGCCTACAGCGTGCCGGCGTGGAGCTGTGGGAGCTGCGCTTTTTTGAAAACGGCTTTACGGCCTCTTGTACCGCCGCCGACTACAAACGGTTTTTGCCGCCGGTACGGCATACGGGAATGCGCGTATCGCTTCAAAAAAAGCGCGGGCTGCTCTATCACCTGGCGCGCCGTTGCCGCCGTGTCGGTATTCCCATCGGATTTGCCGTGGCGGTACTGCTGTTTTTGCTCCTTTGCCCGCGCATTTGGGTGATCGAGCTGCATTGTGAAGACAGCGACGCCACGCTCTCCCCCGCGTTGCAGGAGGAAATTTTCGCGTATCTGGCGGATCACCGCGTCAAAATCGGCGCGGAGAAGCGATCGCTTTCGCCTCTTGATATTCGCTGGAGCGCGCCGGTGGAGCTGCCGCGCGTCGCCGCGCTGTCGGTCAATTTGTCCGGCTGTGTGGCGCACGTGTCGGTGTTTCCCCGCACCGTTACGCCGTCGGACGATCTTTCCGACGTGGTGCTGTCTAATTTGGTGGCAACGCGGGACGGCGTGATCACCCGCTGTGAGGTGACGAGCGGTAAGCGGATCTGTCTTGTCGGCGAGGGCGTCACCAAGGGAACGCTTCTCGCCACCGGCGTAGTGGAGACGGAGGCCGGCCCGCTGTTGCGACGCGCCACCGGCAAGGTGTTTGCCGAAACCGAGCGCGTCATCAGCGTCACCGTCCCCTTTTGCGAAACGACGGTACAGCCCTCCGGGAAGACGATTCGCCGCTATACGCTGTCGGGGTTTGGAATGTCCGCGCCGCTGTATACCTCACTTGACGTTGCCGCGTGGCCGTCCGACACGGTCGTTCGTCCGCTCACGCTATTCGGGCGGGAGATGCCGCTGTCGGTCACACGGCAGACGCTGAAAGAACCGATCACCGTCTCCGTTCGCCGTTCCAAAGCGCAAGCCAAAGCCGAAGCCATGCGCCGCGAAGCCGTCGCCGCCTCGATGCTGTTCTCCGACGCCACAATCCTCTCCCGCGCCGAAACGGTCACCGCCGACAAAACCGGCGTTACGCTGACCGCCACCTACAAGGTGACGGAAAACATCGCCGAAGAGGTGCCGGTAAAATTGCGAAAATAAAAAGAAAACCCCTCCCGAACATCGGGAGGGGTTTTTGTAAAAAGCAACTTATTTGGACGCTTCTTCGACAGCCACCGCGCAGGCGACGGTCGCGCCGACCATCGGGTTGTTGCCCATACCGATGAGGCCCATCATCTCGACGTGCGCCGGGACGGAGGACGAACCCGCAAATTGGGCATCGGAGTGCATACGGCCCATGGTGTCGGTCATACCGTAAGAGGACGGGCCGGCAGCCATGTTGTCCGGGTGGAGCGTACGGCCCGTGCCGCCGCCGGAAGCCACCGAGAAGTAGCTGACGCCGTTCTCGATCGCCCATTTTTTGTAGGTGCCGGCGACCGGATGCTGGAAGCGGGTCGGGTTCGTAGAGTTACCGGTGATGGAAACGCCCACGTTCTCGAGCTTCATGATCGCCACGCCCTCCGGCACGTTGTCCGCACCGTAGCATTTCACGTCCGCGCGCGGGCCCTTGGAGAACGGGATCTCCTTGGTCACTTTCACGGTCTCGGTGTAGGGATCAAACTCGGTCTCGCAATAGGTGAAGCCGTTGATACGGGAGATGATGTAGGCGGCGTCTTTGCCGAGACCGTTCAGGATAACGCGGAGTTTCTTCTCACGCACTTTGTTCGCGTTGAGGGCGATTTTAATAGCGCCCTCGGCGGCGGCAAAGGACTCGTGACCGGCGAGGAAGCAGAAGCACTCGGTCTCCTCGCTCAAAAGCATTTT
>JAZUKW010000079.1:0-8440 GCA_045643425.1 Acutalibacteraceae bacterium
CGCATCATCCAGGCGGTCGGCGGTAAAGCCCACCGTATCAACGTGGTGATGCCGATTCTTTACGGCGGCCGTCAACACCGCCGCAACTACCGCGAATCGCTCGACTGCGCCGCGATGCTCCAAGAGCTGCAGGCGATGGGCGTTGCGAACATCGTGACCTTCGACGCCCACGACGCGCGCGTGCAAAACGCCGTGCCGCTGATGGGCTTCGACAACCTGATGCCGTCCTACCAGGCGCTGAAAAAGCTGTTCAGGAGCGTCCCGGACATCAAACCCGACCGCGATCACCTCGCCGTCATCAGCCCGGACGTCGGCGCGATGCACCGCAATATGTACTACGCCTCGATCATGGGCGTGGATCTCGGTATGTTCTATAAACGCCGCGACTTCTCGACGATCGTCAACGGCCGCAACCCGATCGTTGCCCACGAATATCTCGGCAACTCGGTCGAGGGCAAAGACGTGTTCGTCGCGGACGACATCATCTCCTCCGGCGACTCGATGCTGGACATCGCGTACGAGCTGAAAAAGCGCAACGCCAACCGCGTGTTCGCCTATGCGACCTATGCGCTGTTCGCCAACGGTCTCGACGCGTTCGACAAAGCGTATGAAGACGGCATCATCTCCGGCATCCTCGGTACCAACCTCACCTACCGCACGCCGGAGCTGCTCTCCCGCCCGTGGTTCTACGAGGTGGATATGGGCAAATACGTCTCCTACTTCATCGCGGCGCTCAACCAGGACTTCTCGGTGGAAAAAATCCTCGATCCGCACCAAAAGATCGTGGATCTTCTCGAGAAATTCCGCCAAAACTGAGTCTTTTAAAAACCGCCCTCAAACGAGGGCGGTTTTCTTTTATGAAAAAAGCCTTGCCAAATCCCGCGACGTGCTTTATAATAACAGTATAGTTTTTTAACCTTTTAGGAAACGAGGTCGTTTGCTATGAAGAAAATTTTTGCGGCGGCGGTCGCCTGCCTTCTCGTGTGCGTTTTGCTTTGCGGCTGTAACCACAACGGCGAGGTGCGCCTGCCGGACGTGAGTTACGACAACACGCCGGTGGATGCCTATGTCTATGAGATCGACGAGGACGAGGCGGTCATCACCGGCTGCACCGCCTCCAACACGGTGGCGAACATTCCCGAGGCGCTGGAGGGCAAGCCGGTCACGGGGATCGCCGCCGGTGCGTTTAAGGGCAACGGTGCGCTGGATACCGTCAACCTGCCCTCTACCGTCACGAGCGTGGGCGAAAGCGCCTTTGCCGGCTGCAGCAAGCTGCGCTCGGTGTCGCTGCCCTCGTCGCTCACCTATATCGGCGACGATGCGTTTTACGGCTGCAACGTGATGACGGTGGTCAACTTCCCTGCGGCGCTCAATCATATCGGTGCGCGCGCGTTCTCCGGCTGTAAGAGCCTCGAGACCATCGCGTTCCCGGACAACTTCGTCTATATCGGCACCGACGCGTTCGCCGGAACGCCGTGGCTTATGAAGCAGTCCCGCGAGTTCGTTATTCAAAACGGTTCGCTGCTGCGCTACAACGGCTCCCGCGAGATCGTCACCGTTCCGCTGGACGTGCGCGTGATCTCCGCCGCGTTTATGGGCAACGAGACCGTCACCAAGGTGATCCTGCCGGATACCGTCACCCACCTGACGTCGGATGCGTTCACCGGCTGTACCGCGCTCACCTCCATCTCCTTCGGCAAAAAGCTGTCGTCGGTGGAAAGCGCCGCGTTCTCCGGCTGTACCTCGCTCACGACGGTGGAGTTCCCCGCCACTATTAAAGCGATCGACAAAAACGCGTTCGCGGGCTGTACCGCGCTGACCACCGTCAAGGGACGGAAAGGCTCGGCCGCCGAATATTATGCCCTCGCTGTCGGGCTCAAGTTCGAAGCGACCTAACTCCTCAAAAAGATAAGCGGCTGAACGTCGGTTCAGCCGCTTTTTTCGTATAGTTTTTTGCCTTTTGCACACACTACCGAAAAAAGGAGTGGTGCTTGTGGAGTGGACAGCGCTTTTTAAAGCCTTTCTTGTGGGCGGCGGCATCTGTGTGATCGGCCAGCTGCTCATCGATCTGACCGGGATGACGCCGGCGCGCATTTTGGTGAGCTTCGTCACCGCCGGCGTGGCGCTCACCGCCGTCGGGCTGTATGCGCCGCTGGTAGACTTTGCGGGTGCCGGGGCAACGGTGCCGCTTCTCGGGTTCGGCTACGTGTTGGCCGACGGCGTTCGCGAGGCGGTAGCACAGGACGGGCTGCTCGGCGCGCTGACGGGTGGGCTTTCCGCCACCGCGGGCGGGATCACCGCCGCGATCGTACTCGGGTTTTTGTGCGCCCTGCTCTCCCGGCCGAAAAGCAAGGCGGAATGATCGCAAAACGAAAAAGACCGGCGGAGCGAATCCGCCGGTCTTTTTTTACTGAAAATTATTCTTTGATAATGCCCCACAAGCCGTCGGCATAGGTCTGGACGTTGCCCGCGTTATAGTAGCAGGTGCGCATCGTCAGCATATTGCCCTTGATCGAGATGTTCGCCCACGAGGACTGACGGCCGTTGCCGTAAATCGCCAGGTTCTCGGGCTTCACGGTCGTGGAGTTGACCTTCGATTCCGAATCGCCGCCGGTCGCCGCTTGGATATACACCGCGCCCGCCGGATTCACAAGGTAATCGACCCCGTTCACCGTCTTTTTCGGCGAATCCGCAATAGGCTTGCCGCGGTCGCTCATCGGATAGGAGCGCAGGTACACGTGCTCGTCCGCCTGCAGCACAAGGTCCACGCCGTTTTCGTTGAAAATACGGTTGAGCGGCGCCATCGTGATGTTCTTATAGGACACCATCGGCACGTGCATCATCACGATCTTCCACTTCTTCGCGGAGTTCGCGAGATCCTCTTCGAGCCACGCCTTTTGCTCTGTATCCACGTTCGGCGTGCGCACACCGTCGCCGTAGCAGGTGTTCAGCACCACGAAATGCACGTCGCCGTAATCAAACGAATAATACACGCCGTAGGATCTTTTGCTGTTGGGCTCGGGGTAGTCGAACGTCAGGTGCTTATACGTCTCGTATTTGCCGGAGGTATCGTTGGTCGCCTCGTGGTTGCCGGTCGCCGGCATAAACGGATACTGCGCGAGGTAGTCCTCGTTGCCGTTGAGCATCATTTGCCACTGATGCAGATACCGCGAGGTCTGCACGATGTCGCCGCCGTGCATAATAAACGAGAAATCCGGGTCGATCGAGCGCGCGCCGTTGAGCGCGTCGGTCATAAAGTGCGACGCGGTCTGGTCTTGGGTGGCGGTCACCTGCGTATCGCTCAAATACACAAAGGAAAAGTCGCCGACGGTTTCGGGGCGCGTCGTAAAGGTATAGACGTCGCTCCAAATCTTTTTCTTGCCGTCGCCCACGCGATAGGCGTAGGTGGTGTCGTATTCCAAATTATCCATCACCACGCGGTGGGTATAATCGGGGTTGCTCTTATAGCCGATTTTGGAAACGACTTTAAACTCGTTCGTTTCGGCGCTATACAGCGTGGACATCTCCGAGAACTCCTCGGTCGTGCCGTTGAACACCATCGCGTTCGAAAAATCCGGCTCCTCGCCGTCTTTCACCTTCACGACCTGCGCCACCGGGCCGAAATTCTCGCGGGTGGTGTGCCAGGTCACGGCCATTTTGGTGGCGTCCATATCGTAGAACGACAGCGTCACCTGTTCCTGCGCCAGCGTTTTCAGATAAAACGGCGAATAGTCTTCAGATTTATACGCGGCAAATTCCACGTCCAGGCCCGCCACGTATTTGCGGATGATCAGCACGTCTTTCATGTTGATCGCTTCGTCGCCGTTGCAGTCGGCGGCCTCGAAATCCAGCTCGGTGCCGATGTCCGCCACGTATTTGCGGGCGGCGAGCGCGTCTTTCATATTGATCGCACCGTCGGCGGTCGCGTCACCGCGCTCGGGGCGGGCGGCGGACACGGCGAACGCCGGGACCGCCATCGTCAACAGCAGCGCCAACAGCGCCGCAAAGGAAACGAGTTTTTTCATTCTTCTTCACTCCTTTTTGAGTTTAGCAAAATAAGTATACACTATTGCCGCAAAAAAAGCAATAAAAATCCCAACCGAAAAACGGTTGGGATTTTTTGCAGATTATTCCGCCGGATAGACGCTGACGCGTTTGCGGTCTTTGCCCACGCGCTCGAAGCGCACGGTGCCGCTTTCTTTCGCATACAGCGTGTCATCGGAGCCGATGCCCACGTTGACGCCCGGATGGATGTGGGTACCGCGCTGGCGAACGAGGATGTTGCCGGCGAGGACCGCCTGACCGTCGGCACGTTTGGCGCCGAGGCGTTTGGATTCGGAGTCACGACCGTTCTTGGTCGAACCCATACCTTTTTTATGAGCGAACAGTTGAATGTTAATTTTCAGCATTTCGTTACACCTCCGTATCGTTGCTGTTGATGATTTCGATTTTTGTCGGATACTGCTCGTGCAGACCCTCGAGATGCAGGTAAAACCCGTTCATCACGTCGTCTCCGCGAGTGTTCTCCGGTTCGGTAAGCCGCAAAGTGAGCTTGCCGTCCGCTTCCGCGATGTCGGCGCGAAGCCCGCACACCTCGGTGAGCGTGTTGGCAGTCAGATACGCCGCGGACGAAACCGCCGCGCACACAATATCCTGCCCCGCGACACCACCGCAATGTCCGTCAAGGTCAAAGCCGACGATTCGGTCTCCCTTGCGGAAAAATGTGGCGCGCATCGTTTTTATTCCTCCGCAGCCGGAGCTTCTTCCGCGGCCTTCTTCGCAGTCGTACGGGCTTTGATGTCACCGATCTCCACTTTCGTGTAGGGTTGACGGTGACCCATGGCGCGTTTGCTGCCTTTCTTCGGACGATAGGTGAACACGCGGATCTTTTTGCCTTTGCCGTTCTTCAGGACGGTCGCGGACACGGTCGCTCCTTTCAGGTAGGGGGCGCCGGTTTTCAGGCCTTTGTCATTCTGGATGGCAAGAACCTGGTCGAACACGACTTTGTCGCCCTCGGCAGCTTCGAGCTTCTCAACGAACAGGACGTCGCCGCTCTGCACCTTGTACTGTTTGCCGCCGGTTTCAATAATAGCGTACATGCTGGGGTTCCTTCTTTCTATAAGACTCGCTAACGCGGGCGGCGCTTTTTGGCGCACTTAAAAAAGCCCGAATTACGCGGCAAGGGTTATTGTATCATAGGATTTTCTCTTTGTCAACACTTTTTTCGCTTGTTTTCTATAATGGGTTATTTTATAATAGACCTATCCCATATATGGTGTTTTTGTTGCCGAAGAAACGGACGATACAACACCTGCAAAAAAATTTTTTTAAAATTTTTCAACTTTTTTCCAATACAATCCCTTGCTCAAACGTTATGGTAGTAGACACCCGAAAAGGAGGAATATTTATGAAAAAATGGCTCGCTCTGTTTGCTACGGTATGCCTGCTTGCGTCGTGTATCGGCGCGGTAACGGCTTTTGCCGAAAGCGATCCTCTCAACACCGAAAAAATATCGGAGCTGCTGCTCAAAGCGATCGAAAGTGCCGAGGAAACCACCCTCATCCCCGTCGTTCTCCGCTATGAGGACGGTGCGGCGAACGAAGAGCTTTTGGACACCGTCGCCGCCGAGATCGCCGCCGAGGTCATCGGCGCGCGCGGCACGCTTCCCACCGGCACGCCGGCGACCGCGCTCATTCCCTACGACCGCATCCGCGCCACGCTGGAAACGTACGGTCTTTCGTATGCCGAGACGCCGCTTTTGACGCAGATGGAAACGGAATGGACCGAGACGATCTTCCTCTCGGAAGAGCTGATGAGTCAAGCGGCAAAGAATTTTCTGCGCTATCACCTCTATGAGCATCACGGTGAAGCGTTTGCCTATGCGTGGTCGATCCCGCAGGACAACGTGCTGCTGTGCGACAAAATGGAGCCCGTTCTCGTCGTGAAGCTCACGACCGCCCAAATCGCCCGGCTGTCCGCCGACGAGAGCATTCTGTCTATGGGTCTCGGCAGCGAAAGAAACCCCGCGCCGTTTGAAGAAAAATACTACTTCCCGGGCGACGAGAGCAAGGTAACGAGCGCGCTGCTCACCGTTCTCGCCGACACCGCGGACGATTTTATGCTCTCCATCTATCTGTGGTATCAGGAGCCGGAGGCGATCGAAAACGTCCAGCAGGTGGCGCACGTCATCGCCTCGGACGTCTCCCGGGCGCTGGCGGATAAAACCCCCGTCTCCTACGACGGTATGCGCGAGCGACTGTGCGACGCCGGTCTCGGGGACTATGCCGACGAAGTGATCCCCAAGATCGAAGCGCTTATAGACGAGTACGCCGACTTTTCCGCCGAAAAGATCGTCACCGAGGTATATATCATGGCCGAGCGCTGGCTGTATATGTGCGTCAACAACCAAGCCTCGGCAGAGCTGATGGCCGACCTCGGCGTTGACCCGGAGCAGGTCTCCTTCCAAAGTCAACTTGCGCCCATGTGGACGCTGACCGCCACCGCTGCCGACATTGCCCGCTTCACGATGGACGAGCGCGTCACCGCGGTGGATCTCTACCGTGAATCCCACTACGTGGAGGCGCCGGACAGCATACTTCTCGGCGATGCCAACAACGACGGCGTCGTCAACCTGAAAGACGTGCTGACCGTCCGCAAATTCCTTATTGATTTCCCCATTTATATTCGGCAGACGGAGGCGGACGTCAACCACGATAACGCCCTCAATATGAAAGACGTGCTGGCGCTGCGCCAAATCGTCCTCTACGGCAACGTCTATGCCCGCACCGACAGCGTTCCGTACGTCTTGGAGGAGTTCGTGACGTCGGTCGGCGGGTCGGAGGAATTTTGCGCCACCTTCCCGAAAGCGGCGATCTTGCGCTCGAGCGCCGAGGTGGACGCCTATTTCGCCAAAACCGAGGGCGGCAGCTTCTACTCCGACACGACCACTCCCGTCTCCCCGAAAAACACCTATGACGATGCGTTTTTTGCCGACAAGTTCCTCGTTGCTTTGCGCGTTGCCGACGAGGACATCGACTATACCACCCCGATTTCCGGCGTATACCGCGTGAAAGACGGCTCGCTCGTCATCCACAGCCAAAGCGATTGGCAAGTCCAACCGTGGACAGAGCAGGACGTGGCGCTGATCTCGTTGCCGCGCGAGCTGCTCGGCTCGTTCACCGCCGTGCATGAGATCCGCCGTATTCCGATGCTGAACAGCTTTTCGCTTGAGCTCGAGGGCTACCGTTTAGAGTGGAAAGGCCGTTACGCCGTCGCCTGACGACACCAAAGCGCCCCGACGACCGTCGGGGCGCCTTTTTATTACGTATATATATGAGCCGCGTATATCCGTTCGGTCACCGCGCAAAAATAAAAATGGCGAAAGAGAAAACAGTATGAAAAAACGAGAAAAACAGCGAAAACAAGAGATTGCACTATTGAAAATTAAAAAAGTGCAAAAAAGGTGTTGACAACGGCACAGACCTATGGTATTATCATTCTCGTGCGAAAAACGGGGGAAACCCCGCTTCTGTCAAGAGAATATTATTTTAGGAGGAACCACAATGTCCACGTATATGGAAAAAGCGGGCGAAGTCACCCGCAAATGGTACGTCATCGACGCCGCCGGCAAACCGCTCGGTCGCGTTGCGGTGGCTGCGGCGGACCTGCTCCGCGGCAAAACCAAGCCGACCTACACCCCCCACGTTGACTGCGGCGATCACGTCATCGTCATCAACTGCGGCAAAGCGGTGCTGACCGGCAACAAACTGCAGAAAAAAGTGTGGCAGCGTCACACCGGCTGGATCGGCGGTCTGAAAACCGTTCCGTACTCCCAGCTGATGGAAACCCGCCCGGAAAAAGCCATGGAGCTCGCGATTTACGGCATGGTGCCGAACAACACCATCGGCCGCGCCGCCATGACTCGCCTTCGTGTGTATGCCGGCGATCAGCATGAGCAAGCCGCGCAGAAACCCGAAGCCTACGAGATTTGAGAAAGGAGCTGGCATAAATGGATTACAATAAACGTCCCTACCTCTATGGTACCGGCCGCCGCAAGAGTTCTGTGGCGCGTGTCCGCCTGTATGCGGGTACCGGTTCTGTGAAAATCAACGACCGCGAAATGGACGAGTATTTCGGCCTTGAGACGCTGAAGCTCCTCGTTCGTCAACCGCTGGAGCTTACCGGCCTTACGGATAAGTTCGACATCGAGTGCCGCGTTGCCGGCGGCGGTGTGTCCGGTCAAGCCGGCGCCATCCGTCACGGTATCGCCCGCGCCCTGCTGCAATACAACGACGGCGAGCTTCGCCCGCAGCTGAAAAAAGCCGGCCTGCTCACCCGCGATCCGCGTATGAAAGAGCGTAAGAAATACGGCCTCAAAGCCGCCCGTCGCGCTCCGCAGTTCAGCAAACGCTGATTTTACCCTGCTACTTCAAAAAGCGTC
>JAZUKW010000080.1:0-8196 GCA_045643425.1 Acutalibacteraceae bacterium
GCGAGTACAAGGCGAACGTGGAGAAATATAAGAACTACTCCATGGACTTTGTGAAAGCGTTGTGTGTGCCGTTTGCGTATAACCTGCCGCGCTTTAAGAATTTGGCGATCGACCAATTATTTGACCGCAACGACAAGCGCGAGAAGCCCAAAAAGCACACCTTCGATGACAAAAATCTGGTGCCGTAAAAAACCTGTAACCGTTTACGCCGCTCCGTTTTTACGGGGCGGCGCAAATGCTTTTTCGGGGGGCGACATCTTGACATCCCTTTCGGCTTGTGGTATGCTGTAAATGCACAGAGCGATGACCTTTGGATCGAAACTGCTTTAAGGTGGTGCCTTTCATGGTTTGTTGTAATTATTATTTTGGTGCTCTGCACCGGAAAACAAACGAAGAAAGGTTGTTGATACTGTGCAAAACAAGGGAAACGAGGGCGAGCTGTTCGCTTTGACGATGGGTCGTTACCTCAAAAGAAAGCTGAAAGAGACCGGGATGACGCAGCAGGACTTCGGTGACGAGTTCGGCTGCGACGTCAGAACCGTCAGCCGTTGGCTGAAGGGCAGCGGCAAAGGCTGCATCACGAACGTGATGACCGCCTGCGACATCACCGGGTTTTTCGGTGACTCCCTGAGAGACGTCGTCTTCGGAGAGGACGACGTCTCTCTTCTTTTTTACAAAACACGCCTTGCTCCCGTACGCCGGAGCAGGGCGTTTTCTGTTAGGACATTTTGTGCCGTAACACTTTTTTTGACGATGTGCTAAAATGAAAATGCAACGTGAGACACCGCGCGAAAACGGCGGGGAGAGAGGACGGACATTTCGTGCCGTAACACTTTTTTTGACGATGTGCTAAAATGAAAATGCAGCGTGAGTTGCCGCGCAAAAACGGCGGGGAGAGAGGGCGGACATTTTGTGCCGTAACACTTTTTTTGACGATGTGCTAAAATGAAAATGCAACGTGAGACACCGCGCAAAAACGGCGGGGAGAGGGACGGACATTCCGTGTCCTAACACCTTTTCGGACGATGCGGTATAATGGAAGCGTAGGAAGAAGAAACGACCGACTGTGAAAGGAGAAACGCTATGAAAACGGTGACCTTGACGGCGCACGGAGCGCAACGACTTTTGGAACGTGAGAACTTGACCTACAAAAAGGCGATGAACTTCGCCGACCGCGCCTGGCGAAAAGGGCGCACGGTGGAAGACTTCGACGGCCGCGTGCGCGAGAAGCTGGAGCGGATCGAAGCGCGCCGCGGCGGATGTACCGTGCGTGTGTTCGCCAACGACTGCTTCCTCTTTTCGGAGGACGCGGCGCTGATCACCGCGTATTCCTTCGATACGGCGGTGCAGCGCCCGAGGCGGGAGTGGCTCGATGACGACGAGTGTTGGGTCGCATAACCCGCCGGAGGACAAAAAGTGCTATGTACCATTTTTGTCCCATAGCTTGTGGTATGATTATCATAGAAAAGTTTCGGCCGGAGCCGATTACGTAGGATGGAAACCATGCGACTACAGAAAAGGAGACTGTGTATGCTGAACAAGGCCAGAGGGAACACCCTCACGAACGACACCTGCTATTTGACTGTGACTCTCCACACCGGGCCGGAGGACGAACCGGATGAGTTGGTGGAGGTCAACGCCTACGACGAGAATCCGCGCGCGCTGATGCGGCTGCTTTCGTCGTACGCCGACCTGATGCGCGCGTATTGCGCGGTGGAGAAGCGTCTTCCCGATCTGCAGGCCGAGGCGCAGGCGATCTACGACGCGGCTTGCGCTGCGGATGACGTGGACGAGACGCCGATCGACCCGGTGCAGGCGGAGGAGGAGATGGACGAGATGCTGCGCGGTACGCAGGGGCAGATGAGCTATTGGTTCACTACCGAAGCGGTGGAGTTCCTCTCCAACCAGGATCCGGATATGGAGATCGGTACGCTGTTTGACGACCTGTGGGGCGCTAAGCGTCTGGGCGGTTCCCGGTATCCGCAGGACGAGCCGGAATACGAGCCGGACGGCGGGCTGAAGAGCTACACCAGCGGCTGTCGGGCGATGCTGCAATGGCTTCCGCAGGAACACGAGCGGATGCTCCCGGATGATCTGCAGAAAAGGTGTGTGGACGTAGACGAGAACGGCGATCCCGACGGCTATGTGATCTATCGGCACTTTGAAAACCTCGCCGACCTGAAGCGGTACTTCTCGTACTTCTATTTGTACCGGATGACGCTTTATCGCAACGTGCGGTGCGATGAGCGGCTGCTGACGCCGGGCGACCCCGAGCGCGTGGCGCAGTATCTCGATTACAGCGAGAACCAGGACGCGACGCAGCGCTGGCGCACGTTCGTCGAGCAGACGAAGGATAAGCCGTTGGTGATGTTCCTGCGGGCGTTCCGCTTTTTGGTGAAGCAGGAGATGCCCGGCGCGCTCAAGTGCAATATTCTCGTGCGTCCGGAGCCGTCGCTCAAGTGGCATGGCTTGGAGGGCTTCTGCCTTTGCGACGGCGATGCGTTCGCGCGGGTGTATATCGCCAACGATCCCAGCGGCGGGTTGGAATTCTATAAGTACAGCGACGATCGCAAGAGCCTGTGGGCGTATCTGTACGCCTGCTACCTCACGACGCTGGCGGATGAGCTGGAGCTCGAGGAGGACGGCGAGCGGTTTGAGCCGTGCTACGAGGGCGACGACGAATTCTTCAGCGAGATGGCGCTTGTTTTGGAACACGATCTGAAGGAGCAGGGCTACGGCGATCGGGTGCTCGAGGGCTTGCTGCCTGAGCAAAACTGCGACTTTGAGCTGCTCGCGCAGAAGGTCGCGGAGCTGGACGGCGCGATGGAGTTCGATTACTTCGACTCGTTCGTCGAGCTGTGCCGCTTCTTTGCCGACCACGCGCCGGAGACCACGCTGCGGGAGCTGACGCAGGAGTATCTGGGCGGCGCGGAGACGTGGGGGTTCTGACCCTCACGCCGCCGCGGGCGGCTTTTACGGATCGAACGACAGGAAACAAGTGTGTAACGTGAAAAGGAGACTGTCTATGTTGGGTATTGTGGGTTATGAGAAAGAGCGCCGCGAGATCGAGGCGCTGCGTGAGATGTTGTGTCAGGCGGAGAAATACCGCGCCTGCGGGGTGCGTATCCCGCGCGGATTGCTGTTGACCGGGCGTCCCGGTGTGGGCAAGACCGTGATGGCGCGCTCGATGGCGGGGGACGGCGTGAACCTGGTGGAGCTGCGGGCGACCGACCTGAGCGACCGTGACGTGCCGGAGATGATCGCCGAAAAGTTCGCCGAGGCGAAAACGGCGGCGCCGTGCGTCCTGCTGCTCGACGAGCTGGACAAGATCGTCGGGCGTCAGTCGCTGACGACCGATTCCGAGCGGGTGAAAAAGGCGCTGATGCAAGAGCTGGACGCGCTGACGCCGGAGGACGACGTGCTGGTGGTGGCGACCTGCAACAGCCGTTACAGCGTCGGTCCGGAAATGGTGCGTCCCGGTCGCTTCGACCGCCGCTTGGAGATCCCCGACCCGGACGAGAATACCCGCCGTCAGATCCTGGAGATCTACTTTGCGCGGATCAAGGCGAAAAAGTGCTTCGATATGGAGGCGCTGGCGCGCAACACGCGCGGCTTTACGGGCGCCAAGCTCGAATGCCTCGCCAACGATACGGGCATTATGGCGATGGAAAAGGAAACGCCGACCATCACCGACGAGGACGTGCGGCTGGTGATCAACAAGCTGGAATTCGGCGGCAACGAGAAGAGCTTTATCGGCGACGACGAGTCGCTGAATCGGCTGGCGACCCACGAGGCGGGACACGCGCTGGCGGCGCTGTTTTTGTACCCGGAGGCGCTGTTCGGTGCGTCGGTCATGTCCCAGGGCGACAGCAAGGGACACATCCGCTTTGTGCCGGACGAGAACCGTGTGCAGTCGGTGGCGGAGATCGAGCTGGAGGCGGCGGTGCTGCTCGGCGGTCACGTCGCCGAGCGGGTGATGCTGGGCGAGTATATGAGCGGCTCTTCCTCCGATTTGGAGGGCGCGGCTTCGCGTATCCATTACCTGTGCGCCCGCGAGGGGGCTTACGGCTACGGGATGGTGCTGCTCGGGATGATGCGCGGTCAGGTGGAGGCTGCCTCCGAGGAGATCAAGACCAAAGCCGCCGAAAAGGTGGAGGAGCGGCTGACGGCGCTGGACGCCCGCGTGGAGCAGCTGCTGCTCGACTACGCCGAGATGTTCGCGGAGATCCGCGACGCGCTGAAGGAGCGTCGGGTGCTGTCCCGCGACGAGCTGCTGGAGATCAAGGCTGCCGCGCTTGCGGAAAAAGCCGGTTAAGGGGGTGACGACTATGCCGATGGGACCTTTGTTCGATTTTAACGGGGACGGGCGCGTGGACGCGCTGGAGCTGACGATCGCCGCCGGGCTGTTGGATGCGCCGGATTCGCCGCTTAACAGCCGCTTGGAAAACGAGCGCCGCGTGGACGCGCTGCTCGGGCTCGACGACGAGGACGATGACGACCTCTTCTGATTTAGGCAAAAACAAGGTCGCTTGTTTTTCTTTCTTCTCTCTCTTTTTGCAAAAGCCCCCGACCGCGGTCGGGCGCTTTTCGCTTTTCTTTCGCGCCCTATTGACACGGCGGGCAATTTGTGGTACTCTATATTTGCGGCCACGTTCCGCATATACTACTACCTGTTTTACACAGGTCTAAAACTAATAGGGGTGCAAATTACCGTTTGCGTCCGTTTTGCACTACTACCTGTTTTACACAGGTCTAAAACTCACGGCTCATAGTTTTGGTGATATTCATAGTTTTGCACTACACCTGTTTTACACAGGTCTAAAACCGAAAAACCGGTTTCTTCGTCTTTCTCATCGTTTTGCACTATTACCTGTTTTACACAGGTCTAAAACTTTGATTTTTCTAGCAAAGTTTAAGGCATCGTTTTGCACTACTACCTGTTTTACACAGGTCTAAAACTTTTGATGCGCACAATTTCATCAAGCTCTTGTTTTGCACTACACCTGTTTTACACAGGTCTAAAACCCCAAATGGGGGGAGGCTTGTGTGCATCAGGTGTAGTGCAAAACGCTTTTTTAGGAAAAATTAAATAAAAGTAGAAAACCCTCTTGACTTTCAAGAGGGTTTGTGCTATATTATTACGGAATTCGCACGTTGACCTGTTTAAACCTCGGTCGGTGCCGTTTACGACGCGGTGGCAGAGGCTTGGTCGGCGGAGGATGTAAACCAATTTTAATTTAGGAGGAATCTCTCAATGTCTGTCGTATCCATGAAACAACTGCTCGAAGCCGGTGTCCATTTTGGTCACCAAACCCGCCGTTGGAACCCGAAAATGGCTCCGTACATTTTCACCGAGCGCAACGGCATCTACATCATCGACCTGCAAAAAACGGTCAACAAGCTGGAGGAGGCCTATACCTTCATCCGCGATCTGTCCGCCAAAGGCGGCACGGTGCTGTTCGTCGGCACCAAAAAGCAGGCGCAGGACTCCATCCGTGAGGAAGCGGAGCGCGCCGGCTCTTACTACGTCAATGCCCGTTGGCTGGGCGGTATGCTCACCAACTTCCGCACCATGCGCAGCCGCGTTGCCCGTATGGAGAAGCTCGCTGCGATGAAAGAGGAAGGCACCTTCGATATGCTCCCGAAAAAAGAGGTCATCAAGCTGGAGCATGAGATGGAGAAGCTGGAAAAATTCCTCGGCGGTATCCAGAAGATGGAAAAACGCCCGGATGCGCTGTTCATCGTTGACCCGCGCAAAGAGAAGATCGCTGTCGCCGAGGCGAAGAAGCTGGGTATCCCGGTCGTCGCCATTGTGGACACCAACTGCGATCCGGACGATGCCGATTACGTCATCCCGGGTAACGACGACGCGATCCGTGCCGTCAAACTGATCGCCGGCGCGATGGCCAGCGCGATCATCGAGGGCCGTCAGGGTGAGGACAACGTGGCGGAAGCTCCGGCTGAAGAGGCCGAGGCTGTCGAAGCTGCGGAATAAGGAGGAACGAAACAATGGCGTTTACTGCGAAAGACGTTGTCACCCTGCGTGAGAGAACCAACGTCGGTATGATGGATTGCAAAAAAGCGTTGGCGGAAGCCGACGGTGATATGGACAAGGCTATTCAGATCCTGCGTGAGAAGGGCCTTGCTTCCGCTGCGAAAAAAGCCGGCCGTGTGGCTGCCGAAGGCACCATCGGCGTTTACAGCGACGGCAACGCGTCCGCGCTCGTCGAGCTGAACTGCGAGACCGACTTTGTCGGCAACAACCCGGAATTCAAAGCCCTTGCCAACCAGATCGCCAAAACCGTCGTTGTGGCGAAGCCGGCTGACCTCGAGGCGCTGAAAGCCGCCACCATTGCGGACGGCTCCGTTTCGGTCGCCGACGCGATCCAAGAGCTGTTCCTGAAGATCCGTGAGAACCTGAGCCTGCGCCGCTTTGAGCTGGTCGAGGGCACGGTCGTTTCGTATATCCACGCCGGCGGTTCCGTGGGCGTTTTGGTGGCGTTCGATACCGATGCCGCCGACAAACCGGAGTTTTTGGAGATGGGCAAAAACGTGGCCATGCAGGTCGCGGCTCTCAGCCCGGAATTCCTCAACCGTTCGGATATCTCGGAGGCCGAGCTTGCCAACATGAAGAACATCATCGTGGAAAGCTCCCTCAACAAGCCGGATACTCTGCCGAAGCCCATTTTCCAACAGGTCGTTGCGAAAGTGCTGGACGGCGGTCTGTGGAGCGACGAGGACGTTGCTGCCTATAACGAGCAGAAGAACAACAAGTTCCTCTTTAACTTCCTGTCCAAAGAAGCGATCGCCAAGCTGGCGGAAGTCGCGGTTGCCAACAAAGACGAGTTTATGGCCAACCAGATCTTCATGAAAGCCAACGAAGGCCGTATCAACAAACAGATCAAAGAGGTCTGCCTGACCGAGCAGGCGTTCGTCCGTAACGACGTGTTCGAAGGCTCCGTCGGCGCCTACGTTGCCGACGTGGCGAAGAAGCTCGGCGCGAACATCGCGGGGAAGAGCTTTGTGCGCTTGGCGAAGGGCGAGGGCATCGAGAAGAAAGAAGACGATTTCGCTGCCGAAGTCGCCAGCATGGTGAAATAAGAAGTAACCGATTGAAAGCCGTGGACGAAAGTCCACGGCTTTTTCTTTTTCCTTTTGTATACGCGCCCTGTTTTCTGTCCATACTTTCGGCAGAAAGGGGACGAAAGTATGTATAACAAAGTGGAGATCTGCGGCGTGAATACGTCGGAGCTGACGGTGCTTTCCGAGGCGGAGAAAATGGCGCTGCTGCAACAAATCAAGGCGGGAAGCAAAGCGGCGCGGGAACAGCTTATATCCGGCAATTTGCGGCTTGTTTTGAGCGTATGCCAGCGGTTTGCGGGGCGCGGCGAAAATATGGACGATCTGTTTCAGGTGGGGTGTATCGGGCTGATCAAGGCGATCGACAACTTCAATACGGAGCTGGACGTGCGGTTTTCCACCTACGCCGTGCCGATGATCATTGGCGAGATCCGCCGCTATTTGCGGGATAACAACGCTATCCGTGTCAGCCGTTCCATGCGGGATATTGCGTACCGTGCGATGCAGGTCAAGGAGCGGTGGACGGCGGAAAAACGGCGTGAGCCGACGGTGGAAGAGATCGCCGCTGAGTTGGAGCTGCCGGTGGAGGACGTGGTGGTGGCTCTGGAGGCGATCGTGGCGCCCGTTTCTTTGTATGAGCCGGTGTTTTCGGACGGCGGCGACGCGGTGTACGTGATGGATCAAATCAGCGACGGCAGGGGCGAGGAGGCATGGATCGAGGAGCTGACGCTGAAAGAGGCGATCCGCTCGCTGGGAGAGCGGGAACGGAAAATCGTGCAGCTGCGGTTTTTCAAGGGGCTGACGCAAATGGAGGTGGCGGCGGAGATCGGCATCTCGCAGGCGCAGGTGAGCCGCCTCGAAAAAGGAGCGCTCAAAAAGGTTAAAGAACAGCTGTGAAAAAACAGAGTGCCGCGGCACTCTGTTTTTTGTTAACAAAGGGATACAGTTATTTTACCCTTTCGTAACGGTTTCTTTACAATTTTGCGGGCCGGCTGTTGTAAAATAAAAAGCGCCGAAAGGAGGAGGGATCATGGAATTTCGCCATGAGTGGAAGCATGAGCTGAACGACGCGGACGTGCTGATTTTGCGCAGCCGCTTGCGCGGGGTGATGCGCCC
>JAZUKW010000081.1:0-6919 GCA_045643425.1 Acutalibacteraceae bacterium
AAAGATCCCGCTGGAGCTTTGTCCCACCAGCAACCTGAATACCGCGCTCTTTTCCGATTTGACGGAATATCCGCTGAAAGCGCTGACCGAAGCGGGCGTGGCGTTTACCGTCAACACCGATAATCTCACCGTCTCCGATACCACGCTGCGGCAGGAGTACGCGCGGCTGCTTTCGGCCGGAGTGCTGACCGAGGCACAGCTCAAATCCGTGCTGATGACGGCGGTCTCTGCCGTGTTTGCCGACGAAAAGACCAAAGCGGCGCTGGCGGCGACGACCGCCGCGCAGCTTCCCGATAAAAAAAAAAACAAAAACCCCCACAGCCGAGGCTGTGGGGATTTTTTTAGGTTAACGATTACGCCGTCGGGCCGAGTTCGTCGATGAGACCCGCCATATATTTGCGGATCATCAGCACGTCTTTCATGTTGATCTCGCCGTCGCCGTTCGCGTCGGAGTTGAGCGGATGCAGCATGATTTCGATACCCGCCAGGTGCTTGCGAAGCGTCAGCACGTCTTTCATATTGATCTCGCCGTCGCCGTTCGCATCACCGTAAAGGATCTCGTCCGCCTGCGTGCCGGTCGCGGTCGCTGTCGGCTCGGTCGCGGTCGCAGTCGGCTCGGTTGCCGTCGCGGTCGGTTCAGTGACGGTCGCGGTCGCGGTCGGCTCCGTCTCAGAAGAGGTGGCGGTCGGCTCGGTCTCAGTGGCCGTCGCCGTCGTAGACTCGGTGGTGGTCGGTTCCGGCTTCACCACGATCTCCACGCTGTTCGACACCACCGCGGTGCCACCGGCGAACGCGGTCGCGGTCACGGTATAGGTGCCGACCTCGAAGTCGGACATATCAAACGCAAAGCCCTCGGTGTCGGCGTCAAGGGCGGCGCAGAGCATATCGTCGCCGTCCGCATCCGTCACGTCCACGAGCACGCGATCCGTCGCCTCAAAGCTGTAGTCGAGAGCGAAGCTCACCACTTCGAGCGCCGCGTCGCCGAGCGTAAACTCGGTTACATTCGCCGAAAGGGTCAGCACCGGCTCATCAAAGCTGAAGGACGCCACGACGTTACCTTGCTTGCGCCCGTCAACGTCAGGATAGGCGACGAGCGGCTCTTCACCGTTGATGGTGAGCGCGATCGCGTCGCTGTTCTCGAGGCCGGATTTCAGCACGTATTCCACTTCGATAGCATAGGTCTTGCCAAGCTCGAACACGTCTTCGGGCTTCATCTCATGATAGCCCTCCATATCCGTTGCCGGATCGCCGGTGCCTTTGTACTCAAATCCGTACACATTCACAAACGCCACTTGGTCGGTATCGTAGGTCACCGTAACGTCTTCCGGTTTTTCGCCGATCTTCAGCTCCGAAACGGTGAAGTCAAGAGCGTCCACCGTGGTGGTGGCTTCCGCAACGGTGAAGCGCTGGTTGATATACGCGGAATCCCGATCGGGGATCTCCGCATACTCCGGTTCTTGACCGTTCAGCGTGACCGGAATGCTCGGGCTTTCAAAGTCAGCGCCGGTAAGGGTGACGTTCATCGTCATACCGTAGGTAACGCCCGCTTTGAATTCCTCGTTGGAAGCCATCGGGCCGTCTTCGGATTCGCCCTCCTCGTTGAGCTCATACCACGTGATCGTGATTTTGCTGATATAGTCATCCGCAAGCTTGTCGCCGAACGCACTAATATCCACAGGCGTCTGACCGGCCTCCGGCTCACACACGAACATATTGAGTTCTTTCACGACAGGCCAGACAAACATCGTCGGCAACGTAATGGTCACCACACCGGTCTCGTCGTCATAGGTGCCGTAAAGCGTTTCCGGTATCGCAAACGGATCACGCGTGCCCAAATAGTAATGAGCGTACTCCGACAAAGCGAAGCGGTCGTTCAGCTTAAACGAAACCTTGCCTTGATAGGTGTTGCCGTCTTCAAAGAACGCATCGTTCTCCATCTCCACGGCTTCCGTCTCATCGTACGAATTGCCCTCGCAGTAAGTCCACGCGGTCGTGATCTCGCCGTCTGTGATCGTCGGGAAGTAGACGTCCATCACCGATTCCGCGGTCACCTTGCAGGCAAAATCCGCCGGCGTCATCGTGCTGTCGAGCTCGCCCTCATAGTCCACGTAGATGTCATCGAGTTGAGTCTTCAGCGGCTCAAAGATCACATCGACCGACAGCGTCTTGGTCGTGTCATCGTAAGAAACGGAGCTTTCTTCCTTAATCAGTCCGGCGCCGTTCAGCTCGACCTTCAAGCTCTCTCCGTCCAAAACAAACGTGTCACCGAAGACGAATTCGGTATGCAGCGCATATTGCTTGCCCGGGAGGAAGATAGCGTCTTCCTCCATCTCGATTTGCTCGCCG
Organism: Acutalibacteraceae bacterium; assembly: GCA_045643425.1. Taxonomy (GTDB): domain Bacteria; phylum Bacillota; class Clostridia; order Oscillospirales; family Acutalibacteraceae; genus RGIG426. Next base: position 2,347 of record JAZUKW010000081.1, read on the forward strand.
TCCTCCACCACATACCACGTGGAAGTCTCTCGATCGGCATAGTAACCGTAGTTGCTGTAAAAAGCCGGACCAATGTCACCGAGCGTCACCCCGACCTCCGGCATGTTCGCACGACCGTAGAGCGTGCCATTCTCGCAGACACGATAATAGGTCACGTCAAACGGGGCGCTGGTCGCAAGCGTGCCGTCCTTAAACCGAACGCCGATGACCCACGAGCAGGTTCTGCCGGTAAGGTCTGTGCCGTTGCTATACGCATAACGGCTGTAAGAGGTGATCGTCGGGTCGCTGCCCACGTTCAAGGTCGCCAGCGTATCGTAACGCCCGTTCTGGTAAACGTCCGCATACACGAAAACCGTATTGATTTCCTCGTCGCCGACGTCCCAGCCGATCGTCACTTGTTCGTTGTTACCGACTTCTTTTTCGGCACCGTCATCCCACCATTTGCACTCGGCGACGGTCTTCGTCAATACGGGCGTCACCGTTTTTGTTCCGGGGGAAAGCACGATCGTCTTATAATCCGCACGGTTCGACCACGAGGGGCTCGCCACTTTGTTTTCCTCCGTGCCCGCCAAATCGGTATACGCGCTCATCTGCAGCGTGTTGATGCCGGAGTAATAGAGGCTGCCCGTGACCGCCTGCGTTTGACCCGCAAACGTCACGGTGCCGCTGACCGGCGAATCATACAGACCGTTACAGTCATACAGAGCGTATGCCTCATGGTCGCCCGTCTCCGTCGTGTAGGTCGCCGTCACCGCACATTCGGCAACGGAATAGAGATACACGTACGGCGCGTACAGACCGTAAACCCCCTCGGGGCCCGTCGCCGTCACGGCAACGTCACCTTTGTTGGTATCGTAGACGGAGGACGCGCGCACACCGAGCGTCTCCGGCGAATCGCCGGACACGTTCACCGTAACCGCGCCGGATCTCAGATACAGCGTCTCGTAGTCCCAGTCGGCGTTGATACCGTAAGCCGCGTCGTTGTCCTCGCTGCCGACCACGTTGACCGTCAGCGTACCGTCGCCCTCAACGTACAGACTGTAATAGGTAAAGAGACCCATGGCATATTCCGCCTGGTCGCCGGTCACGTTAATGACGTTGTCGCCGACCAAACGGATGCACAAGTCGTCATAAAGGTAGCAATAAATACCGGCGTCGATGTAGGCGCCGTCATAGAACACGGTACCGGAGTTGATGCTCGCGTTGTTGAGCGTCAGGACGTAATAGCCGGCGTCGGAGTATTCATAGCCGTCAAAAGAAACCGTACCGTCGCCCAAAACGTCGGACTCATTGGCGGGATTGACCCGCACGCCGCCGACCCAGAGATTGTATCCTGCGCCCGGGTTCTGACCCATGGCGGTTTTCACCGTTTTGCAGGTGTTGCGGAAGTCGGCATCCGCGATAAAGCCCACTTTTTCCTCGACCTCGCCGTTATACGCGGTGCTGCAAAGGAAGATCACCGCATTTTCCGAGCTCACGTAAACTTCCTCATGCGCCGTCAGCGCGGTGGTGCCCGCAACGATGGACACGTTCGGCGAATAGATCTCCACCTCGGAGTAGCTGTAGATGCCGTAGGTTGCCTCCGCATCCGGCAGCGTCACCGTGAGGGTGGTCGTCTCGTCCTCGATATAGAAGTCATCGTTGACGTATATGCCGTAGGACTCCGCACCCAACTGCGCCGGGACGTTGATGGTCAGAGAACCGTCGCCGGAAAGAATCACGTCATTGTAATCATTGCCACAATGGAAAATACCGAAAATGGCCTCGGCATCCGGCATCGAGCATTCGGTCAAGTCGATGACGTTGTCGCCGACAAGCTCAATGAATACGGTGTAGTCGTCGCCGCAATAAATACCGGAATAGAGAATCTCGTCACAATGAGCCTTGTCGATGGTAGCGTTATTAAGCGTCACGGTATAACAGCCATACCCAAAAGAGACGCTGACCGAACCGTCGCCGAGCACGTCGGAGATATTGTCGGGCGTCACCTGCTCACCGGCGATCCACAAGTCAAAAGCTCTCTCCTGCGTGGATTTCAGGAAATAATATTTCGCGGCGGCGAGCGCATTGTCACCCTCGTCGTCTCTTTCCGCCAGATCCGTTCCGTCCGTCAACTTGCCGCACAGCTCAACGTAAATGTCGCTGTTGTACTCCACACTCGGCAGCGAGCCTTCGCTCGTACCGCACAGCGCGTTGGTTTCACCGATAAAGCGTACGCCGTGCGCGCTCTCCTCGTCAAACTTCGCGCCGTCCGCATAAATGTCGTTAACGACGCCGCCGCAGCTCATGCCAAACTCTTCGTCGGTAGCCGCAGCGCCGACGAAGGTCGCGTCGCCGACACCGCCGAACCACGCGCCCTGGGCAAAGATGCCCGCCGTTTCTTTGGCTTCGCCGGAATAGACCACGAGATCACCGCTGAAAAAGGCGTTCAAGTAACCGAGGTACATACCGGCCGAAGCGTCTTGCGCATCGCCGGCATACACCGTCAAATCGCCGTCGCCCAAAAGGACAAGTCCGCTGCCGCAAATACCCGCAATGGCAGAAGCTCCCTCCACGTTCCGCAGGTCAATGACGTTTTCTCCAATGAGGCGAACGGCAAGCTCGTCGCTCGTAAAAAGGCCGGCAGATTCAATAAAGTCGTCAACGCCTCTGTAAACGTCGGTAATGGTCGCGTTATCGAAAACGAGCTCATAGTTCAACGCATCCCAATACACGGTGCCGTCGCCGAGCACGTCGTCCATATTCTTGACCGTCAGCTGCTCACCGTTGACCCAAACGTGCGGAATATCCGCCAGCTCCGAATAGAAATAGTCCAGAGCCGCGTAATGCGCAAGCACTGCCGAGTCGTAGTATTCCACGTTGTTAGAAGCGGCATAGACGTCCGTGATGGAGAGATTTTCCAGCGTGGGTTTAACGTTGAACACCGACGTCGTCGCTTCAAACTCCATGCGGATCTTGCCAAGCGTCACGTCGATGCTGTCGGCAAAAAGCGCATAGCTTTTCGGCGCCTTGGCAACGCTGAGCGACACGCTCTCCGGCAATATCGGCAACATCGGGTTGTACTCGGTCACCTCCACATCCACAGACAGCGCACCGCCGGCGACAAACGCCGCCGCAAAGTCGGCTGCAGGCGGGATGTTGCATTGGAAAGAGCCGCAGCCGATAACGGACAGATCACCGCCCGCTTCGATGCCGGCAACGTGATCCTTGTCGGTCGCGGCAAGAATGTCGATGACCGGCGAACCCTCCACAACGACGGTCAGGTCGCCGGTGGCAAAAACGCCGTAGCTTCCCTCGTCGGTGTCGTAGGTATCATAGATACCGGCGCCGTTAAGCGTCAGGGCTTTCGTGTACTTGTCGTAAGACACGGTCCCATCGCCTAACACGTCGTTTGCGTTGTCCGCCGTGACTTCAACGCCGCCGACGTACACCTGTTCCGTCACTTTGGCGAGCGAGGTCAGCGGTGCAAAGGTGCACAGCATCGCCACGCACAGCAAAATGCTGAACAAACGCATGGAAAAAGATTGCTTCTTCATACTGTCTCCTCCTTAAAAAATTTTGCTTGTGCGTTTGGCACAAGCCAATATAAAGTTGACACTTTATTATACTATATTTTTCGCATTTCTGTCAATCCGATTTTGCAAATTCGTCGCCGCTCCTACAATGCGATAAAAGCGCCGTCATCTTCCCTTTCGTTCTTGACAAGCTTCCGTCGATTTGCTATACTGATGAGGTGAAAACATTAAGGAGGAACGAAAAATGGCTAAAATCAATTGGGAACACACCGGTTGGACCACCGTTCAAAATCCGGATGCGAAAAAACACGTTCTCGGCGTCATCTGCCGCGCGCGCCGCGGTGAGGTGGAGGAAGTCCGTATCCGCCATAACGACGGCGAGGAAGTCATCGCCAAGGTCACCCTGAACGGCGAGCCCGCGCTGCCGATGTCCATTGCCGATTTCGAGGCGCATTTCACCGCCGGCGAGCTGGAAATGAAATAAGCGACACGGCAACATCTTCCGCTTTCTGACATAACCGCATAAAAGCCCCTCCGCCTTTCGTCGAAAAGCGGAGGGGCTTTTTCTGTATGCCCCCGAAGCAACGCTTCGATTCTCCGGGAAAATGGAGGTCGTTTGGAGGTCGTTTTCCAAAACTCAAAACATTCACACCAAATCATCTGCCGTTGACGACTAATTTTTTGAGGTGATTTTGTGAAAAAAACCACCCTCCCAAATCGGGAGGGTGGTTTTTTGCGTTTATATGCTTTAACAGTAATTATTCTTCCGTCGTCTCACCGTCGGCGAGGGCGGGCGCCTTTTTCTTTTTGCGCCGATACAGCACCACAACAGCAACAATGCCGGCAAGAACACCCGCGCCGATGACGATCAGCGCCGAGCGGCTTTGCTCGCTGAAAACCGACGCGGTAAGCGACAGCATATTCACATAGTTTTTCGGAACAATCGTCGTGCCGTCCACTTTCCATGTTGTCAGCGTGGCATCCGCCACCGGCGACGTTTTCACAAACTTATTCAGCGCAGCAGCGGTGGCTTTCAGCGCATCGGTTTTGGTCGTAAC
>JAZUKW010000082.1:0-2387 GCA_045643425.1 Acutalibacteraceae bacterium
CGAATTTCATCTCGACGGTCTCGTACTGCCCCTCGCCCTTGTCGAAGTAGTCGGTGCAGTCGCCGTCGGCGGTGATGATGACCGCCTTGACCTTTGCCGCGTTGCAGCGATAGACGTAGTCCTTCGCCATCAGCATATTGGTCGCGGGCACCAAAATCGCGCCGAGCTTGTGCATACCGAGCAGCAAGAACCAGAACCAATAGCTGCGTTTTAAGACCATCAGCACGCGGTCGCCCTTGCGGATGCCTTTACTGTAAAGATACCGCGCGGCGCGATCCGATTCGCGTTTTAAGTCCGCAAACGTGTAGATGCGTTCTTCAAAATCGTTGGAGACCCAAACCATCGCGCGCTTGTCGGGCTTTTCCGCCGCCAGCACGTCGATGACGTCGTAGGCGAAGTTGAACCCGTCGGGGCAGGTGATATGATAATTTTCGTGCAGGTCTTCGTAGCTCGTAAACGAGTCGCGCGAACGACCGATAAATTTTTCGTAAATAGCCATAGTCTACTCCTAAATGCGCGCAATTATTTGAGAACGATCGCAAGGAACTTGGCGGGTTTGTCGCCAAGCACCTGCATCGCGTGAGGAAGCGAGGAATCGAAATACACGCTGTCGCCTTCGGACAGATCGTGTACCGTGTCCCCGAGGAAGAACCGCATTTCGCCCGAAAGCAGATAGTTGAACTCCTGCCCCTCGTGGCTGTTGAGATGAGGCTCTTTGGCATCCGGCTTCACTGTTACGAGGAGCGGCTCGGCTTTTTTGCCGCGGAAGGTCAGCGCCAAGTGCTTGTAGTCGTAGTCTTTGTTGCGGGTGACGGCATAGCCCTTGCCCGCTTTGACCAACGTACACATCGACAGCTTCGGCGATTCACCGCTCAAAATATCCAGCACGTCCACGCCGAATACGCCGGCGGCGTTATAGAGAAAGCTGAACGAGAAATCCAGCTCGCCTCTTTCGTAGGCGAGGTATTCCTCGGTCGAGATCTCCAATTTTTCCGCGGCTTGCTCGGGGGTCAGTTCACAGACGTCACGCAGCGCCATGAGGCGCTGGCCGATCTCTTTCAGTTGTTCTGTCATAAGGACACTCCTCCCTCTTTGGGGATATTAGTAGTTGAAGCCCAGCTCCAGCGCCTTTTTGTTGGAATCGATCAAGTGCGCCTTTTTCGCCGGCACCATTTTGGCAAGCACCACGTCCGCATCCTCGAGAGAAAGCAGGCCGGTTTTCGCCATCACGTGGCCGATGAGGATCATATTCGCAAGGCCGGGCAGGTTCTCGTCCGACGCCATTTGGGTGGCGGGGATGGGATAGACCTCCACGTCAGAGCGGGTGACCTCGCGGTCGATGAGCGAGCTGTCATAGAAGATCTGACCGCCCGCGACCGTCTCGTTCTCGTATTTGTCGAGCGACGGGACGTTCATCGAGATGAGGATGTCGGGGTTAAGGACGATCGGGGAGCCGACCGGCTCGTCGCTCAGAATGACCGAGCAGTTCGCCGTACCGCCGCGCATCTCCGGGCCGTAGGACGGAAGCCACGACAGCTCTTTGCCTTTCAGCAGACCGTCGTAGGCGAGGAATTTACCGGAGAACAGGATGCCCTGACCGCCGAAGCCGGTAATCAAAATCTGTTTTTGCATCTTATTTCTCCTCCTCTGCGGTAATGTCTTTGTAGACGCCAAGCGGGTAGTAGGGGAGCATATTCTCCTCGAGCCACGCGAGCGCTTTGTCCGGCGCCATGCCCCAGTTGGTCGGGCAGGTGGACACGACCTCGATCAGCGAGAAGCCTTTGCCCTCGATCTGATTCTGGAACGCCTTTTTAATGGCTTTTTTCGCCTTTTTGATGTTCTGCACGTTGTTGACCGCCACACGCTCGAGGTACGCCGCGCCGTCCACGTTGGAGAGCAGCTCGCACACCTTGATCGGGTAGCCGACTTTGGTCACGTCACGGCCATAGGGAGAGGTCTGGGTGACCTGGCCCGGCAGGGTGGTCGGCGCCATCTGGCCGCCGGTCATGCCGTAAATGGCGTTGTTGACGAAGATGACGGTGATATTCTCGCGGCGACCGGCCGAGTGGACGGTTTCCGCGGTACCGATGGCGGCGAGGTCGCCGTCGCCCTGATAGGTGAACACGATGTTGTTCGGGTCAGAGCGTTTCACACCGGTCGCGACAGCCGGCGCGCGGCCGTGAGCCGCCTGCACCATATCGCAGTTGAAGTAGTTGTAAGAGAACACGGAGCAACCGACCGACGCGACACCGATGGTGCGGCCGCGGATGCCGAGCTCGTCGATCGCTTCCGCCACGAGGCGGTGGATAATGCCGTGGGTGCAACCCGGGCAGTAGTGCAAGGGCGCTTCGGTCAGCGCCTGCGGTTTTTCAAAAACAGTCATTATT
>JAZUKW010000083.1:0-35600 GCA_045643425.1 Acutalibacteraceae bacterium
TGGAAACGCCCGGCTTTGCGTTCGATCCGGACGAGGAGTGGCAAGCTGATTTCGAGCGCCGCTTCGAGTATGAGGAGACGGAGGATCAGATCCGCTGTATCGACGAGATCAAGCGGGATATGGAGCGCCCGGTGCCGATGGGCCGTCTGCTTTGCGGCGGCGTGGGCTTCGGCAAGACCGAGGTGGCGCTGCGCGCGGCGTTCAAGTGTGTGTCGCAGGGAAAACAATGCGCGCTGCTCGTTCCCACGACCGTGCTCGCGTTTCAGCACTATCAGACGCTGATGAGGCGGTTCGAGGGGTATCCCGTTAAGATCGATATGCTGTCTCGGTTCCGCACGGCGAAGCGGCAGACCGAGACCATCCACGCGCTGAAGCGCGGCGAGGTGGATATTGTGGTGGGAACGCACCGCCTTTTGTCGAAGGACGTGGAATTTTGCGATCTCGGCTTGTTTGTCGTGGACGAGGAACAGCGGTTCGGCGTCGGACAAAAGGAGCGGCTGAAGGAAATGACCCCCAACGTGGACGTGCTGACGCTGTCGGCGACGCCCATTCCGCGCACGCTGAATATGGCGCTGTCCGGTATTCGGGATATGTCGATTATCGAGGAAGCGCCGCAGGATCGCCGCCCGGTGCAGACGTACGTGCTGGAATACGACCGCGGGATCATCCTGGAAGCGATCCGGCGCGTGCTGCGCCGCGGCGGACAGGTGTATTATCTGCACAACCGCGTGCAGGATATTGAAAACGTGGCGGTGGCGCTCGGCCGCTTTTTGCCGGAGGCGCGTATTGCGGTGGCTCACGGCAAAATGGGCGAGGAGGAGCTGTCGGATATTTGGCGCCAGGTGATGGAGCAGGAGATCGACGTGCTCGTTTGTACCACCATCATCGAGACGGGCGTGGACGTCGCCAACGTCAACACGCTGATCATCGACGATGCCGATCGCTTCGGACTGTCGCAGCGGCACCAGCTGCGCGGCCGTGTCGGACGTTCCTCGCGGCGCGCCTACGCATACCTTACGTTTACGCCGGGGAAATCGCTGTCGGAGATCTCCACCAAGCGGTTGGAGGCGATGCGGGAGTTCACCGAGTTCGGTGCCGGCTTTAAAATCGCGCTGCGCGATATGGAGCTGCGCGGTGCCGGCAATATGCTCGGTGCGCAGCAGCACGGTCACATGGAATCGGTGGGATACGATCTGTATTTAAAAATGCTGGGCGAGGCGGTCGCCGAACAAAAGGGCGAGGCGCCGCAGCAAAGGGAGGACGAGTGTCTTATCGACCTGCCGATCGCCGCGCATTTGCCGGAATCGTATATTTCGTCTTATGCCGCGCGGCTGTCGGTCTACCGCCGCATCGCGGATATTCGGACGATGGAGGATTCGCTCGACGTATACGACGAGCTGATCGACCGCTTCGGCGAGCCGCCGGAGGCGGTGCAGGGGCTTATTGAGGTGGCGCTGCTGCGCAATATGGCGGCGGGCATCGGCGTGTATGCGGTGCGGCTGCAAAACAACGCGCTGATCTTAAACGTCCGCACGCCGGACTTTAAGGTGATCGCCAAAATGCAGGACGCGATGCCCGGACGCATTACGCTGTCGGCGGGCAACACGCCGTATTACGAGGTCAAAATGAGAAAGGGAATGTCGCTGCTCGACGCCTTGCGCGAGGTGCTGGAGGCGGCAACGGCTCCCGACGAGGAGGAAACGCCGTGAGTGAGAAAATCGGAAGCGAGACGCGCCCGCTGATTTTAGCGTCGCAGTCGCCGCGCCGCCGTGAAATTTTAGAAAAATTAGGGGTGTGCTTTTCCGTTTGCCCCGCCGAGAACGAGGCGGAGATCGACACGTCGATCCCGCTGTGTGACGCGGTAAAAGCGGTGGCGCGCGCCAAGGCGGAGGAAATCGCCGCCGCCCATCCCGGACGTGCGGTGCTCGGGGCGGACACGGTGGTCGCGCTCGGCGAGACGGTGCTGGGAAAGCCGAAGGACGAGGCGGACGCCAAGCGGATGCTGCGCGCGCTGTCGGGCAACGAGCATCGCGTGGTGACAGCGGTGTGGCTTTGTGACGAAACCGGCGTGGGGCGCGGCTTTGCAAGCGACAACCGTGTGACGTTTGCACCGCTTTCAGAGGAAGATATTGACGAATACGTTGCGACCGGCGAGCCGCTCGACAAAGCGGGTGCGTATGGAATTCAGGGCATCGGCGGGCGGTATATTACCGGCCTTTGCGGCGACTTTTATGCGGTGATGGGACTGCCTGCCGGGGAGCTGTGGCGGTTTTTGAGAGAAAACTCGTAAAAAAGTTGCAAAAAAACCGAAAAAAAGTAAAGAAAAGGTTGTGCATTTGAAAAAAACCGTATATAATAAATTTATATATGGGATTTTGTTCGAAAGAAAGGACGATTTTGTATGTTTATGTTTAATTGCGACGTGGGTATCGATCTCGGTACCGCCAACACCCTCGTGTATATGCGGGGCAAGGGCATCGTGCTGCGCGAGCCGTCCGTGGTGGCGGTGGACGTGAAAAAGTCCGAGGTGCTGGCCGTCGGTAAAGAAGCCAAAGATATGATCGGCCGTACGCCGGGCTCGATCTCGGCGGTGCGTCCGCTGAAGGACGGCGTGATCGCCGACTTCGAGGTGACGAGCGAGATGCTGCGCTATTTCATCAAGAGCGCGGTGCGTTCGACCTTCTTCCGCCGCACCCGTCTCATCGTGTGCATCCCCTCCGGCGTGACCGAGGTGGAGCGCCGCGCGGTGGAGGATGCCGCCCGTCAGGCCGGCGCCCGCGAGGTGGAGCTGGTCGAGGAGCCGATGGCGGCCGCGATCGGCGCGGGCCTCAAGGTGGACGAACCCGCCGGCTGCATGATCGTGGACATCGGCGGCGGCACGTCCGAGGTGGCGGTGATCTCGCTCGGCGATATTGTGGCGTCCTGCTCGGTGCGTACCGCGGGCGACGATTTCGACGAGGCGATCATCTCCTACATCAAGAAAAAGTACAACCTGCTCATCGGTGAGCGCACCGCCGAAAACGTGAAAATCGAGATCGGCTCGGCGTTCCCGTATGAGAACGAGGGCGAGCTCGAGATCAAAGGCCGCAACCTGCTTGACGGTCTGCCGAAGAACATCACCATTACCGCCGAAGAGGTGCGCGAGGCGCTGACCGACGCGGTGAGCGCGGTGGTGGATGCGATCCGTTCCACGTTGGAGACGACCCCGCCGGAGCTGTCCGCCGACATTATCGACAACGGCATTATGCTGACGGGCGGCGGCGCGCTGCTGCGCGGGCTTGACACGCTCATTTCCCGCGAGACCGGTATGCCGGTCCACGTGGCGGAGAACCCGCTGGACTGCGTGGTGAACGGCACCGGTAAGTGCCTCGACATCGGCGCGACCAGCAATTTCCGCTCGAACCGTCGTTAAGACACAACAGAACGAAGAGGGCAGACCGACTCGGCGCGTGGCTGTGCGGTCTGCCTTTTTTAAAACGAACGAAAGGAGTTCCCGCCTGTGAAGGATTTTTGGAAGAGCCGTGGGTTTAAAGTGCTGGCGTGTGTGGCGGCGTTTTTGATCGGCATGATGATCTACGCGGCGACCACCGGCTTTGAAACCATCAGCGGTACGATTTTGAAGCCGCTGCAAAGCGCTGTTTCCGCGGTGTCGGACGGCGTGCATAATTTGTTCGGGGACTCGGCGGCGACGCTCAAGAAAGAGAACGCCTCTTTGAAAGAGGAGCTGAACGCCCTGCGCAAGCAGCAGGTGGAGCTGGAGGAGCTGCGCCGTCAAAACGAGACGTATAAAGAATTTTTGGCGCTGAAAGAGGAAAACCCCGATTTCGTGTTTGTGGATGCCCGCGTTATCGCCGCGGATCCGACCGACCCCTACGGTAACTTTACGGTGGGCGCCGGCTCGCTTTCGGACGTGGAGGCGGGCGACGCGGTCATTACTCCGGAGGGGCTCGTCGGCGTTGTCAGCGACGTCGGGCTCAACTATGCCAAGGTAAAAACGGTGCTCGATCCCAGCTTGCAGATCGCGGCGTATGACAGCCGTACCCGCGAGGATGGACTGACCGGCAACACGTATTCGCTGGCGGCAAACGGACAGCTGAAGCTGACGCGCCTTTTGCGGGATACCACCGCGGCGGTCGGTGATTTTGTCGTGACCTACGGCGGGCAATACCCGTCCGGGCTGCTGATCGGTGAGATCACGGCGGTGAAGCCGGAGACCGACGGTCTGAGCCGGTATGCCGAGGTGAAGCCCTTTGCGCCGGTGTTCTCGGTGGCAGAGGTGTTTATCATCACCGATTCCGAAGAGGAGGAGGCGACACCGTGAGCGGGAACTCTCTTCACAGCAAAAACCCGCTGGCGGCGGTGAGCGAAAAATATCGGCGCATCGCGCTGTACGGTGTACTGATTTTGCTGGCGTTCTTTTTGCAATCCGCGCCGCGTGCGCTGGAGATCGGCGGAACGAAGCCGCTGCTTTTGTTGCCGCTGACGGTGTGTATCGGCCTGTTCACCGGGCCGATCGGCGGCGGCGCCGCCGGAGCGATCGCCGGGTTTTTGTGGGACGTGTATGCCGACCGCCTGCCCGGATTCCACGCGCTCTTGCTCTTGTGCATCGGCTGTGCGTGCGGGCTGCTCGTCGTGCTGCTTATGCGCAACAACCTGCTGACCGCCGTGCTGCTTTGCGCCGGCGCGTTGGTGTTACAGATCCTATACGATTGGGGGCTGCGGTACTGCCTGTTCGGCGGGGACCATCCCTTTGCGGCGCTGTGGGGAACGTATTTGCCCACGGCGGCGTATACGTTGGCCGTTTCCCCGATTTTTTATCTTTTGATTTTCTGGAGTACGCGTCTGCTGCGTCGCCGCGATTAAGACGGAGGGAGGAAGCGCCGTGAACAAAACCGAACAAAAACAAGGCCGCGGCCGCGTGGTCGTGCTGTCGCTTCTGCTTTGCGTGTTTGTGGCGGCCTACGTCATCCGTTTGTTCCAAATCCAAATCGTCAACGGCGACAAGTATGCGGCCGAGGTGTATTCCGGCAGCCGCACGAAGCTGTCGGTCGCGGCTACCCGCGGCGAGATCCTGGACTGCAACCTGACGCCGCTGGTCGTCAACACCACCAGCTATACGGTGACGCTCGATTACAACTATTTTCCCCACGGCTCATCGGAGGAGTCGCTTGCCCGCCAAAACGAGATATTAAAAGGGCTGTGCGACATGCTGACCGCGGCGGGGGAGAAATGGAACGATACGATGCCGCTCTCGAAGACCGCTCCGTACACCTTTGTCAAAGGGCGGGAAGCGGCGGCGGATGCGCTTAAAACGGATCTGCGGCTGGCGGTTTACGCCACGGCGGACAACTGCATGGCGGCGATGATCGACAAATACGGTCTTGCCGCCTACGACGAGACAACGGCACGGTGGCTGGCGGGGATCCATTGGGAGATGGAGACGCGGGAGTTTTCCGCCTCGAACCCGTTTACCTTTGCGCAAAACGTGTCGAAGGAGACGTTTTATCTTGTGGGCGAGCGCTCGACGGAGTTCCCCGGCGTGTCGGTGGAGCTGACGCCGGAGCGCAAGTATCTCACCGGCACCCACGCGGCCCATATCCTCGGCACGGTGGGACTGTTGTCGGACGACGAGTACGAGAAGCTGAAGGACAGCGGCTATTCCTATAACGATGTGATCGGTAAAAACGGCGTGGAGCAGGCGATGGAGTCTGCGCTGCGCGGGCAAAACGGCGAGCGCACGCTGCGCAAGGATGCGGACGGCAAGGTGGTCAGCGAGGAAGAAACGCTGGCGCCGGTTCCGGGAAGCGCCGTGGCGCTGACGATCGATATGACGCTGCAAAAGAAAGTGGAAGCCGCGCTGGACGAAACGGTGAAAGAAATGCGCGGTCAGCCCGCCGGCTACGACGGACAGGATATTTCCTCGGGCGCGGCGGTGGTGCTGGACGTGCGGGACAATTCCGTGAAAGCGATCGCGTCGTGGCCTACTTTTGATATTACCCGCTATTACGAGGACTACGGCAAACTGCTGAACGACCCGGACAACCCGCTCTTTAACCGCGCGCTCGACGGCGGCTTTGCCCCCGGCTCGACGATGAAGCCCGCGATGGCGATCGGCGCGCTGAACGAGGGGTTGATCACGAAAAATTACACCTACTATTGCGGCAGCTGGTATCGCCACTATGAAAACGAGGGGCTGATGATCCACTGTATGGCCAACCACGGCAACTGCAACGTGGTGTACGGTATCGGTAAATCCTGCAACGCCTTTTTCTGCGAAATGGGTCGGTTGCTCGGCATCGAGCGGATGAACGACTATTGCCGGCAGCTCGGTCTCGGCGTGAAAACCGGCATTGAGATCGGCGAATCGGCCGGAACGCTTGCCGGCCCCGACGAGCGGGAGGAGGACGGCGGCGTGTGGGTTCCCGCGGACTCGTCGCAGGCCGCGATCGGTCAGTCGGATAATATGATCACGCCGGTGCAGCTCGCCACCTACGTCAGCACGATCGCCAACCGCGGCACGCGGTATAAAACGCATCTTGTGTCGGCGGTTTTGGGATATGACGGCACGGTGCAAAAAACCGAAAAAGAAGTCGCCTGCCAAATGGACGTGCGCGCTGACGTGTGGGATACGCTCAAGGAGGGAATGCTCCTGACGGCTCACGACGGTACGGCGACCCGTTTCTTTGTGGGGGTCGATTATGAATTTGCCGCCAAAACCGGCACGGCGGAGGCGGGCAACGGCGGCTCGGGCCACGGCGTATTCATCGGCTATGCTCCCGCGGATTCGACGCCGCGCTATGCGGTGGCCGTTGTGATGGAAAACGGTACGGCGACCGGCTCGGGACGGCTCGCGCGCAAGGTGATGGACGCCTGCTTTGCGGTGGACGCCACCGGCAAGGAGGATACGCCGCAGGGCGTTTTGCTCCCGTAAAGAAGTTTTTATAAAATCCGCCGTAAACCACCGAAAAAAGGTTGCTTTTCGGCGAAAAAAATGGTATACTGTTCTAAATATAGGATACAAGGAGGGGAACACGCATGGCACGCACGACCGGGTATACGACCGTCATCACGTCCGGCAAGGGCGGTGTGGGAAAATCTACCGTTTCGGCGGGGCTGGGCTGCGCTTTAGCGGAGCGCGGCCAAAAGGTGCTGATTTTAGATGGCGACGCCGGGTTGCGCAGCCTCGATATGATCACCGGTGTGGCCGGTGAGACCGTGTTCGACCTCTCGGATATTTTCGACGGCAACTGTGCGCCGATCCAAGCGATTTATTCGTCGCCGGTGTATCCCGGCGTGTCGCTGATTCCCGCGCCGGTGCAGCTGCAAAAGCTGTGCGATCCTGCCGATCTGCGGCGGCTGTGCCGCGGATTTACCCGCTATTTTGACCACGTGATCGTGGACTGCCCTGCCGGTGTCGGCGAGGGCTTCGAGACGGCGGTGGCGGCGGCGGATCGCGCGCTGATCGTGACGACGCCGGATATGGTGTGCGCCCGCGACGGCGGCATCATCGGCGATTTGTTGCGCAAAAAGGGCGTGTCCGCGCGGCTGATCATCAACCGTCTGCGCGCGACGCCGATCCTCAAGGGAACGACGCCCGACGTGGACGATATTATCGACACCGTCGGCGTGCGGCTTTTGGGTATTCTGCCGGAGGATGAAAAGGTCGCCGTAGCTTCGGCGAACGGCAACCCGCTTCCGCGCAACAGCGTGGCTACCGAGGGATTTCGCAATATCGCGGCGCGGCTTTTAGGGGAACAGCCCCCGCTGCTGCCGCTTGAAAAAATGGCGCCGTGAAACGGCATTTGAGGAAAAAGGAAACTCGAAAACGATACAGAAAAGGGGAAATGAACATGACGGTTGCTCTGATCGCACACGACACGAAAAAAGAACTGATGGTGCAGTTTTGTATCGCTTACTGCGGTATTCTCTGTCACCACGAGCTGATCGCCACCGGCACCACCGGCAAGCTGGTCAGCGAGGCTTCCGGGCTTGACGTGACCTGCCAGATGAGCGGTCAAAGCGGCGGCGACCAACAGATCTCCGCCCGCATCGCCTGCAACGAGATCGACCTTGTGCTGTTCTTCCGCGACGCGGTCAGCACCAACGAGGACGACCCGAACGATCTCGAAATGCTGCGCCTTTGCGACAAGAACAATATCCCGGTCGCGACCAACATCGCCACCGCCGAGGTGCTGATTCAGGGACTGTCCCGCGGCGACCTCGATTGGCGCAACATTGTGAATCCGCGCCGCTGAATCCGTTTACGTCAAAACGCACACGCTCGTGTGCGTTTTGTTCCGCCGAAAGGCAAGTTTTTTCAAGGAGAAACCACTATGGAAATGATTACAAAAGCCCCTCGCGGCACCGGCGACGTTTTGCCTGCCGACAGTCATCGCTGGCAGCACGTTGAGCAGACCTGCATGGCGATCGCGCGGGATTTCGGCTTTAAAGAGATCCGCACGCCCGTGTTTGAGCATACCGAGCTGTTTTTGCGCTCGGTCGGCGAGACCACCGACGTGGTGCAAAAGGAAATGTATACGTTCGAGGACAAGGGCAAGCGCTCGATCACGCTTCGTCCCGAGGGAACGGCGGGCGCCGCGCGTCTGCTGCTGGAAAGCGGACTGTACGCGGGCGCGCTTCCGGTCAAGACCTCCTACGTGACCTCCTGCTATCGCTATGAAAAGCCGCAGGCGGGCCGACTTCGCGAGTTCCACCAATTCGGCGTGGAGTGCTTCGGCGCGGCGTCGCCGACGGCGGATGCGGAAATCATCGCGCTCGCGGATACGATCCTCAAGGAGTTCAAGGTGCCGGACGTGACGCTGTTTATCAACTCTATCGGTTGTCCGACCTGCCGCGCGGAATATCAAAAGGCGCTGAAGGCGTATTTTGAGGCGAAAAAAGACGATTTGTGCGAGACCTGCCGTGATCGGCTCGAGCGCAACCCCATGCGCATCCTCGACTGTAAGTCGCCGGTGTGCAGCGAGATCGCGAAGGACGCACCGAAAATTTTAGACCACCTTTGCGACGAGTGCCGCGATCACTTTGAAGCGGTAAAAGCGTGTTTGACCGCCGCCGACATCCCGTTTGAGATCGACGAGGGGATCGTGCGCGGGCTTGACTACTACACCCGCACGGTGTTCGAGTTCGTGTCCTCCGCGCCGGTGCTCGGCTCGCAGGCGACCGTCCTCGGCGGCGGCCGTTACGACGGGCTGATCGAAGAGCTCGGCGGGCCGCATCTGCCGTCGCTTGGTTGGGCGATGGGGCTTGAGCGGCTGCTCATCGTGCTCGACGCCTGCGGCTACAAATTCCCCGAGCCGCCCGCCTGCGAGGTGTATTTTGCGCCGATGGGCGACGCGGCGTCGAAGGCGTGCTTTGCGCTCGCGAACCAACTGCGTGCCGGCGGCGTTTTTGCCGAGACGGATATTGCGGGACGTGGGCTCAAGGCCCAGATGAAATACGCCGACAAGCTCGGCGCGCGCTACGTCATCGTGGTCGGCGACAATGAGCTTGAGACCGGCGACGTGCTGCTGAAGGATATGAAAACCGGCGAGACCGCACCCGCCAAATTGGACGAAAGCCTGTATACGACGCTTTACAATAAAGCGCTCGACCGCAAGCTGTCGGGAATGGCCGATCTTTTTTCGGAAGTGGCAGAATAAGTTTGATTTTTTAAAACAGGAGTGATTCTTGTGGCAGAAACCTTAAAGGGCATGTCCCGCACCCATTATTGCGGAACGCTTCGTATGGAACACGTGGGGCAGGAGGTCACGCTGTGCGGCTGGGTCCAGCGTCAGCGCGACATCGGCCAACTGATTTTCGTGGATCTCCGCGACCGCACGGGTATCGCGCAGCTCGCGTTTGACGACGCGACCGACCGCGCCGTGTTCGACAAGGCGTTTACCGTTCGCGGGGAATACGTTTTGGCGGCAAAGGGCGTGGTGCGTGAGCGCTCGTCCAAAAACCCCGATATTCCGACCGGCGACGTCGAGGTGTTCGTGACCGAGCTGCGTATCCTCAACAAAGCGGAGACTCCTCCGTTTGAGATCGTGGAGAACAGCAACGCCTCCGAGCTTCTTCGTTTGCAGTATCGCTATCTCGATCTGCGCCGCCCGGACTTGCAGAAAAATTTGATTTTCCGTCATCGTGTGGCGAAAACCGCGCGTGACTTCTTTGACGAGAACGGATTTTTGGAGATCGAAACTCCGATGCTCATTCGTTCCACCCCCGAGGGCGCGCGCGACTTCCTTGTGCCGTCGCGTACCCACAACGGCAGTTTTTACGCCCTGCCGCAGTCGCCGCAGCTGTATAAACAGCTCTCGATGGTCGCGGGCTTTGACCGCTACGTGCAGCTCGCGCGCTGCTTCCGCGACGAGGATCAGCGCGCCGACCGTCAGCCGGAATTCACCCAGATCGACCTTGAAATGTCGTTTGTGGACGTGGAGGACGTGCTTGCGATGGGCGAAAAATTCATCGCGTATCTGTTTGAGCACGTGCTGAATGAAAAAGTTACCCTGCCGCTGCCGCGGCTTAAATACACCGATGCGATGTCCCGCTTCGGTTCGGACAAGCCGGACACCCGCTTCGGTATGGAACTCAAAGACGTGAGCGACCTTGTGAAAGATTGCGGCTTCGGCGTGTTCCCCGGCGCGATTGCCGACGGCGGTATGGTGAACGCCATCGTCGCCGAGGGCGGCGCTGCGGTGCTTACCCGCAAAGAGATCGACAAGCTCACCGAGCAGGCAAAAGGCATCGGCGCGAAAGGCCTCGCGTGGGTGCGCTGGACGGCGGACGGTGTGTCCTCGTCCTTCGGCAAGTTCCTCGCAGAGGGCGAGATGGACAACCTGCTTTCCTTCCTCGGCGCCAAAGAGGGCGACGTGGTGCTGTTTGTTGCCGACCGCATTAAAAAGCACGTGCAGACCGTGCTCGGCGCGCTGCGCCTCACGGTCGCCGAGAAGCTCAACGTCAAACGCGAGGGGTATAACCTCCTTTGGATCACCGAGTTCCCGTTCTTCGAGTGGAACGAGGAGACCGAGCATTGGGACGCGATGCACCATCCGTTCACCTCGCCGCTCGACGAGTGTATTCCGTATCTCGATACCGAGCCGGAAAAGGTGTTTGCCAAAGCGTACGACCTCGTCTTGAACGGCGAGGAGCTGTGCTCCGGCTCCATTCGTATCACCGATCCGGAGCTGCAAAACCATATGTTCCGCGCGCTCGGCTTTACCGACGAGCAGGCGCACGAAAAATTCGGCTTCCTGCTTGACGCGTTCCGCTACGGTGCACCGCCGCACGGCGGTATGGGCATCGGTCTCGACCGCCTCGTGATGCAGATGCTCAAGGCCTCGTCGCTGCGTGACGTGGTGGCGTTCCCGAAACTGCAAAACATGGTGGAGCCGATGACCTCGTGTCCCGCCCCGGTGGACGATCTCCAGCTCGAAGAGCTGGGCATCACGGTTACCCCGAAAGAATAAAGAAAAAATCCCGCAACCGAGAGGTTGCGGGATTTTTTTAATTAAGAAATAAGAATGAAGAATTACGGTAAACTCTTTTGGAACTCGGTGATGCCGGTGGCGATCGCGGCGGCGAGTTCGGTTTGGAAGCTGTCGGTTTTCAGGAGCTTTTCGTCCGCCGCGTTGGTCATAAATCCGCATTCGAGCAGCACCGCGGGGCAGTCGCTGACGCGGGTGACGTAATAGGGATTCCATTTTGCGCCGCGGTAGGTGGTTTCTTTATGCTTTTGGTAGGTCGCATCCACTTCGGAAATGATGCTTTTCGCAAGGGCGGCGGAGTATTCGTTATAGTAAAAACAGGTCGGCCCGTTAGCGGATTCAAAATCCACGCCGTCCATGTGGATGCTGATAAAGAGGTCGGGCTTAGCTTTGCGGGTGATGGTCGCTACGTCGTGCAGCTCCACCTTTACGTCGGTGGTGCGGGACATCGTGACCGTTGCGCCGAGCGACTGCAATTTCGATTGCAGCTTTTTGGCGATTTGCAGCGTGAGCGTTTTTTCGTACAGCCCCGGCGTTACGCCGTAGGTTCCCGACCATTCGCCGCCGTGACCGGCATCGACAACGATTTTCATGCCGGCGAGCGGCTTTTGGGCGGTGGTTTTGGAAATATCCGTTTTGTGCTTAAAGGTGAAGACGAGGTTGTCGCCGCTCCACTCCGCGTGGTAGCCGTAAAACGCGCCTTTTTTGCGCAGGTTGAGCTTCAGCGTGTACGAGTTGTCGCTGTTTTTGCGCCACGAGGCGGAGGAAAAGAGCGGGCTTTTGGATACGTCCGGCGTTTCGCCTGCGTAGGTGGTGTAAAAGAACGTCAGCTCCACGTATTCGGCGGTGAACGAGGTCACGTCGTATTTCGGCCCGAAGTCGCCCATTTGGGAGACGTAGGGATACGTCTGGGGCTTCAGCTGCAGCTGGAACGGAACGTGCCACGACGTGCCGAACGTGACGGTGGTGGAGGCGGAGGAGACCGCCGCGGTCGCCGCCAGCGCGTTTTCGGTGAGCTTGCCGGATTTCTGATAGACCTCGGCATCCTCGGTATACACCCGCCGTCCGCAGCCGAGCAGGTAGTAGGTATAGCCGGTTTCGGGGTCGGTGACTTCTTTTTTGAAGACGTCGAGCGTGCCGGCGGGGAGATAGGCGTTCGCGGGGCTCGAATAGTCGCCGTTCGTGTTGCCGCTGAACGTCTCGGTGAAATCGGTGGTGATTTTCATAATTTTGCCGGTGGCGAGCGTTTTCGGTGTGGGCTTCGGCTCGGTCGGCGTGACGTCCGAGAGCTGTTTGCGCAACAAAAGCAGGTCTTTCGTGTTGACCGCGCCGTCGCCGTTTAAGTCGCCGGCGGCAAGGTCGGCGGGCGTGCCGCTGTCGATGAGATACAGCCGCATAGTCAGCACGTCTTTGGTGTTGACCGCGCCGTCGGCATTTAAATCACCGGTTTGCGCCGCGGCGCAGACGGAAAGAACGGCCGCCAACACAAGGCTGACCGCCGCACAGAGGATAGTTTTTTTCGCGTGATTCATACAGATCCCTCTTTTTTACGTCCGAGCGGGCGATGTTATTCGGTCGGGGTGGCCTCCGCCTGCGACGTAACGGAGGCGGAGGTGGTCGGCACGTTGACCGGCTTTTGCAGAAGCTTGTCCAAGAAACCGAACTGCCACAGCGTGACCAGCACGGCGATGAGCAAAAAGATGATGCCCGCGATGGTGAAAAACACACCGCCGCGGCGTTTTTCCGGCAGGTCGTCCTCGTCATAGTCCTCTACGGGAGCCGCGGGCTTCGGCTGTGCCGGCGCGGCAGGCACGGGAGCGGGCACGGCCGGTTTTGCGGGCGCGGCAGGCGTCGGCGCGGCCGGTTTTGCGGCGCTCGGCGCGGCAGGCGTGGCGGGATTTTTCTTAAAATAGGCATCGGCGGCGGACTGCGCCGCTTTTTGCGCTTTCAAGCGATCTTTGTCGGCTTTGGCTTGCCATTTGGCGATCAAGGCCGCCTCTTTTTCTTTGGCCGCTTTTGCCGCCTCGATGGATTTTTCCAACCGACGGGGGTTGAGCTTGGTGGATTTGAAATGTTGCGGAGGAGTTTTCATGGTGATCACCTTACTTTTTTCAGTCTTTAGGTCACGCGAGCAGCTCGCGTTTTAAGTTCGTCAGTTCGGTTTTGACAACGGCGCTGTCGCAGGTGTTGTCGAACGCCTCGCCGGTCAGGTAACGGAAGCTGAACAGCGCAACGCCGTCCACACCGTCAACGGAGCGGGTGTCCTTGACTTGCCGCGCCAGCAAATCGCCGCCTTTGCTCCATTCGGTTTTGCCCGCTCCCGCCCACGTATCGGAGAGAAGCCCCGCTTTATACACGGCGAGACCGGCGTAGAGCTTGACGCCCGCGGCGCGGGGGAGCGACGCCCACCGACGCAGCGTCGCGGAAAAGGGTGCGGCGCTGTTTTGGAAGCCGTAGTAGAGCTGGGGACACAGATAGTCCACGCAGCCGGGCGTTTTGAGCCAGCCCTCCACGTCCGCATACAGCGCGTCGCGGTCGGTCTCGATATTGCCGGCGGGAGAAATGCCGAACGTGGCGGTCGGCTTTTTTTCGTGGGTGAGGGCGCAGGCGCGTTTTACGAAATCCGTGACCTGCGTGCGCCGCCAGGCGGCAAGACTGCCGCTTTTGGCGGTGTAGCCCGTGTCGAAGCTCTGCGCGGTGGCGGGTACGCCGGAGGGGTAAAAGTAGTCGTCGAAATGGATGCCGTCCACATCGTAGTTGTCGAGGATCTCGCCGATACCGTCGAGCAACAGCTGACGCACCTTTTCGGAGGCGGGGTTGTAATACACCTTGCCGTCAAAGGTGAACGTGTCGGCGCAGACGGCGTTGGCGGCGTTGCCCACACGGTAGGGGTTGAGCCACGCGTGCAGCGCCATTTGGCGGCTGTGGGCGGCTTTTATCGCGTAGGCGAGCGGGTCGAAGTTCTGCTTTAACAGAGCCTTGACCGCGGAGACCTGCGGAAAGAGCTTAGAGGCGTAATACGCGTCGGAATAGGCGCGCACGTGGAAAAACACCGTGTTGATGCCGTCGGCCTTGCAGGTATCAAAGGCGGCGTCGATCGCCGCTTTGGTGGCGTCGGGCGTGGATTTGAGCAGCGCCGCCACCTCATAATAGGCGAACCACACGCCCCGCATCTCGCTGTCCGCCGCGTTCGGCGCGGTCGTAGGCGTTATCGTGGGAGCGGTCGTTGCGGCGTTTTTTGCCGCGATGTATTTGCGCAGCCACAGCACGTCTTTGGTGTTGACGGTACCGTCGCGGTTGGCATCCGCCGAGGAAAGCTGTATCGTAACGGACAGCTCGGCGACGAATTTGCGCACCGTCAGCACGTCTTTCATATCCACGGCACCGTCGCCGTTGGCATCGCCGTAGAGAGGAACGTCGGCAGCACAGCAAACGGCGGCGCAACCGAGGATCAGCGCGATCACGGATAAGATGGCCGCAAGCGTTCGTATCATGCTGTCACGTTCCTTTCTTCTTTTTGTCATATACACTCCTATTTTAATACGGGCAGAGGAATTTCGTCAACACGTAATTTGCGATTTTTCTCTATTTTTTTATGGAAAAACGGAAAACGGTCAAAACGCCAGGTACAAAAGCGCCAAAATCAGTTGCGGCGAGCCGCCGTTTTTGGCTAATAACAGTGTTAACGCCAACAAAAGCAGCTGCTCCCGATCCGGACTCTTTTGTGAGCGAGGGGGCAGGTTTTGGTTGCGTGGGGGTAGGTTGTGGTTTGTGCCGCTTTCCGGGTAAAACGCGGGGCGCGGTGGCGACACGTGGTTGAGCGGGCGATAGGGCGGCGGCCGATTGGCGCGAAGCGAGGGCACGGACTGCCGCAGCTCGGGGACGGGTGGCGGCGGATTTTCGGCGGCGCGACGGCCGACCTGACGCATATACTCCACCCGCCGCGCGGCCTCTTGTTGCATTTCCCAAATCGAGGGTTCCATAGGTATGCCTCCCTTTTACGATCGCAAGAGCGGCAGCAGGCGGGACAGCTCCATCAGCTTGATCGCCTCGTCCAGCTTCTTTTCCCGCTCGCCGTGAAGGTACGGGCGCAGTGCCTTTAACAGCGCCGCGTCCTTTGCGCCGTCGGGCGAAGCGGCGGTCGCTTCTTCCGGCGCGGGCGGGGGCGACGGTTCGTTTTTGTCGGAAAGAGAGGTCAGCATCGCCTGCATTTTTGCGACGGTGGACGGATCGGAGAGCAGACGGTCTAACTTTTCGTTCAGGTCGTCCATGCCGTCACTCCTTTCGGTCCCATTGACGCAAAAGCGCCTGCAGCTCCGGCCGATCGAGCAACGCCTGCATGGCGGATTCGTCAGCCAAAAGTGCGTTGAGCCGCGCGGCGTTTTCGGGAGACAATCGGTTTTTGAGGAGCGCGGCATCGCCGCGCTCGACGGCGGCGACCAGCTCCTCGGCAGAGGTGCCGAGCCGTTTGGAGGCCTCGCGCATCAGAGCCTGCTTTTGGACGTCGTTCAAAGGCGGAGTATTCATAAAAAAGCTTCCTTTCTTCCGAAAAATGTGGTATACTGAAATAGTATGTACTAACCTATGAGGAGGGGAACGCGATTATGCAAATCGTGGTGGTGTCGGACGTTCACGGCGACGACGCGGCGTTGTGGCGTGTGCTGAAGACCGAGAGCGCGCGGCACGTCTTCTGCCTCGGCGACGGTGTGCGCGAATACGCGGCGGCCGCCGCGCGGGAGCCCGAACGGGAATTTCATATCGTGACGGGAAACTGCGATTGGATGAGCGGGTATCCCACCGTCGGCATCGACACGGTGGGCGGCAAGCGTATCGTGTTTTTGCACGGCCACACGAAAGACGTCAAGCGGACGACCGAGCCGGCGTTGGCGCTGGCGAGAGAGCATAAGGCGGACGTGCTGTTGTTCGGGCACACCCATTGTCCTTTGGTAAAAAAAGACGGCAATATTCTGGTGTGTAATCCCGGCTCGCTCGGTTACGACGGGACGTATCTCGTGCTGTCGTGGGAGAACGCAGAGGACGGGATTCGCGCGGAGAAAAAGGAGATTTGAGATGATACCGATTTTGTGGCTGGACGAGGTGTCGTCCACGAATACGTTTGCAAAAGAACAGTTTTTGCGCGAAAAACGCAACGGGACGTTTGCGGTGGCGGCACGGCGTCAAACCGACGGGCGCGGGCGTCTCGGTCGCAGCTGGCAATGCGAGCCGGGGCAAAGTCTCGCGCTGTCCGTGCTGGTGCCGCGGCCGCTTGCGTCGAGCGTGACGCTGTGTGTCGGCGTGGCGGCGGCGAGAGCCGTTTCGCGTTTTTGCGACGCAAACATACAGTTAAAGTGGCCCAATGACATACTATGCAACGACCGCAAGATCGGTGGCATTTTATGCCAGCAGATCGTAGGCGCAGAGAGTGCAACGGTGCTGGGAATCGGCATAAATCTTGCGCAGTCGGCGGCGTTTTTTGAGGAAAACGGGCTTCCCTACGGCAGCTCGCTTCGGTTGGAAACGGGGGCGTCCGTGTCGCCCGAGCAGATGGCGGAAGCGGTCACGGAGGAAATCGAAAAAACGCTGAAAATCTTTGAAGCGCAAGGCTTTGCGGCGTTCAAAGAGGAATATGAAACGCGCTGTGTAAACGTTGGGAAAGAGGTGCGGATCCTTTCGCAAGCCTCGAATGAATCGCCGGTCGGCGTTGCGGCCGGCGTGGACGAGGACGGGAACCTTTTGGTGACGGGAAGCGACGGGAAGTCGTATGCCGTGCGGACGGGCGAGGTATCGGTCAGAGGGGTATACGGCTATGTCTGAAAACATCGGCATTTACGTCCACGTGCCGTTTTGCGCGGGAAAATGTCCTTACTGTGACTTTTACTCCAAGGCGGCAGACGAGCGGACGAAAGACGCTTACGTGACCGCGATTTTGCGGGAGTTTTCGGCGGCGGACGGTACAGCCGCGGACACGCTGTATTTCGGCGGCGGTACGCCGTCGCTGCTCGGCGGCGAGCGGATCGCAACGCTTGTAACGGCGGCGAAAGCGGCGTTTTCGATCCCCGACGACGGGGAAATTACGATGGAGGCCAATCCCGGCGACGATTTGGAGACGGTGTTTTCCGCGTTCAAGGCGGCGGGCGGCAACCGTGTGAGCCTCGGTGTGCAGGCGACGGAGGACGCGACGCTGCGCGCGCTCGGACGGCGGCATACGGCGGCACAGGCGAAGGCAGCGGTGGAAACCGCGCACGCGTGCGGTATCGAAAACGTGTCGGTGGATCTGATGCTCGGCTTGGAGGGGCAAACGCCCGACGCCGTGCGGCAAGCGGTCTCGACGGTCGCGTCGTGGGACGTGACGCACGTTTCCGCGTATCTTCTGAAAATCGAGGAGGGAACGCCGTTCGCGGCGCGGGAGCTGACGCTGCCGAACGAGGAGGAGACCGCCGCGCTGTATCTGACGGCGGTGGAAGCGCTGCGTGACGCCGGATTTTTGCAGTATGAGATCTCGAATTTTGCGAAGCCGGGGCGGGAGAGCCGCCATAATCTCAAGTATTGGAACGACGAGGAATACCGCGGGTTCGGACCGGCGGCACACAGCTTTTTTAAAGGAAAACGGTTTTATTTTGACCGCGATCTTGAGGGCTTTTTACAAGGGACGCTGTGCTCGCAGGAGGAAGAGGACGGCGGCTTTTTGCCCGGCTCGAAGGAGGAGTATGCGCTGCTTCGACTGCGGCTTGCGGACGGGCTGCGGGAGGAGCGGTTCCGGGAAATTTACGGTGAGCCGATCCCGCAAAAATGGAAACAGCGGGCGGCAGTGCTTCCGTCTCATCTCGTGAGTGTGGATGCCGACGGCATTCGCCTTTCGGCGGAGGGATTTTTGGTTTCCAACGCAATTTTTGCGTCAATTTTGTAAAATGCAGAAAAATGGTTGTCAAACGGGAAATTGTGTGTTATACTATTCTTTACTTATAAATATTTTATATTAAAAACGTACAGGCAAGGAGTATTTTGGCTATGAAAAATTTGCTGAAAAATGAAAACACGCCCCGCTATTGCGGTATCGCCGTGTTTTTCGGAGTGATTTTCTACGCGATCTTTGATTTGTGCAGAAAACTCGAGCAGCTGACCACCGACGGGCAGAAACGCATTTATCCCATTGTGTTTGCGTTTGTGATCGCGGCGCTGGCGGCGCTGTGGCTCGCGAAACAGCTCGGCTTTATGAAAGCGGAGGAGGTGGACGGCGAGGAGCCGTATACCGCCTCGTATTTCCCGGTGTTTACCGGGCTGCTCGCTTTGGTGTGTATGGTGCTTTGCTACAGCTTCCTCGGCGTGTGGCCGGTGGGCAACAAGAGCGTGATGCTCGTCGATATGCACCACCAATATGCGCCGCTTTTGGCGCAGATGCGGGACACCATTCTGAACGGTCAAAGCCTTCTTTATAACTTTGATCTCGGTATGGGCGCAAGCTACCTGCCGCTTATCGGTTACTACTGCGCCAGCCCCTTTAACCTCATTCTTCTGCTGTTCCCGGCAAACCTGCTGACCGAGGCGATTTTGGTCATTACGCTTCTCAAAAACGCCTTGACCGCGGGCCTGCTTGCTCTTTGCCTGCAATACGTGTATAAACAGAAATCCTACGCGATCAGCGCGGTGTCCATCATGTTCTCCATGATGATGTATATGATCGCCTATTCGTGGAATATCATGTGGCTGGACGTCATTATGGTGTTGCCGCTGATCGTGATGGGCTTCGAGATGATGATGCGGGAAAAGAAATTCCTGCTGTATACGCTGTCGCTCGCTTACGCGCTGTTCGTCAACTACTACATCGCGTTTATGGTGTGCGTGTTTATGGTGCTGTATTTCGTGGTGTATGCGCTGCGCGAAAACCACGAAAGCCGCGAGCTCGCCTCCGGATTTTTGCGGTTCGGCGGCTATTCGGTGCTGGCGGCGGCGCTGGCGGCTCCGCTGCTCGTGCCGGTGGCGATGGCGCTCGGCGTGACCTCCGCGTCGGACGGCGGATTTGCCGCCACCTGGAGCGCTAACTTCGATTTCTTCGATCTGCTGGGACGGCATCTGTACGACGTGTCGCCCACCATTCGCTCGGGCAACCTGCCCAATATTTACTGCGGTGTGCTGGCGGTGCTGCTGTTGCCGCTGTACGCCACGACCAAAACGATCCCGGCGCGCCGCCGCGCCTGCATGGGCGGTCTTTTGGCGGTGATGGCGGCCAGCCTTTGTATCAACAACCTTGATCTTTTGTGGCACGGTCTGCACAGCCCCAACGACCTGCCGTATCGATTCTCGTTCCTCTATTGCTTTGTGCTGATCCTTATTGCGTACGAGACGCTGACCCACGTGGAGGATATTGAGCCGAAACAGCTGGTGACCTCCCTTGTGGGCATCGCGGCGTATCTGGTGATCGAGGAAAAATTCGGCGACGAGAAATATCTGTTCGCGTCGCTGTATATCAGCTTTGGTCTGATGGCGCTGTATGCGTTGGTCCTTTTTATGATCCGTCAAAAACGGCTGGTGCGCGACGCGGGAATGATTCTGCTGCTCACGATCGTCGTGGCGGAGATGGTGACCGCCACCGACAAGACCATGGTGAAGCTCAACTCCAACGAGTATTTCACGAACCACGCCGATTACGTGGACAACGATACGACGAAAGCGCTGCAAAGCGCTGTGGAGGATATGGAGGCGCTCGGCGATTCCACGACGGGCAACGGGTTCTACCGCGTGGAGTTCCTGCCGCGTCGTACCTGTGCGGATACTGCGCTTTACGATTACAACGGTATCACGATCTTCGCCTCCAGCAACCCGTATGAAAACACCCGCTTTATGGGAAGTCTCGGCTACGCCGTCAACGGTGTCAACAGCTATCTGTATAAAGCGTTCGTGCCGCTGGCGGACAGCCTGATGGGTATTCGCTACGTGGCGATGAACAGCGAGTATAAGGCGCCGCCTCAAATGATCGAGCATCGCCGTGTGACGGTGGGAAGCTCCACCTACACGATTTATGAAAACCCGGATGCGCTGTCGCTGGGCTACTTTGTGGACAGCGCCGCGAAAGAGTGGGGCTATAACTATTACAACGCGCAAAACAGCAACAACACCTTCGTCAGCACGCTGACGGGTATCCCGCGCGACGTGTACGATTGCTTGCAGATCGAGGGCAGCGGCACGGCGTCGGTGTCCGGCTTGTCCGGCTTCTCGATGCAGGTCGGCACCTCCACCTTTACCGTTCCCGTGACGAAAGCGGGCCGGCTGTATATGTACGTGGACTGCCGCGCCGCGAAGTCGATTTCCGTCGCTGCCACCTACGGCGCGTCGGGCAACAGCACGTCGGACAGCTGGACGGTCACGCCGCACGAGCCGTTTATCATTGACGCCGGCACGGTGGCGCAGGGCGATTCCGCCAGCGTGACGATCAACACCGAAACGAGCTGCGGCGGCAGCATTTACGCGATGATCCTCAACGAAGAGGTCTACCGCGAGCAAATCAACGCGTTGGCCGCGAACCAGATGGACGTGGAAACCTTTACGGATACCAAGATCCGCGGCTCGATCACCGCACCGCGCGCCGGTTCGGTGATGACGACGATTGTGTACGACAAGGGCTGGACGGTGAAGGTGGACGGCAAAAAAGTCCCCACCTACGCCATCGCGAACAGTATGCTGTCCTTTGACGTGACGCCGGGCGCGCACACCATTCAGCTCACCTTCTTCCCCACCGGACTGCTGTACGGTATCGTGCTGTTCGTGTTGGGTCTGGCGGCGCTCTTGTTCCTGCTGATGGTCAAAAAGCATCCGGAAAAGCTGGAGAGAGCCAAACGGAAGCTGAAGAGCCTGAAAAAGAAAAAGGTCGTTCCCGTTGCGGTGTCGGAGACCATTCTCCCCGCCGAGACGGACGTTGCCGCCCCGCCGGCACCTGTCGCTCCGCCGGCGTCGCCTGCGGAACAATTTGAACCGAAATCGGGTGAATAAGCATGATTACGATTGTAATGCCGGTTTACAACGAGGGCCCGTTTATCTATGATAACGTGTGCGTTGTGGACCGCGTGATGAAAGAGCACGACATCGACGCGCGTTTTTTGCTGGTGGATGACGGCTCGAAAGACGATTCGTGGGAGTCGATGTGTCGGCTGAACGCGGATCTCGGCAACGTGGAGATTTTGCGGCTGTCCCGCAACTTCGGCAAAGAGGCGGCGCTGTGTGCCGCGCTCGAAAACGCCGAGGGGGACGCCGTGGTCGTGATGGATGCGGATTTACAGCATCCGCCGGAGTGTATTCCCGAAATGGTGCGGCTGTGGCAGGAGGAAGGCTTTGACGTGGTGGAGGGCGTAAAAATCTCCCGCGGGAAAGAATCTCTCGCCAACAAGCTGGCTGCCAAAATGTTTTATCGCGCGTTTCGCAAGACGACCGGCTTGGAGCTGGGAGCCGCTTCTGATTTTAAACTGATGAACCGTGCGGCGCTGGATGCCTGGAAAAAGCTGCCGGAGCGCAACACCTTCTTCCGCGGGCTTTCCGCGTGGGTGGGCTTTAAACGCTGTCAGCTTCCGTTCGAGGTGGCACCCCGCGCCGGCGGCGAGACGAAATGGACGTTCGGTAAGCTTGTGAAGCTGGCGACCGATTCCATCACCGCGTATTCCAATGCGCCGCTGCACGCGATTTTGTGGCTCGGCGTGTTGATGGCGGCGGCGGCTGTCGTGCTGGCTATCGAGACGCTGGTGCAGTATTTTATGGGTGCGGCGCCCGGCTTCTCTACGGTCATTCTGCTGCAGCTGTTTATCGGTGCGTGCATTATGATCAGCTTAAGCATTCTCGGGCTGTACGTGGCGCGTATTTACGATGAGGTCAAGGGGCGTCCCCGCTATCTTATCTGTGACCGCAGAGAGGACGACAAGCGTTGAACCGATTTTTGAGAGTGTCGGCGCTGTGTGCGTGCGCGGCGCTGTGTGCCGCTTTGTGCGGCTGTGTGCCGAGCGGAGGCGAGACGAGCGAGCCTTCGCCGACCGCCACGGCGGCTGTCGAGACGACGGTCGTGACGACGGCGGCGACAACGACGACCTCGCCGCTTCCCGCAACACCGGCGCTGTGTTATGACAAAAGCGATTCGCTTTCCCCGTATGAGGCGACGACGCGGGTGAACCGCGCGCTTGCGCCGCTGATGTTCGAGGGGTTGACCGCCGTTTCGGCGGACTATACCGCCACGCTCTGCTTGGCGGAGAAAATTGAAAAAACCGACGCCACCCATTTGACGGTGACGCTGAAAAAGGGACTCAAATTTTCCGAAAATTCCGCGGTGAAGGCCGCGGACGTGGCGGCTTCGTTCCGACTGGCCGCGCGGTCGGAGACGTACGCCGCTTTGGTGGCGGACGTGGCGTCCGTTACCGCGAAAAACGACCGTACGCTGGCGGTGACGCTGGAGCGCGCGGTGCCGTTTTATGAGGCGGAGCTGAGCTTCCCGGTGGTGAAAACGGTCAAAAAGCGAACGGTGGGAACCGGCCTTTACCGGTTGGACACGAAAAAGACCGGGCTTGAGAAAAATCCCTACAACAAGACGAAGGTGAACATCGACCGCTTTGAGCTGGAGAGCGTCAGCCGCCGTCAACAGCAGCAATTTGCGCTGGAAACCGGCTCGGTGTGCGTGTACTTCGACGATTTGGCAAACGGGACCGCACCGCGCACGGTGACGGGTGTTACCCGCACACCGGTGACGATGCCGTATCTCGTATTCCTCGGGTTTAACGCCAACCGCGCGCCGTGGTCTTCTGCGGCGCTGCGTGGCTCGCTTTCGTATGCCGTCAGCCGGACCGAGGTCGCGGCGGCGGGCTTTTCCGGCTTTGCCGTGCCGACGGCGGCGCCATTTTGTCCGGCGTGGGGCGCTCTCAAGGACGTGACCGGCGCTTCTCTTTCGGAGGAACGCGCCAAGGCGGTGGCGGTTTGGAAGAAAAACGGCTATAACGTCTCGGAAAACGGCAAGGTCAAAAACCGTCTGTCGGCGGAGCTGATCTGCCGCAAGGACAACGCGATGCACAAGGCCACTGCCAACGAGCTGGCGACCCAGCTCAAGGCGGCCGGTATGCAGGTGAGCGTGAAGCCGCTGTCGGAGAGCGAGTATGCCGCCCGCTTGTCGAGCGGAAACTACGATCTGTACGTCGGCGAGGTGCGCTTGCCGAATACGCTGTCGCTGGATGCGGTGTTGACCGGTTCCGGCGGCGCGGCGTACGGCATATCCGCCGGCGGATATGCCCTTTGGACACAGTATAAGAGCGGGAAGCTGACAACGCAGGAGTTTGTCACCGCTTTTTATAAAGAAACACCGTTTTTGCCCTTGTGTTACGCGCAGGGGTTGACGCTGACCTCCCCGCGGCTTGCGGGGATACGCCCCTCGGGCGTCAGCGCGTTCGACGGTGTGGAACAATGGATATTCACCTGACAGAAAGGGGTAAACGAATATGATCACTTTGGAAAATCATTTGGGAACGATCGAAATTTCGCAGGAATACTTCTCGAACCTGATCGGGCACGCGGTTTCCTCCTGCTACGGCGTGGCGGGTATGGTGAAAACCGGCGCCAAACAGGGGATTCGCTCGCTTTTGTTCCGCCGCACCTATGCGGATGAGGGCATTCAAGTGCGCAGCGAGGGAGAGAGTCTTGTCGTGGATCTGCACATTTCCGTGATGTACGGAATGAACATTTCCGAGATTTCCAAGAGCATCGTCAATAAGGTGCGGTACACGGTGGAAAGCGTGACCGGACTTTCCGTAAAACGTGTCAATGTGTTTGTTGACGGAATGAAAGCCGAATAAGGCGGGAATACGAGGTGAAACCACTTGATTAACGGTAAACTTTTTCGTGACGCGCTGATTTCGGCGGCCAACACCTTGGCGGCGGAAAAACAAGCGGTGGACGCGCTCAACGTCTTCCCGGTGCCGGACGGCGATACGGGAACGAATATGTCTATGACCATCGGCAACGCCGGACGCGAATTGGCGCGGCTGGACGACGGCCCGGTGACGGCGGCGGCGGATACGGCCGCTTCCGCGATGCTGCGCGGTGCGCGCGGCAACTCCGGCGTGATTTTGTCGCTGTTGTTCCGCGGACTTTCCAAAGGTCTGAAAGGGCTGGACGAAGCGGACGGTACGGCGCTTGCCGCCGCGCTCGAAATGGGTGTGGATGCGGCGTACAAAGCCGTTATGAAGCCCACCGAGGGTACGATTTTGACGGTGGCGCGGGAAGCCGCTGCCGCCGGTAAAGCCGCCGCTTCGGAAAACAACGACGCGCTGTCGGTCTGGACGGTGATTTGCGACGAGGCGGACGCTTCGCTCGCACGTACTCCCGATCTGCTGCCCCAGCTGAAAAAAGCGGGCGTGGTGGACGCGGGCGGCCGCGGTCTTTGCATTATCCTGCGCGCTATGAAGGACGTGTTCGAGGGCGGCGCCGTGAAAGAGGGCGGCGTTGCCGTTTCTGCCGCGCCGCAAAAGGCGGTGTCGGCGGCCGGCTCGTTTGAGACGGACATCCATTTTACCTATTGCACCGAGTTCATCGTTGCGCGTGAGAACGACAACGATCCTTTGAAGCTGCGGGCGTTTTTGGAGTCGATCGGCGACTGCGTTGTGGTGGTGGACGATGACGAGATCATCAAGGTCCACGTGCATACGAACGACCCCGGCCGCGCGCTGCACGAAGCCATCGAGTACGGCTCGTTCGAGACGGTCAAGGTGGAGAATATGCGCATCCAGCACCAAAACGCCGCTTGGGTCGGCGATGACGGCGGAGCGGAGATAGTGCCGCCGACGCCCGCCGAGGTGACGGAGGAATACAGCTTTGTGGCGGTCGCCGCCGGCGAGGGCCTGCAAGCGCTCTTCTCGGATCTCGGCTGTGCGCAGGTGGTGTCGGGCGGACAGACTATGAACCCGTCCACCGAGGATATTTTGCAGGCGATCGAAGCCACACCCGGCAAGGTGGTGTACGTGTTCCCGAACAACAAAAATATCATTCTCGCCGCGGAGCAGGCGATCCCGCTGACCTCCCGCGAGGTCCACGTGCTGCCCACCCGCTCGGTGCCGCAGGGAATGTCGGCGATGCTGGCGTTCGATCCCACCGCTTCGGTGGAGGAGAACCTGCTTGTGATGGGCAAGGCGGCGGACAGCGTGTCTGTCGGTCAGCTGACCTTTGCCGCTCGCGACAGCAACTTTGAGGGCAAAAACATCAAAGAGGGGCAAATCCTGGCGATGGACAGCGGCAAGCTGTCGTTTGTGGAAAACGATTTGCTTAAAGCGGTTGGCAAGCTTGCCAAATCGCTGGTACAAAAACGGAAGCTCTTCGGTATGGAGACCGCGTTCATCACCTTGATGTACGGCGAGGACGTGACCGAGGAGGAGGCGACCGAGGCGATGGAGGCGATCCGCTCCAAGGTGGGCGACGAGATCGAAATCACGCTGTTGTCGGGTGGCCAGCCGGTGTATTACTACATACTGTCGGTAGAATAAACGAGAAAGGCTGCCGAAAGGCAGTCTTTTTTCGAGAAAAGGGGTGAAACGATGGCATTGACGTTGGATTCTTCCATACAATACGTAAAGGGTGTCGGCGAAAAACGCGCGGCGCTGTTTCGCAAGCTGGATATTTTTACCGTGGAGGATCTTCTGTGCCATTATCCCCGCGAGTATGAGGATTGGTCATCGGTTTGCACGGTCGAGGAGGCACCGGTGGATACGCTGTGCTGTATTCGCGCCCGTGTGGTGAACGCGCCGGTGGAGCGGCGGGTGCGCCGCGGGTTGTCGCTGTTTCAGTTTGCGGCAAGCGACGGCAAGGCCGCGATGCAGGTGACGATCTTCAACAACAAATATGCCGCCGCCAAAATCAAGGCGGGGGAGGAATATCTCTTCTTCGGCAAGGTGGATACGCGGTATTATCGCCGCGAGATGTCTTCGCCGCAAATCGAGCCGGTGTCGGCCGACGCGAAAGGGATGCACCCCATTTACCCGTTGACAGGCGGGCTTACCTCCCGCTCGATCGAAAAGGTGGTGGCCTCCGCGCTGGAGGCGCTCGGAGACGCGGCGGGCGAGGAATTTTTGCCGGCGTTTGTGCGGGAGCGGTACGGGCTGTGCGATCGACTGACCGCGGTGAAACAGATCCACTTTCCCGCCGACCGCGCGCAGGTGGCGACCGCGCGCAAGCGGCTCATTTTTGACGAGCTGCTTTTGCTGCAGCTTGGTCTTGCGCGGCTGCGCTCCGGAGGAAAAACGACGACGCGCGCGGTGGTGAAGCCGGGCCTCGAGGGGGAGGCTAAGGCGCTGTTCCCCTTTGCGCTCACCGGCGCGCAAAGCCGCGCGGTGGACGAATGTGTGGCCGATATGCAAAGCGGCTTTGCCATGACGCGGTTGCTTCAGGGCGACGTGGGCAGCGGCAAAACGGCGGTTGCCGCCGCCGTGGCGTATACGGTCATCAAAAGCGGATTTCAGGTGGCAATGATGGCGCCGACCGAGATTTTGGCGGAGCAGCACGCGAAAACGCTTAAAAAGATGCTGGCGCCCGTCGGCATCGAGGTGGGACTTTTGACCGCCGGCTGTAAGACGAGCGAAAAAAACGAGGTCAAAGCGGCACTGTCGGACGGCTCGCTGTCGTTCGTCGTGGGAACGCAGGCGCTGCTTGCGGACAGCACGACGTTCGCCGATCTGGGGCTGGTCATCACCGACGAGCAACACCGCTTCGGTGTGGCGCAGCGGGCAAAATTGGCCGCTAAGGGCGGAAACCCTCACACGCTCGTTATGTCGGCGACCCCCATTCCGCGGTCGCTTGCGCTGGTCATTTACGGCGATCTGGATATTTCCGTTTTGGACGAGCTGCCGGCGGGACGCACGCCGATCCGCACCTACGTGGTGGGGAGCGACAAGCGCGAGCGGGTGCTGAACTATATCAAAAAATTCGTCGCCGAGGGGCGACAGGCATATATCGTGTGTCCGCTCGTGGGCGACGAGCCGGAGGAAGAGGGCTTTGACCAAACCTCCAAAGCGGCAGTCACGACTTACGAGGAGCTGAAAGCGGGAGCGCTCGCCGATTGTCGGTTGGGGCTTTTGCATGGGCGGATGAAGCCGGCGGAAAAGGAGGCGGTGATGACCGCGTTTTCCAAAGGCGACGTGGACGTTCTTGTTTCCACCACCGTTATCGAGGTGGGCGTGGACGTGCCGAACGCCGTGCTGATGGTGGTGGAAAACGCCGACCGCTTCGGGCTCGCGCAGCTGCACCAGCTGCGCGGCCGCGTGGGACGCGGCGAACACGCCTCCGAAT
Organism: Acutalibacteraceae bacterium; assembly: GCA_045643425.1. Lineage (GTDB taxonomy): Bacteria > Bacillota > Clostridia > Oscillospirales > Acutalibacteraceae > RGIG426. Next base: position 27,783 of record JAZUKW010000083.1, read on the forward strand.
GCATCCTCATCTCCGATGCGCGGGGCGAGGAGGCATATCGGCGGCTGTCGGTGATGAAGAACACCACCGACGGGTTTAAGATCGCGGACGAGGATCTGAAGCTGCGCGGGCCGGGCGACTTCTTCGGCAACCGACAGCACGGTTTGCCGCATCTCAAAATCGCCGCGCTTTCGGAAAATATGGCAATGCTTGAGCCGGTGCGGGAGGCGGCGGGCGCGCTGCTTCCCCGCTTGGAGGAGGCGGAACTCGCGCCGCTTCGAGCGCAGGTGACGCGGCTGTTTTCGACCGTTGGCGAAAATGGTCTTAATTAAAATTATTTTAGGCTTTTTTGAGGTTTTTTTGTTGCAAATACTTTGGCGGTATGGTATACTTTCTTCTGCCTGCCGTCGCGGGCAAATTTTGATTTTTTTGTGAGAAAGAGAGGTGAAAATGCGTGGTTTTTTCGAGTCTGTTATTCTTGTACGCATTTTTGCCTCTTTGCCTTTTGTGTTACGTGCTGGTCCCCGGCATTCGCGGCAAAAACACGGTGCTTCTGTTGTTCTCGCTGCTGTTTTATGCGTGGGGCGAGCCGAAGTATCTGTTGCTCTTGATCGCGATGGTGCTGGCGGATTGGAAGATCGCCAAAAACATCGAGGAAAGCAAGCGAAAGGGCGACAAAAAGATGTGGCTGTGGATCGCGTGCTTCGTCAATTTGGGGCTTATCGGTGTTTTCAAATACCTCAATTTCTTTGACAGCACGTTTATGGGGCTGTTCGGCGCGAAAGCGCTGCTGCCGCAAATTGCGCTGCCGATCGGCATTTCGTTCTATACGTTCCAGCTGTTGTCCTACGTTGTGGACGTATACAGAGAAGAAGTCCCGGCGCAAAAGAACGTGTTTACCCTGCTTCTTTACGCCAGCTTGTTCCATCAGTGTATTGCCGGCCCGATCGTGCGGTACAGCGATATTTCCGAGGAGCTGATGTACCGCAAGACCGATATGCGGGAGATCGGCGAGGGCGTATCTCGCTTTGCGATCGGCCTTGCGAAAAAAGCGCTGCTTGCCAACGTGTGCGGCGAGCTCGCCGACCGTTTGATCGGCGTGACCGATACAGTGCTGCCTAACGCTTCGACGATCGAGGCGTGCGACGGCGCGGCTCTTTGGATGAGTATGCTGTTTTATACTCTGCAGATCTATCTCGACTTCTCCGCCTATTCGGATATGGCGATCGGTATGGGACGGATGCTGGGACTGCATTATAAGGAAAACTTCAATTACCCGTATACCGCGCGGACGGTCAAGGATTTTTGGCGGCGTTGGCACATTTCGCTGTCCTCCTTCTTCCGCGATTACGTGTATATCCCGTTGGGCGGCAGCCGCAAGGGCGGCGCGCGCACGATCTTCAACTTGTTTATCGTGTGGATGCTGACCGGCTTTTGGCACGGTGCGTCGTGGAACTTCGTTTTGTGGGGACTGTATTATTTCGTGTTCCTCACGGCGGAGCGTCTGTTCCTCGGCAAGGTGTTCGACAAGATCCCGCATATCATCGGTCGAATTTACACGCTGTTTGTCGTGCTGTTCGGCTGGGTACTGTTCCGCTTTAAGGACTTCTCCTGCGTTACGGCGATGCTTCGCGGAATGGTGGGTGCGCCCGAAAACTATTGGATCACGCCGGAGACCCGTCTGGAGCTCGGCGGCTATCTGTTGTTCTTTATCATCGCCGTGATCGCGACAACGCCGCTCGTTGCCTACTGCGGCAAGCTGCTCAAAAGCAAGAGCGTTGCGTCCCGCCCGGCGGCGATCGCGTATACCGTTATCCAAACGGCGGCGCCGGTGCTGCTGCTTGTGTTCTCTACGGCGGCGCTTGTGGGCGACAGCTATAACCCGTTCTTGTATTTCCAATTCTGATTTTTGCAGAATGATTTTCTGAAAAGGAGGTGAAACCGATGCCGAAACGCAGGCTCAAGCGCTATAAAATGCGTCAGCCGGATAAAATTCGTCTGTCCCGTCAGCTGGATGATCAGCTTTTGCGGCGGCAGGAGCAACTGTCCCGCCAAGAGGAGCAGGAGGAACCCGCCGAGACGGAGCGCCCGGTCACGACGATGGAAGCGTGGAGCTACGTGCTGCGGGTGGGCTTGTTCTTCCTGCTGCTTTTGATCGGAGCGGTGGCGGTATGGGTTTCGCCTCACCCCACGCACTCGGACGTGGAAAAACGCGATTTGGCGAAGTTCCCCGTGTTTTCGATCAAGACGTTTTTCTCCGGCGACTATTTCGACGGGATCAACACCTGGTTCGCGGATACGTTCCCCGGCCGCGAGGGTTGGGTGAAGCTGGATTCGTGGGAGAACCAATTTTATCGGATGAGCGACGAGAAGCTCTACGGCCGCCCGAACAAGGCGGACGATATTCCGGATGCGCCCACCCGCCCGACGGAGGAGGAGACGACGGCGGCGCCTACGACGACGAGCAAGGCCGGCACGACCGGGACGAGCGCTTCGACAACGGCTCCGACGACGACGGCTCCGACGACCTCCAAGACCACCCGCGCGATTGCCGACCGCGACTATTGGCAGGATAACCAGCCCGAAAACGCGCCTACCCAAACGCTGGACGGCGTGCTGGTGCGCGGCGAGAGCGCGTTCGAGTATTACAACTTCTCGCAAAGCACGGCGAACGAGTACGTGCAGGCGATCAACCGTGCGGCCTCGAACCTGAAAGGGGTCGCGAAGGTGTATGACCTGGTGGTGCCGACCAGCATCGACGTGATGCTGCCCGAGGCGGTGCGCAACAAGCTCAACACCTCGGATCAGAAAAAAGCGACCGAGTATCTATACGGCTCGATGTCCGCGTCGGTGGTGACGGTGCCGGTCATCGACACCCTGCGCGCCCACAACGACGAATATCTGTATTTCCACTCGGATCACCATTGGACGGCGCGCGGCGCGTATTACGCGTATGCGGCGTTTGCCCAAAAAGCGGGCTTTAAGCCCCACGCGATCGGAGAATATACCGAGACGGTGTTCGACGGGTTTAAGGGCTCGTTCTTCTCGGAAACGCAGGATGCCAAGCTGCGGGAGGATACGGTCATCGCGTACGAGCCGATCGGCGGCGGCGACCTCTTCTTTGTCGGCAGCGACGGCTCGGAGCTGGATTGGTATATCATCAGCGACGTGTCTGCGTGGGCAGCCAGCTCGAAATACAACACCTTTATCGGCGGTGACAACCCGTATACGGAGATCACCAGCGGCTCGGTACACGACGGCTCCTCCATCGTGGTGGTGAAGGAATCCTTCGGTAACGCGTTCGTGCCGTTCCTCGTGGATCATTACGAGAAGGTGTACGTGCTGGATTATCGCTATTACAGCACCATGTCGCTGACCGAATTTGTGAAAGCCAACGGCGTGAAGGACGTGCTGTTTATCAACAATATGAGCGCGACCCGCAACGCGGGGCTGGTGGAGGACATCGACAGCCTCGTCGGATAATCGAATAGAAAAAGAAGCCCTCCGTACAGCGGTGCTGTACGGAGGGCGTTTTGTTTTGGTTTATTTGTTGACCGGCTTTGCAAACTTGCAGGTGGGATAGTGCTCGCAGACCACGAATTTCTTGCCGGCTTGGGTGCCGCTCGATACGCGGCGGACAGCCAGCTTTCCGCCGCAAAGCGGGCAAACGGGAAGCGGCTTTTTCTCGGCGACCGGGGCGGCCGGGGCTTGCGGCGCGGTCGGCTTTTCGGCGACCGGGGCGGCCGGAGCTTGCGGCGCGGCCGGTTTTTCGGCGACCGGGGCGACCGGGGCTTGCGGCGCGGTCGGTTTTTCAACGACCGGGACGGCCGGAGCTTGCGGGGCGGCCGGCTTTTCGATGACCGGGGCGGCCGGGGCTTGCGGCGCGACCGGCTTTTCGGTGACCGGCGCGGCCGGAGCTTGCGGGGCGACCGGGGCGACCGGAGCTTGCGGCGCGGCCGGCTTTTCGATGACCGGGGTGGCCGGCTTGACCGCGGGTTTCAGGAATTTGCAGGTGGGATAATGCTCGCAGACGGCAAATTCCTTGCCTGCCTGAGCACCGGTGGCTTTACGGACGGACACTTTTCCGCCGCAAAGCGGGCAAATAGTGGGATTTTCCTCTTTTTCGGCTCCCTCGGCGGCTCCCTCGGCGGCTGCCGTCAGCGAGGCGGCCTCTTCCTCCGTTTTGGGAGCGGGCAGATCTTCATTTTTCGGGGCGGCGGCTTTGCGCTTTTTAAGAAGCACGATCAGCACCACAACGATCACTGCTAACAGCAGCAGTCCCGCGCCGCCGCAAATCGCGTACATCACGTTGCGGCTGGGGAGCGTAAAGGTATAGTCGATGGCGGTCAGCTGACCGCAGGGGATTTTCCAGGTGTAGGTCAGACGATCGCCGGAAATGGAGCCGGCGTTTTGGTAGGTCGGCTCGCAGGGAAGCGTGACCGAATAGGTAAGTGTCGGCGTTTCGGAGGGGTCTGTCAACGTGGCGTCCATTTGCTGCTCGCTGTCGCCCATATCCTTGAGGTCATAGACGAAATGGGCGGTGTAGGTATCCGTCCACAGATGGCGGCGCACCGAGAAGAACTTGGAATCGTCGAATTCGGGATCGAAGAAGTTGCTGACGATGAGACCGATACCGCCCTCGGAGGAGAGATCGTCGATGGAATCATAATGGCGGGTGGCTTTCATACCGACGTAGCCCGCTTCTTTGGCGGCGGCAACGGAATAGCCGCGCCCGGCGAGCGCTTTCCATTTTTCGGAATTCTCGTCCATACTCCATACGGTGACGTCCTCGCCGGTGGCGACGTTGGCGTATTGCTCCGCCACCAGATAGGTCAGAGAAAAGTCCATACTGCGATTTTTATGGATGGTCATGTGCATATCGCTTTTGATGCAGCCGGAAAAAAGAAGCGCAAAAGAAAGGACCAGCGCCAGCACGCTGATTTTTCGGCAACGATTCATAAAAATCCCTCCTTTTCCGTTCAATATAGCATATTCTGAAAAAACTGTCAAGACCAAGAAACCGACCGTTCGTATCAAATCGGTTTGTTAAACGTGTAAAATCGGCTCGGACGATTCCCGCGCTGCGACGGACAGCCGCACGTCTTTGTCCACCGTCATACCGGCTTGGGTGAGCGCGGCAAACGAGGTGTCGTAGGCGAGGGACGGGGTGTTGTTCGTGTCACTCAAGTGGCCGAGGATGACGCGGGAGACGCCGGCCTTGACCAGCGCCGGTAAGGCGGCGGCGCAGGCGGCGTTGGATAAATGCCCTCGTCGGCTCAAGATCCGCTCTTGCAGATAGGCGGGGTACGGGCCGGAGCGGAGCATTTTTACGTCGTGGTTCGATTCGAGCAGCACCAAATCGCAGCCGCAGAGAATATCGAAAACGGGACGCGTCAGCTCGCCCATATCGGTGGCGATCGCCAAGCGTGTGCCGTCTGCCGTTTCGACGGCGTAGCCGGTGCTTTCGGGGGTGTCGTGAGGGGTGGCAAAGGCGGTGATCTGAAGGTCGCCTACCGCCACGCTCTCTTTATCGGATATGGCGACGAGCTTTGTATCCGGCAGCGCTTTGCCGCGATCCATTCCGCCGAAGGTCCCGCGAGAGGCGTAGACGGGGCAGCCGCATTGGTTGGCGAGCACGCGCACCCCCGTGGTGTGGTCGGAGTGCTCGTGGGTGACGAAGATGCCGCGAATGGAGGACAGCGGGACGTCGCGGGCGGCGAGCGCGTCACGAATGCGCTTGGCCGAGACGCCGGCGTCGATCAAAATGCCGCTGTCACCCTCGGCAATATAGGTGCAGTTGCCGGAGGAGCCGGAGAATAAAGAACAAAACCGTGCCACGAGGACACCCCCTTTTTTAACAAGAAAAAGCGGTCGCCGAAGCGACCGCAAAATCGTCGGTATGCGAGACGTCAGTCGGTGATTTCGATGGAAGCGCCCAGCTTGAGCAGTTTTTCCAGCAGGTTTTCGTAGCCGCGGGCGACCCAGCACGATGCGTCGTAGACGGTGGTAACGCCGTCGGCGGCGAGACCCGCCACGATCAAGGCGGCTCCGGCGCGCAGGTCGATCGCGTTGACCTTGGCGCCCTTCAGCCGGCGCACGCCGTGGAACTCACCGAACTTGTCTCCGGGAGATTTGGTGTTGGCGCCCATTTTGTTCAGCTCGTCCAAATATCCGAAGCGTTTGTCCCACACGGTCTCTTTGATGACGCCGATATTGTCCGGGTTTTGGGGATCGTCGGAGCAGGTCATCGCCATCAACACGCCGGCGAACGGCTGCATATCGGTGGGGAAGTAGGGGTACGGCTTGGCTTCCAGCACGTGTTCACCGGCGCTGTTCGTTTTAAGCAGATCATCGGTGGTGTTTTCGCCGAAGCTGGATTTAAAGAAGAATTTGCCGGAGGCTTTTTCCTGCTCGGGCAGGATCGTGTAGTGGGGATGACCGGTCATCGACACGGTGACGCAGGGAACGTCCTTGCGGCCGTCCACGGTGTCCTCAAAAAAGTCAACGTCGGCGCCCAACCGGGACAGCACGGCGGCAATGGTCTTCAGGTGAGCCGGCTCCACGTAGGTCAACGTCACTTCGCCGCCGGTGGCAACGACGCTGGACATATAGGTGCAGGCTTCGATCGAGTCGGGGATGACCTCGCACTCGATGGCGGGGACGCGCTCCTCGCTCGCTTTGCGGCGGAGCAGTTTTTTCGTCTCCGCCTCGCTGACGGCGGGGCTGTGAAGCGATTCGACGCCGGTAATCGTCAAAATGAACCAGCTTCTTTGTTGGAGGTTGCCGTTTTCGTCTTTCACCATGACCTTGCGGGAGGTCTGTTCGATTTTGGCACCCAGCGAGTTCAAAAAGTTGATGAGGTTGATGATATGCGGCTCTTGGGCGGCGTTTTCCAAAATCGTCACGCCGCGCGCCGTCACAGACGCCAGGATCATATTGACGGTGGCGCCGACGGTGATTTGCGGGAAATGGAAGAAGTTGCCCAAAAGGCGAGATTTATTGACGACCGGCTCGGAATGGGAGACACAGGAGATATATTTTTTCAGGGTATCGTCCAGCTCGATGGTGGCACCCAGCGTCTCCAATCCGTCGATGTGGTAGTTCATAGTGCGCTTGCGGCCGATTTGGTCGCCGCCGGTGCCGGAGGGGGTGATCGCTTTGCCGAAACGGGCGAGCAGCGCACCGAGAAAATAATAACTGGCGCGGATCTTGCCGGAAAGCGCTTGCAGATCCTTGCCGTTTGTGTCTTCACCGGTAATATCGAAAAACTCGGCATCGGTGGTATCCACGACCACGGTGCGCTCTTGTCTGTTACGGGTCACGGTGGCGCCGATGCCTTGTAAAATATCCAGCATCACGTCCACGTCGGAAATGTCGGGGACGTTCGTGAATTTGCAGGGCTCTTTCACGAGCAGAGTGGAGGCCAACAGCGGCAGCACGGCGTTCTTGGAACCGCCGATGCGAATGGTGCCCTTCAAAGGCTTTCCGCCGGTGATTGTATAAGTAGGCACAGTTCGTCACCTCCGCTTTCCCGAGAATTGGACACTTTTCCATTATTTATATTCATTATAACAATCCGGTCGGTAAAAATCAAGTAGAAATAGTGCAAAACGAAAAAAATTCATCTACATCTTGCGGTTTTGCTTGACAGCACCGCCAAAAACCGTTATGATAAATAAAGATATGCCGCTGTGGTGGAATTGGCAGACACAAGGGACTTAAAATCCCTCGGTAGCAATACCATACCGGTTCGAGCCCGGTCAGCGGCACCAGACCCGCAAACCCTTATGTATCAAGGGCTTGCGGGTTTCTGTTTTTTCGGAGAACGCTTCAAAATGT
>JAZUKW010000084.1:0-12712 GCA_045643425.1 Acutalibacteraceae bacterium
TCTTCCATACAAACGCCGTCCACTCCCGTGGCGAGGTCTTGACGTAACGTCAACACGTCTTTAAGGTTGATGTCGCCGTCTTGATTATAGTCTGCCCAATGCGTGGTTCCCTTGTTGGTGTCCTCCGCGAAAGCGCACATAGTAAACGCCGTTGCAAGCAGGCAGACGGTCAATAGGACACATAGAATTTTTTTCATAAAATCATCCTCCATAAAGCAGTATCTACTACCATAACGTTTCAGGAATGAAAAGTATTGGAAAATTTTGAAAAATTTTCTCTTTACGCTCGATATTATACCATACTTAACCAAAAATGTCAATACCCGGTTTGCTTGCCGTTTTGGAATGTGGCACCGACGGGCGGCGCAAAAAACCTCCCTTTACACAAGGGAGGTTTTTTATCGCAAATGCAACTCTTCCGGCGTGAGGGATTTTGTGAAAAATAACCCGGCGGCGGTGAGCCCCGCGCAAAGCGTGGCCCGCGCGACGGTTTGACACAAATCGCCGGGCGGCAGATACCGCCCGCAGAGAAGATTCGCCGCCGCCGCGCCGACCGCGGCGCACAAGGCGGGGATCAGCACCGATTTGCCCCACCGGATGCGCGCCTCGGATACAACACACAGCCGCCGGACGTTCAGCGAGCAGGTGAACACGTTGCTTAAAAGCATAATGAACAAAAAGCCGGCCATGCCCGTTTTCGGCACGAGCAGGAGGATGAGCGCGATGCGAAGTCCCGAATCCGCCACGCTGTAAAGAAGCGAGCGGGTTTGCTGGTTTAAGCCCTTGAGCAGTCCGTCCGCGACGCTTTCGAGATACATGACCGGCACGAGCGGGGACAGCACCGACAGCAAAAAGCCCACCTCGTCGGTGTGATAGAGAAGCCTCCCGAGCGGGTAAGCGCAGGTCAAAAACGCGCCGGCACAAAGAAACGAGCCGGTCAGCGTCACGTGGACGGCGCGGGAGACGGTGCGCTTCACGCGCAGCGTTTGCCGCAGCACCGCCGCCTCGGACATCTCCGGGATCAGCAGCAGGGAAAAGGCCGCCAAAAAGGAGGAAGGGAAAAAGAGCAGCGGAAGCGCCATCCCCTTGAGGGTGCCGAACTGTGCGAGCCCGGCGGCTTTGGAGGCGGTGTAGGCGGTCAGCATGATCGGCACCAGCAGATTTTCCGCGGTGCGCAGCGCGGTAGAGAGATACCGCCCGGCGGTAATGGGAACGGCGATAGAAAGAAGCGGCCGAACGAGCGGGCGCGGCGGTGTATCCTCGACCGCGTGGGAGCGCACGTCGAGGCAGCAGCCGACGGCGGTAAATCCGCAGGAAAGCAGCTCGGACAACACGTCACCGCCCATCACGACGGCGCAGGCGGTTTTGAGGGAGCAGCTCCGAAAGCGGGAAAACAGCAGAAAAATGATGCCGATACGGGACAACTGCTCGAGGATTTGCGAAAGCGAGGGGATCCCGGTGCGTCGCCGCGCCAAAAAGTAGCCTTTGAGGCAGGCGGTCACGCCCATAAACGGAAATCCCAGCGACAAAATGCGTATGGCGGGAACGGCGCGCACGTCGTTTAAAAGCCACCGACCGAGCAGGGGCGCCGTTACATAAAACAGAGCGGTGGAAAGGCCCGCCACCGCGACGGACAGCCACAGCGCCCGTCGCAAGACCCGACGGACGGTCAGCTCCTCGTTTTGCGCCAGCGCGTCGGCGACGAGCCGCGTGACCGCGGTGGAAAGCCCGGTTCCCGCCGCGGTAGAGCCCAGCACGTACAGCGAGAAAATCAGCTGATACAGCCCCATTCCCTCCGCACCCAATTTTCCCGACAGCCAGACGCGAAAAAAGATGCCGACGGTTTTTAAAAACAGCGAGGTGGCGGACAAAATGGCGGCATTCTTGACAAAGAGGTGTTTTTTCATAGGCTCACCTATGGTCGCCGCGCAAAGGGACATTCGGTGACGCACGCCGTATAGGCGGTCACCAGCGCGTTCCAGGTCGAGGTGTCCAGCGTCCCTGTCGAGCGGCGGCAGAAAGCGGTTTGCAGGGTGCAGACGTTGCGGCAGGTGACGTCGGTCATCTCGCCGCTTAGCGGCTCTTTTGAAAAATTGCAAAAGCGCCCGCACAGCGCGTTGAACATCCCTTGCGCGAAGAAAACCGCCGCGTTTTGATCCCCGTGGCAAAGCGGCTTCGTGTCGGGAGCATAGGGGAAAACGGGCTGCGGCAGTTCCGTCTCTTTTTCGGCGGCCGCGGCCGCGTGAACGACGGCGCGCCACGTGGCGTGATCCACCTGACCGGTAACGGGCAGGTGAGCGCAGGCTTGGGCGGCTTTGACGGCGGCAGTGGTCTGCGGGCCGAAAACACCGTCTTCAAAAACGGCGGGAACGCGGCTGTCTGCGCGGGCAACGGTGCAAAGAAGCTGTTGCAGCTCGCGGACGTACAGCGCTTTGTCGGCGGAGAGGTCGTTGTTGGGATACGGCGTTTTCATAAAAGCTCCTCCTCGTAAAGCAAAAATCCGCCGTACTGTCCGGCGCGCTTGTCATAGCCTAATTTGAGATCCTGATAGGTGCGGGCGATGCTGTTCCACGTGACGGCGCCGACCAATCCGTTCGGCTCTAACCCGAACCGCGTTTCGTACGCCTTGACCGCCGCCAGCGTGCGGTTGCCGAAAACACCGTCGACGTAAAGCGGAGGGATTTCCGGAAACGTCTCGCGGATATAGGCGAGATATTCCTGCAAAAGCCGCACGTCGTCGCCCTGACTGCCTACCTGCAAAATTTCGCCGGGAAACAGCACGATGCCGCCCTCCAGCTCCGGCGTGACCGCGACGGTGCCGTTATACACACGCTGGTGCTGTCGCCACGTGGCTAAATCCACCTGCCCGGTGACGGGCAGGTCGGTGCTTTGCTGGAACGCGCGCACGGCGTCGGCGGTCTCCTCGCCGTAATCGCCGGAGAGAGGCGTAAAGGGGATCGCCTCGTTAAACAGCGCGATCACCTCGAGATAATACTGTACCGTGCGCACGTCGTCGCCGCTGTTGCCTTGTTGCAGCGTCTGCGTGAACTGTGGGGGAAGCTCCTCGAGGGCGATACCCTCCGAATCCAGCTCCGACAGACGCTTGACACCCGCGTAAAGATAGGAGATCTTGTACCACGTCGCCTTGTCGATGACGGAGGTTTGGGGCAGGCCGAAAACGTCCTGAAAGGTGCGTACCGCCTCGGAGGTGCTGACGGAATAGATGCCGTCGACGGGATAAATTTTCGGGATCGCCGGATAGTTGCGGGAAATGCGGTTTAATTGGATCTGCTTCAGCGTGACCGCCTCGCCCGCGTCTCCCGGCCGCAGAGCGGTGCCGGGGTACGACGGCTGGTTGATGGCGACCGGCGCGTTTTGCAGGATATTCAGATCGTCGCCGTAATAGGTCGTTAAAATGTCGTAGGGGATATAGCCCTCGTTCGCCAGTGCCACCGAGCCCCATTGAGATAAGCCGTCGCAGGTGACGGTGGTGCCGTTACAGTATTGGGCAAACAGCGGCTCGATCGCGTTGTCGCGGCGCAGATAGTCGTTGAAAATCTGGTCGACGATGCGCACGATGCTGTCAAAAAAGTCGCGGTTTTTCACAGACGCCTGGTCATAGGCGGTGACGTTCGTGATGTCGAAATCGTAGCCGCGCGAGCGGTAATATTCCGTATAGACGCGGTTCAACGCAAAGGAGATCTCGGCGTAGATGTTGGCGCGCAGCGCCGTTTCCGGCCACGTCGGGTAGATCTCGCTCGACGCCACGTTTTTGATGTATTCCGGGAAGGTCACCGTCACGTTTTCGGCGGCGGTATCCGGCGCGCCTAAGTGGACGGTGATGACGTCGGGAATAAACGGTGTAAACGGCATAAAACGCTCCTTTCAATACAGCTCCGGCAGCGGCTGCATCGGAAGCCGCTGGATCGTTTGCACGCCGCCGAAAATGGAGACACCCTCGCTGAAAAAGACGGCGTAGCCCGCGGCGTTGGCTTGAACGACGTAGTCGGTGAACGGGGTGTCGTTGCCCGGCTCGAGCGACAGTTCGCGGCGTTTGGTGGGCAGCGACCAAACGGGGGATTCGCCGTTTTCGTCCGTTTGGCCGATGTAAAACAGCCGGTCGCCGTCCTCGTCGGCGCGATATACCGTGACCGTGGCGCCGACAATGGGAATGGTGCCGCGCGCCGAGGTCAGCCGCACCACCAAAAAGCCGACGTCTGCACCCTCGTCGGCGGGAGCGGTATCGGAGGTCTGTGCGGTGCCGGACTGCTCGTCGCCGAACGGCGGAGATGCCGGCAGGCTCCCGTCGGGTTGCGGGTTCGTCGCCGCCGTCTCGGTTGGCGCGGCGACAACGTGGGGAACGGGTGCGGGCACAGAAACAGGTGCGGGCGTAGGTGGGGGCGGCGCGTGGTCGCCTTTGGCATATAGCCGACGGAGCTCGTCGCTGTATCGCCGGACGTCGTCCGGTCGAGGGGTGGAGGACATAGCCATTCCGCCTTTCGTCATAAAATTCATAAAATTCTATGTGTCGGGCGAAGAAATGATACCGAAAACGGTCAAAAATTGAAAAAATGACCGAAATCCCTTGACAAATGCCGAAAAGTGGATATAATAAAATACGCTCGTAAAAAACGAGCGTGAATATTGCGGAATTGTGTAAGGGTAGCACTGCAGTCTCTGAATCTGCCTGTCAAGGTTCGAATCCTTGTTCCGCAGCCAAAAATAACCTTTGCTTTCGCAAAGGTTATTTTTTATCCAAGCCGCAGGCTTGGTATATCATCCGCCGCTAGGCGGTATATCCTCAAAGGCGGCTTTGCCGCCTTTGTATCTCATCACGGCGTAGCCGTGTATAAAAAACTCCTGCGGCTTGATGAGATACCATTCCTGCGGAATGGATGATATACAGCACGTTGTGCTGATGATATACAAGGCTTCGCCTTGATTTGCGCGCCGCAAAGTTGATACAGTAGCTGAAGAGGAGAGTGATTTTGTGGCAAAAAACTATTTGTTGAGTTATTCCGAGCAACTTGCAACCGAAGTGGAATTGCTTTGTCAAACCATCAAAGCATCGTCTAATACCTTGTTTCAGATCCGAAAAAGCTCCAGCAGCGTTTATGCCAATATCCGAGAAGCCAATTATGGGCAAAGCAAAGCGGATATGCTTTCCAAATTTGAAATAGCGCTGAAAGAGTGTAGCGAAACGGAGGGCTGGTTAAAGCTGCTATACAATACCGGTGTCATAAATGAAGAAACGCACAAGACCTACCGGAATCTTTGCGGTAGAATCCGCCGGATGCTCATAGCGAGTTGTAAAACGTTGAAAGAGAATATGCAATAAGAAAGAAGCCGTTTGCCTGTGCAACCGGCTTCTTGTTTTCCCATAACAAAAAGCCCGCCGAGTACAGTGGCGGGCTTTCGTTGTATTACACAAATGACTATGTCATCCAAAGGCTATATAGAATCAACTCAGTACATGGGAGTGATCTCCTTCGTTATAGAATGTCGAAACATTGTGAACTTAGTTCATGGGAGTGTCTCCTTATTGTCAGGGTTGACGTTCGATCGTTTCAAATTTAAATAGTGCATTGGACTATCCCCTATCTTAAAATTCTTTAGCGAAGCAGCGATTGCGTTTTACCATAACGCATCATCCTTTCGTTGTTTTTAGGGGTTGCGATCGAGCTTAGTTCACGGGACTCATTCCTTTCTGTTTTGATCTCGACTTGTTCGTTCCTTTCTTTGACTATACTGTACCACGGTCTTTATGAAATGTCAATAGTTTTTTGCAAAAAAGTTTTTACATTTTTGGTTATTTTAAACAATAAAATCCCGCAACCCCTTGTGTACCAGCGGTTTGCGGCGATAAAAAATTTTCATAATACGTCTGTTTCTTTATACGATTCGTCGCACTTTTCGCCGCGATTCGGGCAAATTCGCCGCCGAAAAGCGTCACGCAGGGAGGAAAGGGGGCGGGGAAAAGGAAGATCGAGGAGGCGCGGGCACCACACCGTAGGGGACGGCGCCTCGACGTCCCTTTGCCGATTTTGCACGGGGCTTAACCCAGCATTCGCACGGGACTTAACCCAGCATTCGCACGGGACTTAACCCAGCATTCGCACGGGACTTAACCCAACATTCGCACGGGACTTAACCCAGCATTCGCACGGGACTTAACCCAGCATTCTGCGGCGGCGAGCGTGTGGCCCCCTTGTGTAAAGGGGGGTGTCGCCGCATGGCGACTGAGGGATTGTTTCTTAAATTCAACAGACAATCCCTCCGCCTCGCTCACGCTCGGCACCTCCCTTTGCACAAGGGAGGCTTTGCATAACCAAGGTTCTCTTGTAGGGGACGGCGTCACCGACCGCCCCGGTCGGTGCGACATTCTTGGGGTCGTCGAGGGCGCCGACCCCTACATACAAAATTCAAATGATACCGTAGGGCGGGGCCTTGGTCCTGCCGTTTGTGAATTATGCACCGACCAACGGCGGCGGGAGCAAGCCCCCGCCCTACGTACACGCCGCGGGTCCCGTCAAAATCCACAGAGGGCTGTCGGGGCGCCAGCCCCTACACAGCCCGCCGCAAGATGTTACCACACCGTAGGGGACGGCGCCCTCGACATCCCTTTCCGAATTCCCGTGCGGCGACAGGACCCAAGCTCCGCCCTACCTCCCCGCCGCGGGTTTCCGTACGGGACTTAACCCAACATTCGCGCGGTTTTTGTTGCGTTTTTGCGGGGGATGTGGTATACTGATTTTAACTGGGCGAAAACGAGGTGGACAACGTGGAAAAAAGCGAAAAATGGGGGACTCTGCAAATCCTCTTATCCGGGATGTTGTGGGGCTCGATGGGCATTTTTGTCCACGCGTTGTCCGACGATTTCGGGCTTTCGTCGATGCAGATCGCGTGCGCGCGTTTTACGCTTGCAACGGTCGCGTTCGCCGTGATTTTGTTCTTCAAAGACAAATCCGCGTTTAAGGTACGCTTGCGCGACCTGCCGCTGTTTTTTGCGACGGGACTTGTGAGCGTGTTGGCGTTTTCGTGGTGTTATTTTACCGCCATTCAGCAGATGACCATGTCGATGGCGGCGATATTGCTCTATACCTCGCCGATCTGGGTGATGCTGTTGTCGGCGGTGTTGTTTAAGGAAAAAATCACCGCGAAAAAAATCGTGGCGCTGGTGCTCGCGTTCGGCGGATGTGTGTGTGTTTCCGGCGGGGGCGGCGGCAAAATGACGCTGTTGGGACTTTTGACCGGTCTTGGCGCGGGCCTCGGCTACGGACTTTACAGCATTTTCAGCACGTTTTTGCTGCGGCGGTATTCGCCGCTGACCGTAACGACCTACGCGTTTGCGATCGGCACGGTCGGCGCGTGGATCTTATGCGATCCCGCGGATTTGATCTCGAAAGTGACCGCCGCGCCGCCCGTTTCGATCGGGTTTTGGATCGTGGCGTGCAGTATCGTGACGGAGTTTTTCCCGTATTTGATGTTTACGAACGGATTGCGCTCCGTTCCCGCGTCGCGCGCGGCGATCATCGCGACGATCGAGCCGGTGGTGGCGACGATCATCGGCATTCTCCGCGGCGAGCCGATGACGTTCTTTATCGCGATCGGCGTGGTCGCGGTGATCTCGGCGATTTTGGTGCTCAATCTTCAATCGAAACAAAAGGAGGCTACGGAATAATGGCGTATATGGCGATGACCTGCCCGTCCTGCGGCTCGAAATTGGATGCGCCGGAGGGTGTGGACAGCTTCTTTTGTCAATTTTGCGGGTCGAAGATCGTAAAAGAAAAGCAGTTTGTCGAAGTCTCTTTTTCCGGGGTCGCTACGGAGGAAAGCCTGCTCGAGCGGGCAGTGCTGTTTTTGGAGGACGGCAATTTTTCCGAGGCGGATCTCTATTTTAACCGTGTGCTCGACATCGACCCGAAATGCTCGAAAGCGTATCTCGGCAAGGTGCTGTGTGACCTCGAGCTGAAAAAGCCGGCCGATCTGGCGAGCTACGACAAGCCGCTCGCGCAGAACCCGGATTTCCAAAAAGCGGCGCGGTTTGCGCCGGAGGAGAGCCGCAAATGGTTCGAGCAGACGGCGGCGGCCTCCGCGGCGGCATTCGAGAAAACGGAGGCGGAGTACGGGGAAAAGCTCCGCGCCGCCGAAGCGGCGGTGGGGGAAAAACGCCTGCAGCTTATGAATTTAGCGCCGTGGCACACGAAGCAGGTGCGGCTTTATCAGTTCTCGAAGCAGAACACGACCACGTTCTTGAAGCTCGGCGGCGTGTTGGTGCTTTTCACGCTGATGACCTTGCGCAGCCGCGGCTGGTTCCCGTGCGCGATGCTCGCACTTCTCATTTTCGCGGCGGCGATCTTCCTCTATTTTGAGGGAAAAAGCGCGTCGGCGAAGATGTTGACCTATGAGGAAGAAGAAATCGAGCTCAACCGCTTAGAGCGGGTGTATGAACAGCTTTGGGACGAGCACCAGACGTGGCTCGAGCATTGAGGTGAGCGTATGGCATACGAAAATGGGGAATGGGTGCTTCACGGGCTTGCAAAAGACGATCCGTATCGCTTGAAAACCCCGTGGGAGCTTTTGGACTATATCAACGAGATCGGCTTTTTGCCGCTGTTTGCGGGCGATATTCCCGGCCTTTCGGTGGAGGAACGCACGCTCGCGACCGATTGGTGGAGCGAGGATGAAACGGTCGATCCGTGGGAATGGCGGCGGGTGCTTGCCGCCTCCGGCAAGGTCGCTTACGGCAAGTTCTTCGGCGGCAAGGCGGGATTTATCTCGCTCGAATGGTTTTCCGCCTTTTGCAATTGGCGGCGGGACGGCTACGGTTTCGACGCGCGGTATGAGGACGAGCTTGCGACGTTCCGTGAGAAGAAAATCATGGACTGCTTCCAAAACGGCGAGCGGGTGTTTTCGCACGAGCTGAAACGACTTGCCGGCTTCGGCAAGGGCGGCGAAAAGAATTTTCCCGGTGTGATGACCGAGCTGCAAAAGAAAACGTATCTCGTTCTCTGCGATTTTCGTCAGCGCTTAAACAAAAAGCAAGAGCCGTACGGCTGGGCGCTTGCGGTGTATGCGACGCCGGAAACGGTGTTCGGCGCGGAGACGATCGCCGCCGGCTACGCCGAAAAGCCGGAAGCGTCGCGGGAGCGCATTTTCGCGTGGCTCAGGCAGGAATATCCCATCGCCACCGAAAAACAAATTGAAAAGATGTTCGGATAAAAAGACAGAGCAGAAAATCTGCTCTGTCTTTTTCCTTTGTGTTGAAAACGGGACATGGAATGTGGTATACTGATCTTAGTGCAAAATAGTGGAAAGCGAGGTGGGAGCATGGCCGAAAAAACGTATATTGCCATCGACTTAAAGTCGTTTTACGCGTCGGTGGAGTGTGTGGAGCGGGGATTAAACCCGCTGACAACGCATTTGGTGGTCGCCGATCCCACCCGCACCGAGAAGACGATTTGTCTCGCGGTATCGCCGTCGCTCAAGGCCTACGGTGTACCGGGGCGCGCGCGGCTGTTTGAGGTCGTGCAGCGGGTGAAGGACGTGAACGCTGCCCGCAAAAAAGCCGCCGGCGGCCGCCTTTCGGGGAAATCGTTTGACGCGCCGACGCTGGCAGAACACCCGGAAACGGCGCTCGACTATATCGTGGCACCGCCGCAGATGGCGAAATATATGGAAAAGAGCAGCCAGATCTACTCGATTTATCTCAAATACGTCGCGCCGGAGGATATTCACGTCTATTCGGTGGACGAGGTGTTTATCGACGCTACGCCGTATCTCGGCGTGCGCCGTATGACGGCGCGGGAGTTTGCGTCGCTGCTGATCTCCGACGTGCTGGAGACGACCGGCATCACCGCGACGGCGGGGATCGCCCCCAACCTGTATCTGTGTAAGATCGCGATGGATATTATGGCGAAGCGCATTCCCGCCGACCGCGACGGCGTGCGTATCGCCGAATTGTCGGAGCGGGAGTATCGGGAACAGCTGTGGGAGCATCGGCCGCTGACGGATTTTTGGCGGATCGGCCCCGGCTACGCCAAGCGGCTGGAGCAAAACGGAATGTTCACGATGGGGGATGTGGCGCGCTGTTCGCTGGGCGGCCCGATGGACCGTCACAACGAGGCACTGCTGTATAAGCTGTTCGGCATCAACGCCGAGCTGCTGATCGACCACGCGTGGGGCGTGGAGCCCTGCACCATCGCGGACGTCAAGTCCTACGTGCCGGAAAACAACAGCCTCCATTCCGGGCAGGTGCTGCAACACCCGTATGCCGCCGACAAGGGGCGGCTCATCGCCCGCGAAATGGCGGATCTGATGTCGCTGGATTTGGTGGATAAGGGGCTTGTGACCGATCAGATGGTGCTCACCGTTTGTTACGACGTGGAAAACGTGAACGGCAAGGGAAGCTACGCGGGAGAGGTCGTGACCGACCGCTACGGCCGCCGCGCGCCGAAGCCGGTCCACGGCTCTTGCCGGCTTTCCGGCTATACTGCCTCGACCAAGGAGATCGTCGCCGCCGTGACGGAGATCTACGACCGCATCG
Source organism: Acutalibacteraceae bacterium (assembly GCA_045643425.1). GTDB lineage: Bacteria > Bacillota > Clostridia > Oscillospirales > Acutalibacteraceae > RGIG426. Next base: position 10,547 of record JAZUKW010000084.1, read on the forward strand.
TGGACAAGACGATGACGGTGCGGCGGCTGTACGTGGAGGCGAACCACGTGATCCGTGAGGAGAATATTCCGCCGGAAAATCCGGTCGAGCAGTTGGATCTCTTTACCGATTACGAGGAGCGCGAGGCGCAGGAAAAAGCGGATACTGCCGCGAAAAAACGGGAGCGGAGTATGCAAAAGGCGCTGTTATCCATTAAGAAAAAGTACGGCAAAAACGCCGTGCTGAAGGGTATGAATTTTGAAGAGGGCGCCACCACGCGCGAACGCAACGAGCAGGTGGGCGGCCATAAGGCGTGAGGTTGACGATGGGAAAATACGACGATATGATCGAAATGCCGCGCCCGAAAAGCGCGCGGCCGAAAATGTCTCTGTATGACCGGGCGGCGCAGTTCGCTCCGTTTGCGGCGCTGACCGGGTACGAGTCGATTTTGGCGGAGACGGCGCGGCTGACCGACCGCAAAATCGATTTTGACGAAGACGTGCGCGCGGCGCTGGACCTGCGGCTTCGCCGACTGGGCGAGCGGGCGGCGGAGCGGCCCGCTGTGACGCTTTTGCGGTTTTGCGCGGACGAACGTAAGGAGGGCGGCCGCTATGAAACGGTTTGCGGGCGGCTGAAAAAGCTGGACGCGGACGCCCAAACGCTGACGTTGGAAAGCGGCGAGGTCGTCGCGCTGTCGGACGTGGCGTGGATTGAAAGCGACGACGGAGAAGGAGAGAAAACAGACGATGAATAAGACGATCCAGGTGGGAGAATTTACGGTAGAAATCTGCCGCGGCGTGCGCCAAACGCTGACGCTCAAAGCGGGAAAAAACGGCAAGATCATCGCCTCCGCACCGCTGATGCTGGAGGAACGCCGCATCGTGGAGTTTGTGGAACAGAAAAAAGAACGCCTGCGCAAAATGCTGGAGCGCGCGGCGAAAAACAGCGCTGTGCAGCCGCTGACGGCAGAGGAGTGCGCTGCGCTGAAAGCGCGTGCCAACGCGGAAATTCCCGCGTTGGTGGAAAAGTATGCGGCGCAGATGGGCGTGTCCTACAACCGCGTTACTATTCGGATGCAGAAAACGCGGTGGGGCAGCTGCAGCAGCAAGGGAAATCTCAATTTTAACGCGTTGCTGATGCTGACGCCGCCCGAGGTGCGCGACAGCGTGGTGGTGCATGAGCTGGCGCACCGCAAAGAGATGAACCACAGCCGAAAATTTTATGAGCAGGTGTACGCCGCGTTCCCGCAATACGACGAATGTCACCGCTGGTTGAAGGAACACGGAAGCGCGCTGTTGGCGCGGGCAAAGGAGGCGGAACAATGAGCGATCCGGAGAAAAAGCGGGAGCTGTATCTGCGGCAAAAACGGCTGCTCGATACGTTTTTGGAACACGGCGCGATCTCCAAAGCACAATACGACAAAAGCTTTGGCGATTTGACTGAAAAAATGGGAATGGCCGACGTGAAAAAGGAGATCGAAAAAGAAAAATCCGATAACCGATAAGAAATCGCACGTTTTCGGTTGACAAACCGCGTTTTTTTCGATATAATATGCGTTGCGCTGTGGAGAGTTATCGAAGCAAACGCCAATCGCATATATGGAGAGTTATCGAAGTGGTCATAACGGGCCTGACTCGAAATCAGGTAGCCTTCACGGGCTCGAGGGTTCGAATCCCTCACTCTCCGCCAAAGAAAGACCGCTCCGGGAAAAATCTCGGAGCGGTCATCTTATTCTTATTTTTACGGAGGAAAAGGATAATGCAATACAACTTGGATTTTTTAGCCAAAAAGGGGACGAACGGGAAAACACCGCTCGAGCAATATAACGATATTTTGACGCTGCTTGAGAAAAAGCAAAGCGCACAGAATGAGGACTTCCGCAAGGCGTTCAATGCGTTTTTTATTACCGCACCGGTGAACAACGAATGGCGCGCCAGATTTTATGAATTGTTTGAAGAGGTTCGGAAAGATCCGAAAAAACAGTCGTTTGATTACGTGATCGGTGAGCTCTACAGAGAGCTCTACAGAAAAAACGACAAAAAGCGTGTCGACGGTTCTTTTTGCAGTAAGATGTTAGCGGTGTTAGATCCCCAAAAGCCCATCATTGACCAATACGTGCTGTGGCAAATGGGGTATAACGTGAAAGCGGTTGAAAATAAAAAAGGCGACGAAAAGCTGGAGTTTTAT
>JAZUKW010000085.1:0-39693 GCA_045643425.1 Acutalibacteraceae bacterium
GGCGTAGTTCATCACCCACACGTTCCACGCTTTCGGCTGGCTGATAACAAAGCCGCTGCCGTTGTCGGTGATTTCGGTGGTGTCGGATTCGTCCGAGCCGTTGGTGATGACCGCAATCAAGTCAATACCGGCGCTCTCCGCCACCTCTTTGGGTGCGGGCGGCTCGGTGGGCGCTTTGGACGGCGCGGGATCGGGCGTCATCGGCGTGCCGCTCGTGCAAACGAGCGCGCAGGTGCGGATGTCGATACCGTTGCCGAGAACGCCGATACGGCCGTTGTCGCCGATTTGGGCGCGATCGAGCTCGAGCGTGCCGCTGTACGTGCCGCCCGGGATGGAGTAGACGCCGCCTTCACCGAGCTCGGCGGCAGCGCCCGCCAGCTCTTTCGAGATGGGGTTGTTCCAGCCGTTGATCGTGAACTGCACGTTCGTGCCGGCCGCGACGGTCATATCGTACACAAGATACAATTTTTCGCCGGCTTCGGGGGCGAAATCCGCCACCTCGTCGGTCCAATAGGAGACCCAGGCTTTCCAGCCGCCGGTGCCGGGAATGCTGACACCACCCATGCCGTCTGTGGGGAGTTCTTGGGTTTCGGTCGCACCGTCCACGACAACGCCGAGGAGCGGCACACTACGTTGTGCGCCGGTATCGGCCAACGACACAACGCTCACAAGGCTCAACAGAAGAGCGCAAGTGAGCAGGATACTGAATACTTTCTTCAATTTCGTTTCCTTCTTTCTCTTTTCGTCCCGGGTTCTCGATTTGTTAAAAATCCCTTATGTCTTTAAGTATAACAATTCGCGCCGAAAGTGTCAACCTATCGCGGACACTTTTTTCTGGAAATGCATCATTATTTATATACAAAACGGACAAACTGTATAAAATCTTGCACTTTTCGGTCGTGGATGTGTATAAGAAAGCGAAAAGTGTAAACTCTCTGTAAAAGCAGAAAACGACAAAGAAAAACCCGAAGCCGCGGCTTCGGGGATCGGTTACAGCAAAAAAGGACTTGCCGAAAGACAAGTCCTTTTCTTGTTTTGGTGGAGGCGGCGAGAATCGAACTCGCGTCCGAAAATCCATCCCCACGGCTTTCTCCGAGTGCAGTTTTTCTTTTAGGATTCCCCTCGCAAACCGCCGAAAAACAGGCTGTTTGTTACGGTAGCCGCTGCGTCATGACGGAAAAGGCGGCACTTCCCCGTTCACGTGCACCGCTCATCGACGCCCTTACCGAAGTCGCGGTAGTCTTCGGCAGGACGGGGGCCTAATTAGGCCGCCAACGCAACAGGAGTGTTGTCGTTTACTTTTAAGGTTGCGGATTTTATAGCGGTTCCGCACCGCTACTCGCTTACCGTAGATCCAAATCCCCGTCGAAACCTTTACGCCCCCGGATCTTTAAATCTCTTTGTTCTTCAGCGCGCGCTCCGCCTCGCGGTTCATATCCCGCTTGGCAGCCACCTCGCGCTTGTCATACAGCTTTTTGCCGCGGCATACGCCAACCTGCACCTTGACGCGCGAATTTTTGAAATACAGCGACAACGGCACAAGCGTATAGCCCTTTTGCTTCGTCTGCCCGAGCAGCCGCATGATCTCTTTTTTGTGTAACAGCAAGCGGCGCACGCGCATCGGATCGCGGTTGAAAATGTTGCCCTGCTCATAGGGGCTTATGTGCATATTGCAGACGAAAATCTCGCCGTCGTCGATACTGCACCACGCGTCCTTTAAGTTGCAGGCGCCTTTTCGCAGCGATTTGACCTCGGTGCCGAACAGCTCGATACCGGCTTCGAGACTCTCCTCCACAAAATATTCGTGATAGGCCTTTTTGTTTTGGGCAATGGTTTTGGTGTTTGCTTTTTCGCTCATCTTCGCCACCGCCCTTAAATCACGTTGCGCCCTTCGAGCGCATGACGCAGCGTTACGTCGTCGGCGTATTCGAGATCGCCGCCCACCGGGATACCGTAAGCGAGCCGCGTCACCTTAATGCCGAACGGCGCAAGCAGCTTGGCGATATAGGTGGCGGTCACTTCGCCGTCCACCGTCGGGTTGGTCGCCATCACCACTTCCTCGATGTCCTCGTTCGCCACGCGATGTAAAAGCTCTTTGATGCGAAGCTGCTCCGGCGTAACGCCGTCCATCGGCGAAAGATTGCCGTGAAGCACGTGATACAGACCTTTATACTCCCGACCGCGCTCCAGCGCCATCACGTCGCGCGGATCCGCCACCACGCAAATGGTCTTGCGGTCGCGGGTGGGATCGTCGCAAATGGGACAGACCTCGCGGTCGGTCAGGTGACAGCACGTTTTGCATTCATGGACGTTCTCGCGGGCATCCCGCAAAGCGTCCACAAACGCTTCGGCGCGCTCATCCGGCAACGAGAGAAGATAAAACGCCAATCTCTGTGCCGATTTTTGGCCGATCGCCGGCCATTTTCCCAATTGTTCCACAAGCCGCTGCAGCGGCGCTGCCATAGAAGACATCGGTTCTATCTCCTTTCCTGTCGTTGTGTGTATCGGTTATCAGAACAAGCCCGGAATGTTCATGCCGCCGGTGATCTTGCCCATGGATTCCTCCGAATCCTCCGCCGCTTTGCGGATCGACTCGTTGACCGCCGCGATCACCAGATCGGACAGCATCTCCACGTCGTCGGGATCCACCACTTCGGGGTCAATGTTCAAGGTGGTCAGCTCGTGGCGACCGTTCACCACCGCCGTCACCGTGCCGCCGCCGACCGTCGCGGAATACTCGCGCTCGTTCAGCTCCTCTTGCAGCGACTGCATATCCGCCTGCATCTTCTGCGCCTGGTGGATCATTCCCTGCATATTGTTGGGGCCTCCGCGGCCCACACCTTGCGGTAATCTTGCTTTCATGTTAGGTTTCCTCCTTCACGTTGACGTCAATGCCGGCATCCCGGCTGTTGCGTAAAAAGGCGGACAGCGCACTCTCCGGCTCGTTGGCCGCAGGGGCGGGCGCCGCCGTTTTTTTAATGCCCAATCGGTACACGCGCCCGGTGATTTTTTGAATGGCATCCACCAGCTTTTGGCGGTTGCCGTCGCTCTTCACCAGGGTGCGGAACATCCCGTTTTCGGTCGAGATCAGCACCATATCGTCGCGGATCACTGCGGTGCTGTCCATCAGCACGCCGAACAGCGGCATCGCCGTGACCTGCAGCTCGTCCAGCACGTCCTCCCACGCGGTAAAGGGGATCTCCCCCGCAGCGGGAACGGCCGCCGGCTTCGGCGCAGGGACAGGTGCGGGAGCGGGCTCCGGGGTCGGCTCCGGCAGGGGGGCCGCCGCGACCGGCGCGTCTTCCGCCCACGGAGGCGTATCCTCCTCGGCCGCCACGGGTGACGGTACGGGCTTTTCGGGCGCGGACGCAGGCTTTTCGGGAGCAGGTGTCGGTGCGGGTGCAGGCGTCGGCGCTGCGGGTGCAGACGTCGTTGCAACCGCGCCCGTCGCGATCGCTTTTTCCAGCGCCGCCACACGGCGGGCAAGCGCCGCCGCTCCGGTATCCAGCGCCGGCTCGCACAGCTTGAGAAGCGCCATTTCCATTTCCACACGGCGGTTCGCGCCGCCGCGCATCCGCTCCTGGGCCGCCTGCAACACGTCAAGCGCGTGCATCAGCCCCTCCAGCGTATATTCCTCTGCTTCCGCTTTCAGGCGGTTCATTTCGTCCGGCGGCAACACGATCATCGCCGACGGATCTTTCACCTGCTTGCACAGCATCAGCTGGCGGTAAAAATCCAAACATTCGACGCACAGCCGCTCCATATCCTTGGAGGCGGTGTGCAGCGCGTCCACCCATTCGAGCACCGCGCCGCCTTTTTGACCGCGCACCGCTTCGGACAGCGCATACATCGGGTCGCGCCCGGCAAGGCCGGCCGTTTCGGTCACGACCTGCATCGTAACGTCATCGGCTCGGGAGACGCACCGATCCAAAAGCGACAGTGCGTCGCGCATACCGCCGTCCGCCAGCCGCGCGAGCATCAGCGCCGCATCCGGCTCCACCGAAAACGGCTCGTTTTCGGCAATGTGGGCGATCCGCTCGGCGATCTTTTCCGGCGCGATGCGCCCGAAATCAAACCGCTGACAGCGAGACTGTATCGTATCCAAAAGCTTATGTACTTCGGTGGTGGCGAGAATAAAGATCACGTGCGCGGGAGGCTCCTCCAGCGTCTTGAGCAACGCGTTAAACGCGTTGTCGGTCATCATGTGGACCTCGTCGATGATATAGACGCGGTATTTGGCCATCGCGGGCATATACGCGACCTCTTCCCGCAGCTCGCGGACGTAATCGACACCGTTGTTCGAGGCAGCGTCCAGCTCGGTCACGTCCAAAATCGAGCCGCTCTCGATGCCGCGGCAGATCTCGCACTCGCCGCAGGGATCGCCGTTGACCGGATGCAGACAGTTGACCGCTTTCGCCAAAATTTTGGCACAGGAGGTCTTGCCCGTTCCGCGCGAGCCCACAAACAGATACGCGTGGGAAAGCCTGCCGCCCGCCACCTCGTTTTTCAGCGCGGTGGTCACGTATTCTTGACCGACAACCTCCGAAAAGGTTTTCGGCCGCCATTTGCGGTATAACACCTGATACATTTCCACCGCTCCTTTCTGAAACTCTGTGGGCACGTCGGGAGTCCCGATCCCTGCAAAATCACCCAAACGGCAGGAGCAAGCCCCTGCCCTACGTCATCCTTTGCGTGCGATCAAAACCAATCGTCGGCAATCGCCGTAGCCTCTGCCGGCTGCGCTCTCGCACAAGAGAGTTAAAATGTGGCGAGCGCGTGGTAGTGACTACCGGCTGCGCTCTCGCACAAGAGAGTTAAAAATACGCCCTCTCGGGTATACGGACGAGTCAGTTACCTGCGGCACACGGAAGCAACCGCTTAATGCTGCTCGGTTCCCCGCCTGACATGGTTCACAGCGCACCGTCGCACAGGACCAGCCCGCCCGTATACCCCAAAGGGCGTTTTCAGCGGCATCCGCCGCATACACGTATAGTATATCCTATTTTCGCCGATATTGCAACCCTTTTTTTATTTTTCGCGTGGCGCCGTACCACTTTCGGGACGTTGTTTTCGCGAATGTTCCGCCGCATTCGACACCGAACGCGAAAAAAGGGCAACGGCGTATGCCGCTGCCCTTTTGAACGTACCTCAGATGAGTTCCAAAATCGCCATCTCGGCGGCGTCGCCGCGGCGAGCGCCGGTTTTGATGATGCGGGCGTAACCGCCTTTGCGATCCGCGTACTTCGGCGCGATATCGTCAAACAGCTTCTTCGCCACGTCTTCTTTGGTGACGAACGCCATCACCTGGCGTTTGTGAGCCAAAGTCGGCTCCTTCGCGATGGTGATGAACTTCTCCGCCAACGCTTTCACGTCTTTGGCGCGAGTCACGGTCGTCTCGATGCGGCCGTTCTCGAACAGGAACGTCACTTGCGCGCGCAGCATCGCCATACGGCAGTCGCTGGCACGACCGAGTTTACGGGTTCCGGGCATAGTGTATTCACTCCTTACAAATTACTCGTTAAACGTCTTAGTCCTCTTCGGAACGCAGGGCCAAGCCCAGCGAATCCAGCTTGTGGATGACTTCTTCCAGGGATTTGCGGCCCAGGTTACGGACCTTCATCATATCCTCTTCGGATTTCTGGATCAGGTCTTCCACGGTGTTGATCCCCGCCCGTTTCAGGCAGTTGAACGAGCGCACCGACAGATCAAGATCTTCGATGGTCGTCTCCAGGATCTTCTCCTTGCCGTTATCGTCTTTCTCGACCATGATCGAGCTGCCCGCATAGGTGTCGCCGGACAGATCAACGAACAGGTTGAGGTGATCCGTCAGCACTTTCGCCGACAGGGAAACGGCTTCTTTCGCCGAGATGGTGCCATTCGTCCACACCTCGATGGTCAGCTTGTCGTAGTCGGTGATTTGGCCGACACGCGTGTTTTCCACCGTGTAGTTGACTTTACGGACCGGCGAATAGTAGGAATCGATCGGAATAACGCCGATCACCGGCGCGAGCAATTGCTTGTTGCGCTCGGAGGAGATGTACCCGCGACCCTTGTCGATGGTGATTTCCATAGACAGGCGGCCGCCCTCGCCGATCGTGGCGATATACACGTCCTCGTCGAGGATCTCCACCTCGCTGTCGTGCTTGATGTCGGCAGCGGTAACGGTTTTGGAACCCTCTTCTTCAATGTAGACGGTTTTCGGGCCGTCGCCATTGATTTTCATGATCAGTCCTTTGATGTTGAGGACGATCTCCGTCACGTCCTCTTTCACGCCCTCAATGGTCGAGAACTCGTGAAGGATGCCGTCGATTTTCACCGACGTCACCGCGACGCCCGGCAGGGACGACAAAAGGACACGGCGCAAGCTGTTGCCGAGGGTGGAACCATAACCGCGCTCCAGCGGCTCCACCGTGAATTTGCCGTAAGAGCCGTCTTCGGTCAGGTCAAGAACCTCAATTCTCGGCTTCTCAATCTCAATCATGCAAAAGCCTCCTTTTCAAAATGTGAATGTTCAAACAACGGTATATTGCGCAAGAACAGGGGACACGCTTATTTCGAGTACAACTCGACGATGAGCGTCTCCTCGATCGGAAGATCGATGTCCTCGCGAGTCGCCATGGCAACAACTTTCGCTTCGGAAGTCTGCTTGTTGAGATCCAGCCACTTCGGAACAGGACGGGACGCGGTGGTCTCGAGGATGCCCTTCACCAGCGTCAGGCTGCGGCTCTCCTCTTTCAGCGCGATGGTCTGGCCCGGCTTGACGAGGTAGGACGGAATGTTCACCTTTTTGCCGTCAACCGTCACGTGGCCGTGCAGCACAAGCTGACGAGCCTGGGCGCGGGAAGAACCGTAGCCGAGGCGATACGCCACGTTGTCCAAACGGGATTCCAGAATGGAGAGCAGGTTTTCACCCGTAACGCCCTGCATTTTGTTGGCTTTCTCAAAATACGTACGGAATTGGCTCTCCAGAACGCCGTAGTAGCGTTTGGCGAACTGCTTGGTACGCAGCTGTTTGCCGTACTCGGAAACCTTTTTGCGGCCCTGACCGTGTTGGCCCGGGGCATAGGCGCGACGCTCAAGAGCGCATTTCTTCGTATAGCAGCGTTCCCCTTTCAGGAACAGTTTTTGTCCTTCGCGGCGGCACAGACGGCACACCGCACCGGTATATCTAGCCATATCGTTACACCTCCATTAAACACGACGTCTTTTCGGCGGACGGCAGCCGTTGTGCGGCACCGGGGTCACGTCTTTGATGAGCGTGATCTCGAGGCCGGCGGCTTGCAGCGCACGGATCGCAGCTTCGCGACCGGCGCCCGGGCCTTTGACGTACACTTCGATGGTCTTCAGACCGTGTTCCATAGCCGCTTTGGCGGCAGTTTCCGCAGCGGACTGAGCCGCGAACGGAGTGGATTTACGCGAACCGCGGAATCCGAGCTCACCGGCAGAAGCCCAGGACAACGTGTTGCCCTGCGTGTCGGTCAGCGTGACAATGGTGTTGTTGAACGTAGACTGGATATGCGCGGCTCCACGCTCGATGTTTTTGCGTTCTTTGCGACGATGGGTAGCACCCTTACGCGCAGCAGTTTTGGCAGCAGCCATTTCAATATCCCTCCTACTTATTTCTTCTTATTCGCGATGGTTTTCTTCGGACCTTTGCGGGTACGAGCGTTGGTCTTGGAACGCTGACCACGCACCGGCAGGCCTTTGCGGTGACGAAGACCGCGATAGCTGCCGATCTCGATGAGGCGTTTGATGTCTTCCGCCACCTCGCGGCGGAGGTCACCTTCCACGCTGTAGTTGTTTTCGATGTACTCGCGGAGTTTGGAAGCATCATCCTCGGACAGATCGCGAACACGGATGTCCGGGTCAATGCCGGTAGCGGCAAGGATGTCGCTAGCCGATTTGCGGCCGATACCGAAAATGTAGGTAAGGCCGATTTCAATACGTTTATCTCTGGGCAGGTCTACGCCGGCGATACGCGCCATAATACTTTCCTTCCTTTCATGGAGCGGCTTTGCGCTCCGTCATAAGCTGCGCAGGGCCATTAGCCTTGGCGCTGTTTGTGTTTCGGGTTTTCACAAATGACCATCACTTTGCCTTTGCGCTTGATGATCTTGCATTTCTCGCAGATTTTCTTCACAGAAGGTCTGACTTTCATAAAAAATACCTCCTCTGCATCCAAAAGGGATGCGGTCTGTTGGCTTTCCCTGCAGGGAAAGACGGCCGATTCTCGCGCGAGGCGAAAATCACTTGCTTCTCCAGGTAATGCGGCCCTTCGTCAGATCGTAAGGCGACATTTCCATCGTCACCTTATCGCCCGGCAGAATACGGATAAAGTTCGTCCGCAGTTTACCGGAGATGTGGGCTAATACCTTGTGGCCATTGGCCAGCTCGACTTGGAACGTGGCGTTGGGCAGAGCTTCCACAACGACGCCTTCCACTTCGATAACGTCCGCCTTGGACATTCGACAACCTCCTTTAATCTTGACGGCGGTTCCTCCGCCGGTACGGCAACTTCGTTAGGGCGTGGTCAAAATGACCGGCCCGTCTGTCGTGACGGCAACGGTATGCTCAAAATGGGCAGACAGCTTTCTGTCCTTCGTGAGCACCGTCCAACCGTCCGGCAGGACTTCGATTTCATGGGTGCCGCAGTTGATCATCGGTTCAATGGCGATGGTCATACCGGGAACGAGGCGAGGGCCTCTGCCCGGCGTGCCAAAGTTCGGAACACTCGGTTCCTCGTGCAGGTGCGTACCTACTCCGTGGCCGACGTACTGTCGTACCACCGAATAACCACGCTCCTCGACATACGCCTGTACGGCATGGCTGATGTCACCGATGCGATTTCCCGCCACCGCCTGCGCGATGCCTTCATAAAGGCTGTCGCGGGTAGCGTCGAGAAGCGCCTGTGCCTCGTCGGAAATCTTACCGACGGGGAACGTGGCGGCATTGTCGCCATGATAGCCGTGATAGAACGCGCCAACGTCCACACTCACGATATCCCCTTCGTGGAGGACGCGATCTCCCGGTATGCCGTGGATGACCGTTTCGTTCACCGACAGGCACGCAGACGCAGGGAATCCACCGTAACCGAGAAACGAGGGGGTAGCCCCCTGTTTCTCGATGAAGTGGCGGATCTTACGGTCGAGTTCACCGGTGGTCATACCCACTCGGATGGATTCGCCCGCGAACTGCAAGGCCTGTGCCGAGATACGACACGCATCACGCATCTCGTTAAGCTCTCGGCTGTTTTTAACGATAATCATTCCGCTGCCCTTACGGCTTCAAGCACCAACTTGGTCGTGTCGGCGATTTCCGCCTGACCCTGGACCGATTTGAGCTTGCCCTGAGCTTCGTAGAAGGATTTCAGCGGCTCCGTTTTCTCGTGGTACTCTTTCAGACGTGCCACAACGGTTTCCGGTTGGTCATCCTTGCGTTGAACAAGGGTGCCGCCGCAAGCGTCGCAAACGCCTTCCACCTTCGAGGGTCTGAACTCGACGTGGTAGGAGTTGCCGCACTCGCTGCAGACACGGCGGCCCGATACACGCTGGGTGATCACCTCGTCCGCGACATCTATGTCGATGACGCGGTCGATGACGATACCCATACGGTCAAGCGCCTCGGCTTGGGGAATGGTGCGCGGGAAGCCGTCCAGAATGAAGCCGTTTTTGCAGTCGTCCTTGGCGAGGCGCTCTTGGATAATACCAATCACGATCTCGTCCGGAACGAGAGAACCGGCCTCCATAAAGGCTTTGGCTTTCAAGCCCATTTCCGTGCCGCTTTTCAACGCTTCACGGATAATGTTACCCGTGGAAATGGTGGGGATGTTCAGGGCTTTGCAGACCTGCTCGGCCTGCGTACCCTTGCCGGCGCCCGGAGCGCCGAGGAAGATGAGATTCATACCTTTTTCCTCCTTTGTCACAGGCATCTTATTCCAAGAAGCCCTTGTAGTGACGCATCATAATCTGACTTTCGATCTGCTGCATGGTCTCCAGAGCCACACCGACGACGATCATGACGGACGTACCGCCGATGCCCAGTCCGATGCCGGTGAATTTACCGAAGATGGACGGGAACAGCGCGATAACGCCGAGGAACAGAGCGCCGATCAGCGTGATCTTGGAGATGACCTTGCGGATGTAATCCACAGTGGGCTTGCCCGGAAGGCGGCCGGGGATCGCACCGGAGTTCTTCCGCAGGTTGTTCGCCATTTCGATCGGATTGTACTGAATCTGAACGTAGAAGAACGCAAAGCCGATGATGAGCAGGAAATACAGGATGATATACACCCAACTGGTCGAGCTAAACGCTTGGAAGAACCAGCTGGTGTTGTCCGCGTCCCAACCGAAGAACTGTTTGAGGATCGACGGCATGGAGACGATGGAGACGGCCAAGATGATCGGCATAACACCGGACATATTGACCTTGATCGGAATGAACGTATTCTGACCGCCGTAGATCTTGCGACCGACGGTACGCTTGGCGTATTGGATCGGAATACGACGCTCCGCGTTGGACATAAACACGATCAGACCGATGATAGCCAGGAACAGCACGAGGATGATCGGAACGAGGATCACGTACTTGAGGCCACCCTTGTCGATAGTGTCAATACCCTGCGTAAAGAGTTGATACAGCAGCACGAAGCCGTCGGGCAAGCGGGAAATGATACCCGCAAACAACAGGATCGAGATGCCGTTGCCGATGCCGCGCTCGTTGATCTGCTCACCGAGCCACATCATAAGAGCGGAACCGGCGGTGAAGCACAGCACGATGGTGATGCCGCAGAACCAAGCAGCGAAGCCGCCCTTGGCGCACGCAGCAAGCGCACCGTATTTGTTCTTCACCATAAAGTAGTAGGCAACACCCAGCAGCAGGCCGAGGATCACCGTCACGTAACGGGTGATCTGGCCGAGCTTTTTGCGGCCTTCCTCGCCGTTTTGCGCCATGCGCTCAAGAGCGGGGATCGCCACCGTCAGCAGCTGGATGATAATGCTGGCGTTGATGTACGGAGTGATGGACAACGCGAAGATACTCGCGTCAGAGAAGCCGCCGCCGGACATCAGCGTCAACAGCGCCATCGCGGTGGAATCCGAGTTGCCCTTGACCGCTTCGCCGAGCGCCGCGATGTCAATGAACGGAACCGGGATCGCCGAGCCGACACGGAAGATCAACACGATGAGAAGGGTGTAGAGGATCTTCTTGCGGATGTCGGCAACCTTCCAGGCATTCGCTAAGGTCTGAAACATGTCAGATCACCTCTGCCTTTCCGCCCGCACCCTCGATCTTCTCTTTGGCAGAGCCGGAGAACGCCGCCGCTTTCACGGTAAGCGCCTTTTCCAGCTTGCCGTTGCCGAGGATTTTCACCCCGTCGCAAGCATTTTTGATGATGCCGGCCGCAATGAGCGCATCCGCGTCCACAACCGCGTTGGCGTCAAACTTGTTGAGCGCCGCCACGTTCACGATGGCATACTCCTTCGCGAAAATGTTGTTGAAACCGCGTTTCGGGATACGCCGTTGCAGAGGCATCTGACCACCTTCAAAGCCCGGACGCTGGCCGTGACCGGCACGCGCCTTTTGACCCTTGTGGCCTTTACCACCGGTTTTGCCCCAGCCGGAGCCGTGGCCGCGGCCGATACGTTTGCTCTCGTGAGTCGAACCGGCCACCGGAGAAAGATCATGTAACTGCATAGTTTTCGCACCTCCTTGATTTCGATTTGATTATTTCGTTACCTCGATGAGGTGGATAATTTTAGCCACCTTACCCTGCGTCGCGGCGTTGTCAGGCTGGCTGACTTGGTCGCCGATCTTACGCAGTCCCAGGGATTGGGCCGTGGCAATCTGGTCCTTTTTCGCGCCGATGAGGCTCTTGACCAGCTTGATGTTCAGGGCATTCGCCGTTTTCTTCGTAGCCATTGCTTTTGCCCTCCTTAACCCAAGATTTCGCCGACGGTCTTACCGCGGTTCTCCGCCGCCTGCTCCGCAGTACGCAGCTCTTTCAGACCTTCGAAGGTCGCAGCCACGACGTTGCAGGGGTTGTTCGAGCGAAGAGCCTTGGTACGGATGTCTTTGATACCGGCAGCTTCCATGACGGCACGCACCGCACCGCCGGCGATAACGCCGGTACCGGTGGCGGCGGGCTTCAGGAGAACCTCGCCGGCGCCAAATTTACCGATGACCTCGTGCGGGATGGTGGAGCCTTTCAAGGAGATCTTCACCATGTTCTTTTTGGCATCCTCGATGCCCTTGCGGATGGCCTCCGGGACCTCGCTGGCTTTGCCGATGCCGAAGCCAACGGTGCCTTTACCGTCACCCACAACCATCAGAGCCGAGAATTTCATGATGCGGCCGCCCTTCACGGTCTTGCTGACACGGTTGATGGCCACCAGGCGCTCCTCGTACTCGGATTTCATTTCACGTTTGTTATTATCACGTCTGTCCAAAGTTCTGTTCCTCCTCTTCCTTAGAATTTGAGGCCGCCCTCGCGGGCGCCTTCGGCCAGCTCTTTGACACGGCCGTGATAGACGTAGCCGCCGCGATCGAACACCACGTCGGTGATGCCCGCTTTGGCAGCGCGTTCAGCGATCAGGGTACCCACTTTTTTGGCAGCGTCTTTGTTGCCGCCGTAGGCACCGAAGTCTTTTTCCACGCTCGAAGCAGACGCAAGCGTCTTGCCGGCCACATCGTCGATGAGCTGCGCATAGATGTGGTTCGAGGAGCGGAACACGTTCAGACGCGGACGATCCGCGGTGCCGGAGACCTTACCGCGCACACGAGCGTGGCGATGCAGTCTGGCTTTGTTGCTGTCTTTTTGACTAACCATTGTTCCTTACCTCCCTTATTTCGCGCCCTTGGCGCCGGCTTTACCTTCTTTGCGGCGGATGACTTCGTCCACGTACTTGATGCCCTTGCCCTTATACGGCTCCGGCGGACGTTTGCCACGGACCTCCGCGGCAAACTGACCAACGAGCTGTTTGTCGGCGCCGCTGATAACCAGCTTGTTCGGCGCCGGCACGTCGATGGTAATGCCGGGGATCTCATCCACAAAGACCTGGTGGCTGTAGCCGAGGGTCAACACGACCTGCTTGCCCTGCTTCACAGCACGGTAGCCGATACCGTTGATCTCCAGCTCTTTCTGATAACCCTTGGAGACACCCTCCACCATGTTGGCGATCAGGGTGCGGGAGAGGCCGTGGAGCGAGCGGCTCGCAGCCTCGTCGTTCGGGCGCTCCACCAAAACGGTGTTGCCCTCCACCTTCACGGTGATGATGGGGTTGATGGTTTGCGTCAAGGTACCCTTCGGGCCTTTGACGGTCACGACGTTATCGGCCACGGAGACCTCGACGCCGGCGGGGATTTCAATGGGTTTACGACCAATTCTCGACATATCTCATTTACCCCCTTACCACACAAACGCCAGGACTTCGCCACCCACGTTCTCAGAGCGGGCCTTTTTGTCGGTCATAACGCCCTTGGACGTGGAGACGATCGCGGTGCCGATGCCCTTCATGACCTTCGGCATATCCTCGCTGCTCGAATAGATGCGCAAACCGGGTTTGGACACGCGGCGCAGGCCGCGGATAACCGGGGTCTTGGACGCGCCCTGGTATTTCAGGACAACGCGGATGACACCCTGTTTGCCGTCATCGATCACTTGAAAACTCTTAATGTATCCCTCGTCAACCAGAATCTGGGCAATAGCCTTTTTCATGTTGGAAGCAGGGATGTCGACCGAATCATGCTTCGCGGTGTTCGCGTTGCGAATGCGCGTCAGCATATCGGCGATGGTATCCGTAATTTGCATAGCCATTATCCTCCTTAACTATTACCAGCTGGCCTTTTTGACACCCGGGATCTCGCCCTTGTAGGCAAGCTCACGGAAGCAGATACGGCAGATGCCGTACTTGCGGAGATACGCATGGGGACGACCGCAGATCTTGCAGCGGTTGTAGGCGCGAGTCGAGAATTTCGCTTCGCGGCTCTGACGCACCTTCATAGAAGTTTTAGCCATTCTTGTCCCCTCCTTATCGCGCGAACGGAGCGCCCATGAGCGTCAGCAGCTCGAAGGCCTCTTCGTCGGTTTTGGCGGTGGTGACAAAGCACAGGTCCATGCCGCGCACCGCGTCGATCTTGTCGAACTCAATTTCCGGGAAAATGAGCTGCTCTTTAAGGCCCATGTTGTAGTTACCGCGGCCGTCAAAGGCGTTGCGGTTGATGCCGCGGAAGTCGCGGACACGGGGCAGAGCAACGTTGAACAAACGATCCAGGAACTCGTACATGCGGTCGCCGCGCAGGGTGACCTTCACGCCGTTGTTCATACCTTCACGCAGTTTGAAGTTCGCAACAGACTTCTTCGCCTTGCAGATCACGGGGCGCTGACCGGTGATCGCCATGAGGTCGTTCATCGCCGACTCAATGACTTTCGGGTTGTCACGCGCTTCGCCGCAGCCGATGTTGATGACGATTTTGTCCAACTTCGGAATCTGCATCACGCTCTTATAACCGAACTTGGTCATGAGCGCGGGAGCGACTTCACTTTTGTAAAATTCTTTCATTCTGGCCATTCGTTTGTTCCTCCTTACAGCGTCTCACCGCAATGTTTGCACACACGGGATTTGGTCTTGTCGGCAAACGTTTTGTACGCAATGCGGGTGGCCTTCTTGCAGTGCGGGCAGATCACCTGGACCTTCGACGCGTAAATCGCGCCCTCGGCCTTGATGATACCGCTCGGATCGCCCGGACGGCGCGCCTTCACGTGTTTGGTCACGACGTGGCAGCCTTCCACGATCACCTTGCCCTCTTTGGGGCTGACCTCCATCACTTTGCCTTTTTTGCCTTTGTCGTTACCGCTGAGAATAACGACCTGATCGTCTTTTTTGACATGCATTTTCATTTGCGTTTCCTCCTCACAGCACTTCCGGCGCGAGGGAAAGGATCTTCATGTAATCCTTCTCACGCAACTCACGGGCGATCGGCCCAAAAATACGGGTACCGCGCGGGTTTTTGTCCTCACGGATGATGACGCCCGCATTCTCGTCGAAGCGGATGTAGGTGCCATCCTCGCGGCGAACACCCGACACAGAGCGCACGATGACCGCACGCACCACGTCGCCTTTTTTCACCATGCCGCCGGGAGCGGCTTTTTTCACCGAGGCGACAACGACGTCGCCGATATTGGCATACCTCCGGCCGGATCCACCAAGAACGCGAATGACCATAAGCTCTTTCGCGCCGGTGTTGTCGGCCACTTTGAGGCGGGATTGTTGTTGAACCATTTGGTGTTCCTCCTTTCAAGCAGAACCGACTTATTTAGCCTTCTCGATAATGTTGGAAACACGCCAGCGCTTGTCCTTGGAGAGCGGACGAGTCTCGGTGACCTCAACGCGGTCACCGACACGGCACTCGTTCAGCTCGTCGTGGGCTTTCAGCTTCACCGTGCGTTTCACGATCTTCTTGTACAAGGGATGACGGACGTTGTCGTTGATGGCGATGACCACGGTCTTATCCATTTTGTCGCTGACAACAGTACCGACGCGCGTCTTTCTCAAATTACGTTCACTCATCGGATGATCCTCCCTTAACCTTCAGCGCTTTCGCGCAGTTCGTTCTCGCGCATCACCGTTTTGATGACAGCGATTTCTTTTTTGACCGCCTTCAGGCGAGCCGGGTTATCCAATTGGTTGATAGCGTGTTGGAAGCGCAGGTTGAACAGCTCTTTTTTGAGGTCGTCCAGCTTGTTTTCCAATTCCACAGCGGTCAACTCGCGGATTTTATCAAGTTCCGTCTTTTTCACGCCTGCTCACCGTCCTCTTTTTTCACGAATTTGCACTTGATCGGCAGTTTGTTGGCCGCCAAGCGCAGAGCTTCGCGGGCAGTCTCCTCCGGAACACCGGCGATTTCGAACATCACACGGCCCGGTTTCACCACGGCCACCCAATACTCCGGCGAACCTTTACCGGAACCCATGCGGGTCTCGGCCGGTTTCTCGGTCACGGGCTTATCCGGGAAAATGTCGATCCAAACCTGGCCGCCACGTTTGATGTAACGCGTCATAGCGATACGAGCCGCCTCGATCTGGTTGGATTTGATCCACGCCGGCTCTTCAGCCTGCAGACCATACTCACCGTAGGCAACCTTGTTACCGCGGGTAGCTTTACCGGTCAAACGGCCGCGCTGAACGCGACGGAATTTGACTCTCTTCGGCATTAACATTACTTACGGCCTCCTTCCCGGCGCTGTTGCGGTTTCGCCGCACCGGCAAGAACCTCACCGCGGTAGATCCAGACTTTCACGCCGATCCGGCCGTAGGTGGTGTTCGCCTCCGCGAAACCATAGTCGATGTCCGCACGCAGAGTCTGCAGCGGAATGGTACCCTCGTGATAGCTCTCGCTGCGGGCGATCTCCGCGCCGCCGAGACGGCCGGAAACCTTGGTTTTGATACCCTTGGCACCGAGCTTCATCGCACGGCCGATCGCCTGCTTCATCGCGCGGCGGAAGGACGTACGTTTTTCCAGCTGAGCCGCAATGCTCTCGGCCACGAGCTGGGCGTTCACGTCGGGGTTTTTCTCCTCAACGATGTTGATAAAGGTGGTTTTGCCGAGCATTTTCTCGCAAGTCTGACGCAGAACCTCAATGTCCGCGCCACCCTTACCGATGACGATACCCGGTTTGGCACAGTGAATGTGCACGCGCACGCGGGTGGCCTCGCGCTCGATCTCGATCTTGGCGATACCGGCCGCATACAGTTTTTGTTTCAGGAACTTGCGCAGTTTGTAGTCAGACACCAGCGTATCGCCGAAGTCCTTATCGCTCACAAACCAGCGAGAGTCCCAATCTTTGATGACACCGACGCGAAGCGCGTGCGGATTGACTTTTTGTCCCATTGTTCTGTACCTCCTTATTCCTTTTCCTTGAGAACGACGGTGATATGCGACGTCCTCTTGTCGATACGGAACGCGCGGCCTTGCGCACGCGGACGGATCCGTTTCATGATCGGTCCGGGGCAGGCAGAGCATTCGGCAACGTACAGATCGTTTCTGGACAGATTGAAGTTGTTCTCGGCGTTCGCAAGAGCCGATTTGAGCAGCTTCTCAATCGGCTCGCAAGCCGATTTGTTCGTGAATTTCACGATCGCCAGCGCTTCGTCGATCGATTTCCCGCGGATAAGGTCGAGAACGATCTTCACTTTGCGAGGGGAAATGCGAACATAGGTAACTTTTGCTTTCGCTTCCATGATGTAATTCTCTCCTTCCGCTTAGTTCGTCGTCTTGGAGCCGGTGTGGCCCTTAAACGTACGGGTGGGGGCAAACTCACCGAGCTTGTGACCGACCATATCCTCGGTAACGTAAACGTCGATGTGTTTGCGGCCGTTGTGAACGGCAAAAGTGTAGCCGACAAAGTCAGGACAAATCGTCGAGGAACGGCTCCAAGTCTTGATGATGCGCTTCTCACCGGAAGCGGTCATCTCCTGAACACGTTTCATCAACGCGGCTTCCACGAAAGGTCCTTTTTTAATACTGCGTCCCATAATTCAATTTCTCCTTTCGCTTACTTCGCATTACGACGTTTGACAATGAACTTGTCAGAACGATGGTGTTTGTCGCGCGTCTTGTAACCCAGCGCAGGTTTGCCCCACGGAGTAACCGGGCCCGGACGGCCGATGGGGGATTTACCCTCACCACCACCGTGCGGGTGGTCACACGGGTTCATAACAGAACCGCGGACAGTCGGACGCCAGCCCATGTGACGTTTGCGGCCGGCTTTACCGATCTTCTCGTTGGCGTGGTCGACGTTGCCGACCTGGCCGATGGTGGCCATGCAGCTCACCGGGACGTAACGCATTTCGCCGGAGGGCAGGCGGATGAGCGCCAGGTTGCCCTCTTTGCCCATGAGCTGAGCCATAACGCCGGCGGAACGCGCCAGCTGCGCGCCCTTGCCCGGATACAGCTCCACGTTGTGGATGAACGCGCCCTGCGGGATCGCCGACAGCGGAAGGGCGTTACCCGGACGGATGTCCGCCGAGGCGCCGGATTCCAGCACGTCGCCCACTTTCACGTCTTGCGGCGCGATGATGTAGCGTTTCTCGCCGTCCTCATACTGAACGAGGGCGATGTGCGCGCTGCGGTTCGGATCGTACTCCAGCGTCAGCACGGTGGCTTTCATATCCTCCTTGTTGCGCTTGAAGTCGATGATACGGTATTTCTGACGGTTGCCGCCGCCGTGATGGCGAACGGTGATGCGGCCGTAGCTGTTGCGGCCGGCCTTTTTCTTTTTGGTGTCGAGCAGGCTCTTTTCCGGTTTGACCTTGGACAGCTCGCTGTAGTCAATAACGGACATACCGCGGCGGCCGTTGCTCGTCGGTTTATAGTTGACAATAGGCATTTTTGTTCACGCTCCTTATGGCTTTGCGGGGAATGCCGACTCCCCATTCGTGCCGAATTCGGCTTCGTACTTAATGATTAGAACAAGCCGTCGAAGAACTCGATGGTCTTGGAGCCTTCCGTCAAGGTGACGACCGCTTTCTTCCAGTCGGAGGTGTAGCCCTCGTAGCGACCGTAGCGGCGTTTTTGGCCCTTCATGCTGATCGTGTTGACCTTGGCGACTTTCACGCCGAAGATCTCTTCCACCGCGTCAGCGATTTGGATTTTGTTGGCGTCAGACGCCACACGGAAGGTGTATTTGCGATCCGCCAGCTGGCTGACGGCCTTCTCCGTCACGACCGGAGCAAGGATAATATCACGTGCATTCATCAGGCGTAAACCTCCTCGATCTGAGAAATCGCGTCTTTCACGACGATGAAGGTGTTGCAGTTCACGATGTCGTAGACGTTCAGGGTGTTGACCAGCGCGGTCTTGACGCCCGGAATGTTACGCGCGGCTTTCACGATGCTCTCGTCGTTTTCCGGAAGAACGATCAACACCTTTTTGCCGGTCTCCAGCTTGGAGAGCATGGTGGCGATCGCCTTGGTTTTGGTCTCCTCCAGCTTGAGGTCGTCCAGCACCATCATCTCGTTGTCGAGCACTTTGGCCGAGAACGCGGATTTCATAGCCAGACGGCGCACCTTCTTCGGAAGGGAGTAGCCATAGTCACGCGGCTTCGGCGCGAACGCCACACCGCCGTGATACCATTGGACAGCGCGGGTCGAACCCTGACGGGCGCGGCCGGTGCCTTTTTGGCGATACGGCTTTTTGCCGCCGCCGCTCACTTCGGAACGGGTGAGAGCGGACTGCGTGCCTTGACGCTGGTTCGCCAGATAGTTGACGACCATCGCGTGCATAACGGACTTGTTCGGAGTGATGCCGAAGATGGCCTCCGCCAGATCCAAGCTGCCGGTCTTTTTACCGGTCATGTCAAAAGTAGAAACTGTAGGCATGATGCATTCCTCCTCTCTTACGCTTTCACGCTGTCGGAAACGACCACGATACCGCCGCGCGGGCCCGGGATGGCACCCTTGATGGCGATGAGGTTGTTTTCAGCGTCGATTTTGGCAACCGTTTGATTTTGCACGGTCACGCGCTCCACACCGAGGTGGCCGGCCGCCTTCATGCCTTTGAAGACACGGGACGGGGACGAGCACGCACCGAGCGAACCGGCGTGGCGAGCCACAGGACCGGAACCGTGGGTCTCTTTCAAGCGGGAGTGATTCCAACGCTTGATGGCGCCCGCGTAGCCTTTACCTTTGCTGATGCCGACCACGTCCACGTGATCGCCCACGGCGAAGGTGTCCGCTTTCACGATGTCACCCAGGTTAAGGGCGGAGCAATCCGCAAAGCGGAACTCACGCAGAGTGCGTTTCGCGGCGACGTCCGCCTTCGCGAAGTGACCCTGCTGCGGTTTGTTCACGTGTTTCGGGGTAACGTCACCGAAACCGAGTTGAACCGCTTCGTAACCGTCGTTCTCGACGGTCTTCTTTTGGACAACCACGCACGGACCCGCCTCAATGACGGTGACCGGGACGACGTTGCCCTTTTCGTCGAAGATCTGCGTCATGCCGATCTTCTTGCCGATGATACCTTTCTGCATTTTGTATGCCTCCTTTGGTTATTGGTTACGAACCGCCATATCGGCTGCGGCCCGCAACGTGACCTCGTCTGTGGAATCTGCCAAACCGGCCTTATATAATAAGGATTACAGTTTGATGTCGATATCCACACCGACGGGGAGTTCAAGACCCATCAGGGCCTCGACGGTCTTGTTAGACGGACGAAGAATGTCGATCAGACGCTTGTGCCTACGAGACTCAAACTGCTCGCGGGTATCCTTATATTTGTGGACCGCGCGCAGGATGGTGACGACTTCCTTCTCGGTCGGCAGCGGGATCGGGCCGGACACGCGAGCGCCGGTACGGCGAGCGGTCTCCACGATCTTCTCGGCTGCTTGATCCACCAGCTGGTGGTCGTATCCCTTGATACGAATTCTGATTTTCTCTTTGACTGCCACTTGTAAAACGCCTCCTGAATAAACTTTTTCTTTGTTTGGCGGGCTTCGTCAGTCTACACCCCCGCCGTGTGTTTCATGGGTTCCCATCAAAAAACCGGCTTGGTTTTTTGACATAGCCGGGGTGTGCATAACGCTTTCCAGACAGCATCCATGTCGAACCCGCGCCAAGCCCCGCAAGTAGGCCGTCGCGTTGTACATCTGCTGCACAGGTGTTTTTGGTCGCCCGGTTTAAAATCGGACATACTCCACGGAAAAACCGGCATCAAGTGCCGCAACCTCCCGCTTCATCGCATATCGTGCAGTCGTACGCAGACGGCGATTTTTGGGCAAACTACCCCCTTGGCGCAGTCGCGTACCCTACTACTATAAAACAAACCTTTCCGAATTGCAAGTGTTTTTTAAAAAAAATACAAAAAAATTTTTGAAATTTTTTCGGCATACCACATATAGTAAATTTTTCCCGAAGAAACCACAAAAACCCGTGCGAAACACAGCTTCGCACGGGTTTTTATCAAACAATTTTACAGCTTTTTGAATTTGTCCCTAAACGACTTGCGCTTTTGGTAGTTGCGGTCACCGGTCGTTCCCTCGAACTCCTCCAAAATGCGCTTTTGGTCGGCGGTGAGGTTTTTCGGCACCTCCACCACAAACCGCACCACCTGATCACCGCGGCCGCGACCGTTCAGATAAGGAATACCCTTGCCTTTCAGCCGCACGGTATCGCCCGGCTGCGTCCCGTCCTTGACGGTGTATTTCTCCTTGCCGTCCAGCGTGGGGATCTCCACCTCCGCGCCGAGCGCCACCTGGGTGAACGTCACCGGGAAGTCACACAGCACCTCGTAGCCGCGCCGCTCGAAGATCGGATGGGGGCGCACCCCCACCTGCACCTGCAAATCGCCGGCAGGCCCGCCGTTTTTACCGGCGTTGCCCTTGCCCGGAATGGTGATGACCTGGCCGTCGTCGATACCGGCGGGGATGTTGATGCCCACCTTGACCGCCTTGCGCACCTGACCGCTGCCGGAGCAAGCCCGGCACGGCGTTTCGATCAGCTTACCGGTGCCGCGGCATTTGGGACACGCCGTCTGCGTCTGCATCACGCCAAACGGCGTGCGCTGCTGCCGCGCCACTTGGCCGCGGCCGCCGCATTCGGGACAGGTCTTCGGGGACGTGCCCTTGGCAGCACCCGAGCCGCCGCAAACGGTACAGCTTTCCACCACGCGGGCATCCACCTGCTTTTTGCAGCCGAACGCTGCCTCGGCAAAGTCGATGATGACCTGCGACGCCACGTCGCTTCCGGCTTGCGGCGCGTTGGGGTTGGCCCGTCGGCCGCCCGCTCCGCCGCCGAAGAAAGAGGAGAACAGGTCGCCGAGGTCAATATCCATCCCGCCGAAGCCGCCGCCCCAACCGGCACCGGCGCCGGCCCCGTAGTTGGGATCCACGCCCGCGTGACCGAATTGGTCATAGCGCGCCTTTTTGTCCTTATCCGACAACACCTCATAGGCTTCGTTCGCTTCTTTAAAGTGCTTTTCCGCCTCGGCGTCACCGGGGTTTAAGTCGGGGTGATATTTTTTCGCCTGCTGGCGATAGGCTTTTTTAATTTCGTCGTCCGAGGCGTTTTTGGAAACACCGAGCACGTCGTAATAATCGCGTTTATCCGCCATAAGTAAACCCCTCAAAAGCGGCGGGGATCCCCCGCCGCTCTTTTCTTGTGATTAGTGAACCTCGCCGTTATAGAACCCGTCGGCATCCGCGTTTCCCGCATCGCCGTTGTCACCGGCGTCGCCGGCAAAGCCTTCGGCACCCTCCGCACCCTGCGGCGCGTTCGCCTGATAGACCTTCGCCGACACGTCGTAGAACGCTTTCATCAGATCCTCGTTCGCGGCTTTGATCGCGTCGTAGTCGTCGCCCTTGAGCTTCTCTTTCAGCTCGTCGATCTTGCCCTGCAAGGTGGTTTTGTCCGCCTCGTCGAGCTTGTCGCCCAGCTCCTCGATCGCCTGCTCGCATTGGTACACCGCCTGGTCGCCCGCGTTGCGGGTATCGACGTTCTCGCGGTTCTTCTTATCCTCCGCCGCATACTGCTCGGCGTCCTTCACCGCCTTGTCGATGTCCTCTTTGGACATATTGGAGCTGGCGGTAATGGTGATATGCTGCTCCTTGCCGGTGCCGAGGTCTTTCGCAGACACGTTCACGATACCGTTCGCGTCGATATCAAAAGTCACCTCAATCTGCGGCACACCGCGACGCGCCGGAGCGATACCGTCGAGGTGGAACATACCGAGCGATTTGTTATCGCGGGCAAACTCGCGCTCGCCCTGCAGCACGTGGATCTCCACCGACGGCTGGTTGTCCGCGGCAGTCGAGAAGATCTGGCTCTTTTTGGTCGGGATGGTGGTATTGCGCTCGATGATGCGGGTCATAACGCCGCCCATCGTCTCGACACCGAGCGACAGCGGGGTCACGACGAGCAGCAGCAGGCCTTTGACCTCGCCGCCGAGTTCGCCGCCCTGCAGCGCCGCGCCCATCGCAACGCACTCATCCGGGTTGATGCCCTTGAACGGCTCTTTGCCGGTAAACTTCTTCACCGCATCCTGCACCGCCGGAATACGGGTCGAACCGCCGACGAGCAGCACCTTGTCGATCTCGGAGGTGGACAGACCGCTGTCGGACAGCGCCTGCTTCATCGGCTCGAGCGTCTTGTTAACGAGGTCGGCGGTCAGCTCGTTGAACTTCGCGCGAGACAGCGTCATATCGAGGTGCTTCGGGCCGTTTTGATCCGCCGTGATAAACGGCAGGTTGATTTGGGTCGTGGTCATACCGGACAGGTCGATCTTGGCTTTTTCCGCCGCATCGCGCAGACGGCCCATCGCCGAACGGTCGGCGGACAGATCGACGCCCTGCTCCGCTTTGAATTCCTTGACCAGCCAATCGACGATCTTCTGGTCGAAGTCGTCACCGCCGAGGCGGTTGTTACCGGCGGTGGCCAGCACCTCCTGCACGCCGTCGCCCATCTCGATGATGGAGACGTCGAACGTGCCGCCGCCGAGGTCGTAGACCATGATCTTTTGGTCGGTCTCTTTGTCGATGCCGTAGGCGAGCGCCGCCGCCGTCGGCTCGTTGATGATACGTTTCACTTCGAGGCCCGCGATCTTGCCCGCGTCCTTGGTCGCCTGACGCTGCGGGTCGGTGAAGTACGCCGGAACGGTGATGACCGCCTCGGTCACGGTGTCGCCGAGATACGCCTCCGCGTCCTCTTTCAGCTTGCGGAGGATCATCGCGGAGATCTGTTGCGGCGTAAAGCTGTCGTTGTCGATCGACACCTTGTAGTCAGAGCCCATCTCGCGCTTGATCGACGACACGGTGCGCTCGGGGTTGGTGACCGCCTGCTGTTTCGCGGCGCGGCCGACGATACGCTCGCCGTCTTTTTTAAACGCCACAACGGACGGGGTAGTACGCGCCCCTTCCGGGTTCGGGATGACGACGGCTTCGCCGCCCTCGATCACGGATACGCACGAGTTGGTGGTACCCAGGTCAATACCGATGATTTTTGCCATGTTGATTACCTCTTTCTTATAGTACAATTTATTATAATACCATTATATATGCTCGACCCGTCAGTTGGCCACCTTAACGATGGCGGGACGGATGAGTCGGTCACCGAATTTATAGCCGTTTTGGAACACCTGCGTCACCGTATCCGGCTCCACTCCCTCCGCGGCATCCTCGCGCTGGATGGCGTTGTGCAGCTCGGGGTCGAACGGCTCGCCGAGCGGATTCAGCTCGGTCACACCGATTTTCTCGAACGTGTCGTGCAGCTGACGCACGATCATCTCCACGCCTTGGCGGTATTCCGGGCCGTCCGGCGATTGGCACGCGCGGTCGAGATTATCCAAAATCGGAAGCAGCGTCTCCAAAAGATCCGCTTTTGCGAATTGCCCGATGTCGGTTTTTTCCTGCTCGGTGCGGCGCTTATAGTTGGCATATTCCGCCAGCACCCGCATATATTGCTCTTTTTGCGCTTCCAGCTCCGCTTGCAGCGTTTCCTCCGCGCTTTTTTCCGGCGCCGTCTCCGGCGTTGCGGTCTCCTCCGCCGCCTCGACGGGCTTTTCCGCCTCCGCCTGCGGCTGTTTCTTTTCCTTGCTCAACGGGTCCACCTCTTATTCTTTCAGGAATTGGTCAAAGATATGCTCCACCGCCCGCGCGGTATACGCCAGCGTGGGAATGGCGGTGGCATAATTCATTCGTTGGGGGCCGATCAGCCCGATCGCGCCGTCGCCGCCCTTCGGGATATACCGGGTAACGATCAGGCTCGAGCCGGCAAGCTCCGGACTGTTCGCCTCGCTGCCGAACACCACCCGCATTCCGCCGGGATGCGCCGCCAGCAGATGCGCCAGCTCCGCGCGCCGCGCCAAAAAGTCGATGAGACTGTGGGCGCGCTCCGGCGCATACGCCGGGTTGCGCAGCAGATTGAGCTGCCCTTTGAGCAGCACCTCCGCCCGCTCGGATTCCTGCGTCATTTCATAAAGCGCGGTCAGCACCGGCATACACGAAAATCCCTCGTCGCCGAGCGACACGAGCAGCCGCTGCATTTTCGGCAGCGTCACGTCGTCGGTGGTCTTGCCCACAAACTCGGCACACAGCGTCGCCGTCAACCGCTCGCACACCGCACGGGGCACGGGATCGAACAAGCGGCACACGCGATGGTGCAGCACCCCGAAGCCGGTCATAAGCAGCAGCGACACCGCGTAGGGTGACATGGGGATGACCTCCAGCCGGCGAATGGTCGCGCGGCTTTCGGTGGGGCTTGTCGTGATCGCGGCGCAGCCCGTCTCCTGCGCCAAAAGCGCCGAGGCGGTATCCATCAGCTCGTCCGGGTTC
Source organism: Acutalibacteraceae bacterium (assembly GCA_045643425.1). GTDB lineage: Bacteria > Bacillota > Clostridia > Oscillospirales > Acutalibacteraceae > RGIG426. Next base: position 25,315 of record JAZUKW010000085.1, read on the forward strand.
GCCGCCCGCTCGAGCGCGTCGTCGATCTCGCGGCACAGCGTCTCCGAGGGAGACACCGGCGTCATCAGCTTGTCGATATACAGCCGAAACGCTTTCGCCGTCGGCACACGGCCGGCAGACGCGTGGGGCTGCTCCAAATAGCCGAGAGCCGAAAGCTCCGCCATTTCGTTACGGATGGTCGCGGAGGAAACCGCGTTGTCCATCTGCTCCATCAGCCACTTCGAGCCGACCGGCTCGCCGGTGCGGATATACGCATCGGTCAAAAGACCCAAGATCCGCTCCTTGCGCTCGCTTAACGACATCACCGTCTCCTCCTTTCGCGGTTTTAGCACTCCGACGGTCGGAGTGCTAATTCCTCTATAAGATACCACGCAAATCGGCTCTTGTCAAGGGTGAATTATGAAAGAAACGTGAATTTCGGGTGTTTTTTCGGTAGGAATTCGGTACGCCCGCCGCAAAAAGAAAAAAGGCGCTCCGAAAAGCCCCTTTTTGTCGTCCCACAACTACATTTCTTCCCGCATTTCCCTCTGTCCGTAGAGCAGGGCTAACGGAATCGAGCGCCGCCGTGGGATTTTGCACTCGCTTTAGGTGGTTTTGTAGGGGTCGGCGTCCCCGACGACCCCAATGAATTTTGCACCGACCGTGGGGCTGTCGAGGACGCCAGCCCCTACAAGAGAATTTGAGTTGTGTCTGTAGGGGCGATTCAAGAATCGCCCCATTCCAATATTTTGCACCGACCGCGAGGGTCATTCGTGAATGGCCCCTACACGCGCACCGCAAGCCCCGACAAGACCTCCGTCACCTACGCCCCAAGCACCTTCGCCACCGCGTCGCCGAGAAGCGCCGCCGAGCGCTCCGCTTCCGCAAACGTGTTTGCCTGCGCCCCGACCTCCACAAGAAAGCCCGGCCACAGACTTTGGTTATACTCGCAGGCGCAAAACGAGAGCGGCCGCATAATCCCCGGCACGGTCGCCTGCAGCTCTTTTTGCAGCGCGATCGCCGTTGCCACGTTTTCGTCGCGGTAGGGGTTCGGGTTGTCGGCGGTATTCTCCGCACCGATGACAAACATCATCTGGGCATAGCTTTCACCGTTTTGCGTCACCGTCGGCTTCACCGCCACCGTCTCGCTGCGCTGGACCGCATCGCGGTGGAGGTCGATCACGAGTTTTATCGACGGGTACTGTTTGCGCACCGCCTCCGCCGTATCCGCCGAACGGTAATACGCGCCCACGTATTCCGGATCGTCGTGGATCGTGGTATCGTGGATAACAGAAATCCCCCGCGCGCGTAAACTGTTCGCCAGCGCCTCCCCCGCCGCCACGACGTTTTTTTCGGGATCGGTGCTTCGCCCCATATCTTCCTTATTGTAATACCCCGCGTAATAGGTCATATACGTCTCGGTGGTGTGGGTGTGCAAAATCAGCACCTGCGGCTTTCCGTCGCGTTTCAGCGCGGTGGTCGGCTTCTTTTTGAGAAACGCCGCAAAATCCACCGAAAGACCGTCGCGGTTTTTGTAATAGAGGTTGTCCGTCAGCCGCTTTCCGCCGCCGACGCGCTCCTCCACCACGGTGCCGCCTCCCTTTTTCTTCGGCGGAACAGACGGCGACACCGCCGAAAGCGCCGGCGTCTGCTCGCTTTTTTCCGCGGCGGCAACAACGAGCGCGGTGGCGGAGGTCGTCGCTGTCGGCGCTGACGACCGCTCGGTCAGCGCCACCCACGCTTTGGCGGGCGCCACCAGCAGCCAAAGCGGGATCGCCGCCGCCGCACAGAGCAGCCACAGCCGCCCGATGCCTCTGAAAAAGTTTCTCACGTCCGCCACCTCGCTTATTCTTTATTAGAATATATGCGCGGTCGCGTCGATTATGCCAGCGCCAACAGCTCCAGCGGGTCGTATGCCGGGTGAAGCGCCGCATGGATGCTCATGGCGATCAGCCGCGCACAGCGGTGGACGATCAGGTCGATTTCCCGCGGGGTCACCATCATATACCGCAGCGCCTCGCCGCCGCGGTCATACAGCCCCGCCGCATCCACCACCGTGGGAACGCCCACCGCGATAACGGGAACGCCCAGCGTCTGCCGATCGAGCGCCACCCGACGGTTGCCGACACCCGAGCCGGGCGCAATACCGCCGTCGCTCATCTGCACCGTTGTGCCGAGCCGCTCGGGACTTGCCGCCGCCAGCGCATCCACTGCGATCACCGCCGCCGGTGCGACCGTGCGGCATACGCCGCGAATCAGCTCCGCCGTCTCTACTCCCGTTTCGCCTACCACGCCGGCGCGGATCACCGCCGTCGGACGCAAATCGGAAAGCCCGCTTGCGCGGGCGAACTCGCCGTCGAGATGGCGGGTCGCCAACACCAGCTTGGCGGTTTCCGGCCCGACCGCATCCGGCGTGATCGTCTCGTTGCCGAGCCCCACCACCAGCACGCACCCCTCCGACGGCAACAGACGTTTAAGCTCTTGGCCGAGAAGCGTGGCGTGTTCCCGCAGCTCTTGGTCGCTGTCGGACAGCGGCGGCACGTCCATCGTCACGTACTGTCCCTGCGGCTTGCCCGCCGCTTTTTCTCCCGCTGCGGTGCGGATATGGGTATAGGTCAGCGTGACCGCTCCGTTTTTATGGGTATGCACCGCCACGTCCTTTGCCGAAAGTGAAGCGTCTTTTGGCAATTCCGTTGCCAAATCGGTTCGATAAAACACAAAATCCCCTCACAATTCCCCATTTTTTCGTAGTATTTACAAAAAAACGAAAAGTTATAAAAAAAACTTGCATTTTGGAAATCTATGTGGTAGTATATATGGTGCGTGATTTAGAAAGAGTGTTTCGGCGGGCTTCCGCCGTCACAAATACAGAGGAGGTGTGACCATGCCCAACATTAAATCCGCCAAAAAACGTGTGAAGGTCATCGAGGCAAAAACGGCGCGCAACAAGGCTGCCCGCTCGGCCCTCAAAACCGACATCAAAAAAGCCAACGCCGCTATTGAGTCCGGCGAAAATGCCGAGGCCGCGGTGAAAACCGCCATCAAAAAGATCGACCAGGCGGCTGCGAAGGGTCTGCTGCACAAGAACACCGCTGCGCGGAAAAAGTCCGCCCTCGCCAAAAAAGCCAACGGCTGATTCGGACAAAACGAAAACAGTTGAGGATTTCCTCAACTGTTTTTTGTTTTTTTACGGCATCCGCAACGCCACCACCGCCCTCAACGCCCCCTTCTCGATTTTTAATTGAAAATTCTTAATTCTTAATTTTTAATTCTTAATTGAAAAACCCCTTGCCTAAACGTCGATTTTGCGGTATACTGTAAGGGATAATGGAAAGGAGTGACCGGTTTGGCGTATGAACAACTGCTGGGCAACGACAGCTTAAAAGCCGTCCTCGCCGACTACACCGCCTCCGGCCGCTTTCCTCACGCGCTGTTGCTGGAGGGCCCGCGCGGGTGCGGCAAACGCACGCTCGCCCGCCTGATCGGTCAGGCCGCCGTTTGCACCGCCGTCGGCGACAAGCCCTGCGGCCAATGCCCCGCCTGCAAAAAAGCGGCGCTCGGCGTCCATCCGGACGTGGTGGAGCTGGGCGGTGACGAGCGCGCTCGCTCGTTCCATATCGACGAGATCCGCTCCCTGCGGGAGCAGGCGTTTTTGCTTCCGAACGAGGCGGATCGCCGCGTGTTCCTGCTCTTTTGCGCCCAGGGAATGACCCCGGAGGCGCAAAACGCGCTGCTGCGCATTTTGGAGGACCCGCCCAAAAACGTCTCGTTTGTTCTCACCTGCGAAAGCCGGTCACAGCTGTTGGAAACCATCCAATCCCGCTCGCTGTGTCTGTCCGTTTCCGGGGTGAGCATTGACGAAGCACTCCCTCTGCTGCGGGAAAAGTTCCCCGACGCCAAGCCGGATGAGCTCGCCGCCGCGCTGACCGCGTTCGACGGCTGTCTCGGCCCGACGATCGCGTGTCTGGAGGGCGGCTCCTTTTCCGAACAGCTCGCGCTGATCGACGAGCTCGCCGAGGCGCTGATCCAGCCGGAGGAGATCCACTTTTTGCGGTTGACCGGAAAGCTCGAAAAAGACCCCGCGCTCACCGACGCGGTGCTGACGGGGCTGCGCCCGCTGTTCCGCGACGCGCTTCATCTCCGCAAAAAAGCGGCGACCAAGCCGCTTTCTCCCTCGCCGGCAGAAGCAAAGCTGCTGGCACGCGCCCTGCCGGAGCAACGGCTGGCCGCTCTCATCGCCGCCACGGACGAGCTGATCGACGCCCGGCGACACAATATGAACCAAACCCTGCTCATCACGCTGTTTTGCGTGAAGCTGCGGGGTGCTGCCGGTTTTTGACCGGCCTTTAAGGAGGAACCTCAATGGCACAAATCGTAGGTGTTCAATTTAAAAATATGGGCAAGGTGTACTCGTTCGACGCCGCCGACAAGACCTATAAAAAAGGCGACAGCGTCGTGGTGGATACCGCCCGCGGCATCGAAGTGGGCAAGGTGGTTTACGGCAATCGGGAAACCGATTTGTCCGAGCTGCAATCCCCGCTCAAGCCCATTTTGCGGACCGCCACGCCCGACGACCTGCGCCGGGCGGAGGAAAACCGCGCCCGCGAGGCGGAGGCGATGCGCCTTTGCCAGCAAAAAATCAACGACCACAAATTGGATATGAAGCTCGTGGACGTGGAATACACGTTGGACGGCTCGAAGATCCTCTTTTATTTCACCGCCGACGGCCGCGTGGATTTCCGTGAGCTGGTCAAGGATCTGGCCTCCGCATTCCACACCCGCATCGAGCTGCGCCAGATCGGCGTGCGCGACGAGGCGAAGCTACTCGGCGGCCTCGGCATCTGCGGCCAGCCGTTCTGCTGCGCCCGCTTTTTGTCGGATTTCCAGCCGGTGTCTATCAAAATGGCAAAAGAGCAAGGGCTGTCCCCCAACCCCGCCAAGATCTCCGGCTCCTGCGGCCGCCTGCTCTGCTGTCTCAAATACGAGCAGGATGCGTATGATTTCCTGCGAAAAGAAACGCCGCGTCCCGGCACCCACGTCTCCACACCGGAGGGCAAGGGCGTCATCACCGACGTGAGCCTGCTCAGCGGCAAAATCAAAGTACAGCTCCAAAAATCGCCGGACGCACCGCCCGTTTCGATGAAGCTCGCGGACGTGACCGTTCTGTCGCGCGACGGCAGCCCCGTTGTGCGCGAGACACCGCAAGAGGAAGAATTTGACGTCGCCGCCGTCGTGACCGAGGCGGACACGTTCTTTGAGGGCGGCGAGGATTACTCTGCCGACATTCCCGCCGAATTTACCGCTCCCGCCGGCGAAACGGCGGACAGCGAAAAGGCCGAAAAGCCCGCCGGAAAGCGCAATCGAAACAATTTCCGCCGTCGTCATCACCGCGGCGGCAAAAAAACTCACGGTGAAAACAAAGAATAACTTGCTTTTTTGAGAAAAGTCTGTTATGATAAAGGCGGCAAAGGTCGGATTTTCCCGACCGACGCTATATTCAGAAGGAGGTGCCTTGAGAATGGCCTACAAAATTACGGACGCTTGCGTCAAATGCGGCGCTTGCGCGGACGGCTGCCCGGTGAATGCGATCTCCGAGGGTGACGATACCTACGTTATCGACGCTGACGTCTGCATCGGTTGCGGTGCTTGCGCGGATGCTTGCCCGGTCGGCGCTCCGGAAGAGGACTAATTGACCGCTTGATTGCCGAACAACCCGCAGGTTGTTCGGCATTCTGCTTTTTTAGGATGTTTTTTATGAAACAGGAATTTTTATCCGACGCCGTATTCGTCTATACCGACGGCGCCGTTACCTTCGGGCAGGACGCGCTCGCGCTCGCCCGCTTTTGTGAGGCAACCTCCGCTGACACCGCCGCCGATCTCGGCACGGGGAGCGGGATCGTCCCGCTTTTGTGGGCGGCGGAGGATCGTCTGCCCGAAACGGTGCTGGCGGTAGAGCGCTTTGCCCCCGCGGCGACGCTCGCCGCCCGCTCGGTCGCGGAAAACGGGCTCGCCGCCCGCGTGACCGTGCGCGAGGGCGATTGGAACGATCTGCCCGCTTCTTTGAACGGACGGTTTTCGCTCGTTTCCTGCAACCCACCGTATTTTAAGCGCGAAAGCGGAAGGCTCTCTCCCGACCCCGCCCGCGCCGCCGCGCGAACGGAGGAAAATAGCAACGCGCTGCCGCGTCTTTTTAAAACCGCGGCGCGCCTGCTCGCGCCTGACGGACGCTTTTGCTTTTGTATGCGCCCCGAGCGTCAAAACGACGTGACGGCGGCGCTCGAGGCCGCCAATCTTATGCTACTAAAAACCGCGCCGCTCGAAAACGAGAACGGCGCGTGGCTTACTTTGTATTCTGCGAAACGGAGGAATGCGTGATGGCAACCGATTTGTCCGCGTGGCTTGCGCGGGAGGAAGCGCTGCTCGGCGCGCCCGCCGTCGAGCGCCTGAAAGCCGCAAAGGTCGCGGTGTTCGGGCTCGGCGGTGTCGGCTCGTATGCGGTGGAGGCGCTCGCCCGCGCCGGTGTGGGCGCGCTCGTTCTTTGCGACGGTGACACGGTGGACGTCACCAACCTGAACCGCCAGCTGTGCGCCACCGTCTCCACGCTCGGAAGCCCCAAAGCGGAGGTGGCCGCCGCCCGCGTGCGGGATATTAACCCCGCCTGCAACGTCACGCCTGCCGTGACGTTTTATTCCGCGACGGAGGGGCAGGGGCTCATCGACGGCTGCGACTTTGTGGTGGACGCCATCGACGACGTCAAAGCCAAGGTCGCGCTTGCTCTCGAATGCCGTAACAAGAACGTCCCGCTCATCGCCGCGATGGGCTGCGGCAACAAGCTCGATCCGATGGGCTTTCTCGTGGAAGACCTCGCAAAAACCACCGTCTGCCCGCTGTGCCGCGTGATGCGGCGGGAGCTGAAAGCCGTCGGCATCCCCCACCTGCCGGTGGTCTACTCGAAAGAGCCGCCACACCGCGTTCCCGCCGAAAACGGCGAGCGCGTGCCGCCCGCCAGCATCAGCTTTGTGCCGGGAGCGGCGGGATTGCTGCTCGCCGCGCACGTTGTAACCGAACTGACAAAGGAGGAGCCGTAATGCCTCGCTTTTTCTCCCCCGCGTTTGCGGGAAAAGCCGCCGGAGACACGGTGGCGCTCACCCCTGCCGATTCCGCTCACGCGCGCCGCTCGCTTCGTATGAATATCGGCGACGCGCTCGACCTCTGTGACGAGCAGGGCCACGACCTCGCCGCCCACATCGACGCGTTCGACGGCGATCTGGTGCTGGCGCGTATCGACGCCGTGTGCGGCAGCCATTCCGAGCCGCACACCCGCGTGACGCTGTATCAGGGGCTGCCGAAGGGCGACAAGCTCGAGCAGATCATCCAAAAAACCGTCGAGCTCGGCGTTACGGAGATCGTGCCGGTGGAAATGAGCCGCAGCATCGCCAAAATCGGCGACAAGGGCGACAAAAAGCTCGCCCGCTTCCAAAAAATCGCCGACGAAGCCGCCGGTCAAAGCGAACGCGGGATTAAACCCGCCGTCGCCGCTCCGCTTTCGTTCAAAGAAGCGGTCGCGAAGATCCAAAACAGCGACGGCAAAACGCTCGTCTGCTACGAGCGCGGCGGTGTGCCGATCAAAACGGTGCTGTCGCCCGCCGATACCGCCGTTTCGCTCGTCATCGGGCCGGAGGGCGGCATCGCGCCGGAGGAATTGCTGGCGCTCAAAAAAGCGGGCGCTGTCGCCGTAACCCTCGGGCCGCGCATTCTCCGCACCGAAACGGCGCCGCTCGCGGCGCTCGCCGTCGTGATGGACAGAACGGACAATATGTAAAAAGAAAACGCCTCGACTGTCGGTCGAGGCGTTTTCTCGTTCTGTTTATTTAATATAAAAAATCTTTTTCACGCCGGGGATAAACGACACGAGCCACACGGTGAGATACGACACCACCGTAACCGCCACAAACAACAAAAGCATATACAGCACCACGTTATGCAGCGGGAACTCCCAATACGGGAACCACATCGTCAGCAGCTCCAGCCAAACCGCGTGGATGATATACACGCCGAACGCGTCTTTCGAAAGCAGCGCGGTCAGGCGGTTTTTCGTCTGCCTTTCGCCGCACAGCGTATACAGCAGCACGAACACGCCGAGGCCGTAGAGGAATGCCGTCAGCGTCAGCGGCTCGTAGAAATTGCCGCGCACAGCGGAATGGGTTTTGATCCGCGTTTGCACCATCGAGGTGGCGAACACGACCGCCGCCAGCGACAACCCGTACAGCGCGAACCGACTGCGCTTGTCGATTTTAAAGTTCGTCACGTACCACCCGGTCAGCGCGTAACCGACGAAGCCGGTCGCCGGCTCAACGTGGAATTTGTTGATAATGGTAGTGAAATTAAACGTCCAGCCGTTTGCGAGAATGTTGAACGTGTTGACCGCAAGCTGTGCCACCACAAACGCGAGGATGATGCCGAGGATGTAGCTCTTGTTCTCGCGCTTCACGAACAGCCGCAAGACGGGGATCATCAGATACAGCCCCACCACCATAAACATATACCAAAGGTGCGGGTACATCGTCGGCAGGGTCAGCGCATAGTTCCACATCGTCTTGCCCACCGTGTCCCACGCCACCGGGTTGTGGTGGAGCAGCGGGAACACGATCGCATAAAACGCGCCGTACGCCACCGTCCAGCCGAGCATCAGCAGCGCCATCCACGTAAACGATTTTTTATAAAACGTCTTCGTGTCAAACCTGCGGTCCTCGTTAAGAAGCAGCGCGCCGGTGAGCATCACAAACAGCGGCACGCCCGCGCGGGAGATACCGTTGAACACGTTGCCGAGGATAAACTCCTTCGTCGTGGGATCGGGATTGTAAAGCACGATATAGGCGCTGACGTGAACGAGCAACACCAGCATAATGGCGACAATGCGAATCACGTCATACGAGAGCAGACGGCTTTTTGCCTGTTTTTCCACCAAAATCCCTCCTTATAAAGGATACACACAGCATACCACATCTTCCCGCGCTTGTCAACTCCGACGGAGAGCGGTGCGCGCTCTTGGGGCGTCACTTATCGAACCGGCGGTTCTCGTCCGATCTCTCATCGAAAAAAGAAAACCACCCCTTGCGGGGTGGTTTCTTTTTTGGTGGGCGTAAACGGACACGAACCGCTGACCTCTTGCGTGTGAAGCAAGCGCTCTAACCAGCTGAGCTATACGCCCATAATGGTGACCCGAACGGGATTCGAACCCGTGTTACCGCCGTGAAAGGGCGGTGTCTTAGGCCACTTGACCATCGGGCCACCTATTGGTAGCGGCAATTGGATTCGAACCAACGACACTGCGGGTATGAACCGCATGCTCTAGCCACCTGAGCTATACCGCCATATCACGCCGTCCGTGCCGGGACAGCGGATTTAATTATATAGTATCCTTTCGAACTTGTCAAGGGATTTTTTTAATTTTTTCGGATTTTATGTGGTGAGCTGGTCCTTGATCAGCACACCCGTCACGATAAACCGCGTGTTTCCGTCGGCCGTCACGCAGGTTTCGAGCGTCACGAGATGGTCCTTCGTCGTCAGCTCGCATTTGCGGGTCATCCCGTAGGGCGGGTTTGCCACCTTCTTCAAATAGTCGGCAAACACCTTTTCGTCCTTGAAATAGCCGTTCTCCGCCAAAATGTGGCGATCGTCACGCGTATAGGCCGAGAAGATCCGATAGGTGAGAATATGCCCCTCGGTATAGATCGTAAACTCCGGCGTCGCATCCCACATCGACTGCACCTTGAGGTCGTGCAGCGCGCGGAACATCGTGCCGTTTTTCATACAATGGCCGTACAGAATGGTGTTCGGGTCGGAAAAATCCTTGGAATTGTATTTTTGGGTATAGATCGTTCCCTCGAACAGATATTCCTTATCCTCGCCGTGGTGGAGGTAAAAATCCTCCTCCTCGTCGGGGGCGCTTTGGGCGATCGGATAGTCGATGACCGTGTTCGGCATCTTGATCCACGCATAAAGATCGGGGTTTTTCTTTTTCAGCGCCTTAAAGTCGATGGGGTTCTTCACCCGCGCGACCGTCGGGGTCACGTCGTCCACCTGCATGGTGGTTTTCGTCGCCTCCGGCACGGAGACCTCCTCCTGCCGACGCTTCGACGCGTCGCTCCACCAAAAAGAGACCGCCACCGCCGCGGCCAGCAACACCAGCACGACGATCAAAAGCCACCACGGTTTTTTCTTCTGTTTTTTTGCCGCGTGAGCGCCGCCGGAAATCGGCACGTAGGGCGTTCCGTTTTGGTCGTTCAATGCGGTCACATCCTTTCCTCCCGCTCGCAGTCGGCGGTTATTTCATCGGTCTGTAGCGGCGTACGCCCCTGCGGGCGCCCCGCCGTTTTTCCTTGTTGTTCGAAATAAACATCCCAATATAGATGACAAGCAGAATCACGAGGATTCCCACCAGCACCCACGTTACCGGCGAGGAAAACACCCTCCCGATACGGTCGGCGACCAACAGCAGCGCCGACCGATTGACCGATTCCGCCGCCACGAGATCCACCGAGCCGATCGCCTGATCCTCGCGGATATACAAGGTGGCGTGACCGAGCACGTCACCGCGCTTGATCGGGGCTTCGAACTCCTCTTTATCCAGCGTGATCTCGGTGCGGATCGTCTCGAGATCCAGCTCGTTCGGCACAAGACCGGTCAGCGAATCCACCGACCACAGCGTCAGCGAATCCGTCGACCACGACAGCTTGATCTTGGCGCGGGTCATCGGTTCGTTTTTATCGACCAACGTGCGGTAGGTAAAGTTGTTGACCGCCCAATTCACAAGCGCGCGCGTCGCCGCATAGTGAGAGCCCTCACCGTCCTCGGTATCCTCCAGCGGGCAACCGAGCACCACCGTCAGATAGCGGTAGTTGTCGGAACGGCAAAGCGATACCAGCGCCTTACCGTCCAGATCGGACACGCCGGTCTTACCGGCGGAGGCCGCCTCGTAATAGTTGAGATAATCCGATTCGCGCAGCATATAGTTGCTGCTCTCCCACGAGCGGGGCTCGCCGCCCTTCACCGGCGTTACGGTGCATTCCGTGGAAGACAGCGCCTCGGACAACAGCGGATCCTCCATCGCGTAGCGCATAGCCACGTACAGGTCGTGGGCGGTGGTTTTTTGGTTGGGGTTGTCAATGCCGGTGACGTTGGCAAGCATCGTCCCGGTGCAGCCGAGCGAGCGCATATAGTCGTTCATCCCCTGCACGAACAGATCGACGCTGCCGGCGGTGGTCGCGGCCAGCGTGACCGCCGCGTCTGCCGCAGTCTGGATCATCGACAGCATCAACAGATCGCGCAGCGTCCACGTTTCGCCCTCTTCCATATTCGCGAGCGTCAGCCCGGTTCCCCAAATATAATTGTCGCGCAGCAGCTCGGTATACGTACCGGTGGTTTTATCCAGATCCAGTTTTTTGTCGTCGATCAGCTTTTTGGCGTACAGTCCCACCATCACGCGCATCGCCGCGGCGGGATCCAGCTGTAGATCTGCGGATTTTTCAAACAAAACGACGTCCTTGCCCCCGATTCCCTCGGCGGCGGTGGCGGACGCCTCCACGTATACCGCGATAACGGCTTTCGCGTTGACCGTTTTCGCCACGTCCGACGGCAGCTCGTAGGTGGCGGCGACCGACAGCGGGCAGGCGCAAAGGCAGAGGGCTGTCACGCACAGCAAAAGCAATATTTTTTTACAATTACGCATAGACAAACCACCTTTTTTCGCCTATAATAGAAAGCGACAGCAAAACTGCACACATATACGAGTATAGTATAACAAAAAACCTATAAAAATGCAATCCTTTTTTGGGAGGGATTTTTATGTTCTATATCACCGGCGATCTGCACGGTGACGTCACCCGCCTTGCCCGCACCCGCAAGCTGAAAAAAGGCGACACTCTGTTGGTGCTCGGCGATTTCGGCGTCTTGTGGTACGGCGACAAGCGGGACGACAAAATCTTAAAATGGCTCAAGCGCCGCAAATACACGGTGCTGTTCCTCGACGGCGTTCACGAAAACTACGATCTGCTCGACGCGGTCGAGAGGAGCGAATTCGGCGGCGCGCCCGCCGGAAAGCTTGCCGACAACGTCTACCACCTTTTGCGCGGCGAGATCTACGAGATCGAGGGCAAGCGCGTGTTCGCGTTCGGCGGCGGCGATGCCGAAAGCGAGTGGGAATTCCGCACCGATTCCGGCACCCATTTCGAGCGCGAGACCCCCTCCGGCGACGAGATGTCCCGCGGCTACGAGCGCTTGGCGGCAGCGGACAACACGGTGGATATTATGGCGACCCACTCCCCCTCCGGCAAGACCAACGGCTACTTTTCGCGCAACGGCGAGGGCGCGCGGCTGCGCGGCGTCCACGTCTACCTGAATCGGCTTGAGGACATCGTCACCTTCGACCATTGGTATTTCGGCAGTCTTCACGTTGACCGTCCCTGCGGCTCCCGCCACACCGCCGTGTTTGAGGAAATATTGAAAGTAGAATAAACCTAAGCAAAACAGCGCATCCGTTCGGATGCGCTGTTTTTTAATTCTTAATTTTGCATTCTTAATTTTCAATTCACACGTCCGTGTGCTCGCACACCTCGCGGATCTTGTCGCGCAGAGTCACGAAATCGGCGAACCACTCGCCTTTTTTGCGCGGGTCGCGCAAAACCGCGGCGGGGTGCAGCGTGCCCATCAAGAGCACACCGTTCCGCTCGAAAAATTGACCGTGCTCTTTCGTTACCTTAAAGTCTTTGCTGATGATCTGGCACGCGGCAACGCGGCCGAGGCAAACGATGATTTTCGGGCGAATGAGCGCCACCTGCGCGCGCAGCCACTCGATACACGCCTCCTGCTCCTCGGGCAGCGGGTCGCGGTTTTGCGGCGGGCGGCATTTGGCGATGTTGGCAATATAAATATTCTTCTCGCGCGACAGTCCGACCGCTTCGAGCGCCAAATCGAGCAGCTTTCCGCCGCGGCCGACGAACGGCTCACCTTGTAAATCCTCGTTTTCGCCGGGGCCCTCGCCCACGAACAGCACCTCCGCCTGCTTGTTGCCGACGCCGACCACCACGTTGTGGCGCGTTTTGCACAGCCCGCACCGCTCGCAGGCGAGACACTCCGCGGTCAACGTGTCAAAATCGGCAATTTTCCGAATGTCGCTCATACCCATCCGTCCTCTTTCAAAAAATTTTTAACTTTTTCCACATTATAGCACATTGGGGCTTGAAAAGGAAGAAAATTTGCGTTACAATTTAGGATAGTGTTAAAAAAATTATAAGAACGGAGAATACTACTATGGAAAACGGAATTTTAGTCGAAACCTCGGCGCGTCACCTGCACGTTACGCGGGAGCATCTGGACATCCTGTTCGGCGAGGGCTATGAGCTCACCTCGAAAAAAGATCTGTCCCAGCCGGGTCAGTTCGCGTGCGAGGAGCGCGTGGACATTGTCGGCCCGAAACGCACGCTGTCCGGCGTGTCCATCCTCGGCCCGATCCGCAAAGCGACCCAGGTGGAGCTGTCGCTGACCGACGCCCGCTCGATCGGCGTTAACGCTCCGGTGCGCGAGTCCGGTGACATTGCCGGCTCCGGCGCCTGCAAGATCGTCGGCCCGAAGGGTGAGGTCGAGATCTCCGAGGGCGTGATCGCCGCGAAGCGCCACATCCACATGACCCCGGCCGACGCGAAAGCCTACAACGTCGAGGACAAGGAGATCGTCTCCGTCCGCCTCGAGACCGAGGGCCGCTCGCTCACCTTCGACGACGTGGTGGTGCGCGTTTCCGACAACTTCTTCCTCGCGATGCACATTGACACCGACGAGTCCAACGCCGCCGGTTTCTCCCCCGCCGTTAAAGGCATCATCATCAAAAAATAATCCCCCCAAGACGTTAAAAACAGGAGGACAGTCCCATGGAATTTCTTGACAAGCTTGCCCCGCTGGATCGCGAAGTCTACGACGCGTGTGCGTCCGAGCTTTCCCGCCAGCAGCACAACATCGAACTCATCGCCTCGGAGAACATCGTGTCGGAGGGCGTTTTGTACGCCGCCGGCTCGGTGCTGACCAACAAATACGCCGAGGGCTATCCGGGCCACCGCTACTACGGCGGTTGCCAATACGTGGACGTGGTGGAAGACCTCGCCCGTGAGCGCGCCAAAAAGCTGTTCGGCGCGGAGCACGCGAACGTCCAGCCCCACTCCGGCGCGTCGGCGAACCTCGCCGCGTTCTGCGCCTTTATGAAACCGCGCGACACGGTGCTCGGTATGGGACTGCCGAGCGGCGGTCACCTCTCCCACGGCACGAAATTCAACATTTCGGGCAAACACTTCAACTCGGTCGCCTACGGCTTAAACGAAAAGACCCAGCTCATCGACTACGACGAACTGC
>JAZUKW010000086.1:0-15253 GCA_045643425.1 Acutalibacteraceae bacterium
GTTCCGGGTATCATCGAAGAATTGCGTGCGCAGGGGGAGGAATAAGCGATGATTAAAACCTTTGAAGAACTCGAATCCAAACAGGTTGCTTGTTCCAAGTGCCTCGACGGTAAATTTGCCGGCGAAGACGGCAAGCGCGCCATCGTCCTTTGCGGCGGTACCGGCTGCCTTTCCTCCAACTCCGCGGAGATCCTCGAGCGGTTCGAGAAGCTGGTCGCCGAAAAAGGTCTGTCCGACAAGGTGACCGTCAACCAGGTCGGCTGCTTCGGCTTCTGCTCGCAGGGCCCGTTCGTCAAGATCTATCCGGAGGATACGCTGTATCGTATGGTGAAGATCGAAGACGTGGACGAGATCATCGAGAAAGACATCGAGGGCGGCGAGGTCGTCGAGCGTCTGCTTTACGTCGATCCGTCGACGAAAGAGAAAGTCGCCAAGCAGGACGACATCACGTTCTATAAAAAACAGCACCGTATCGCGCTTCACGGCTGCGGTCAGATCAACCCCGAAAACATCGAGGAAGCCCTCGGTGCGGGCGCGTTCAAGGGCCTTGCCCGTGCGCTGCAAATGGATCGCAAGGACGTCGTGGACGAGGTTCTTGCCTCCGGCATCCGCGGTCGCGGCGGCGCCGGCTTCCCGACCGGCCGCAAATGGATGTTTGCCATGAACGGCGACGGCGACAAATACGTCGTCTGCAACGGTGACGAGGGCGACCCGGGCGCGTTTATGGACCGCTCCATCCTCGAAGGCAACCCGCTTGCCGTTATCGAGGGTATGATGATCGCCGGTTACGCCATCGGCGCGCAGAACGGTTACTTCTACGTTCGCGCCGAGTATCCGATCGCGGTCAACCGTCTGAAAATTGCGATCAAGCAAGCCGAAGAGCTCGGTCTCCTCGGCGATAACATCTTGGGCTCCGGCTTCTCCTTCCGCGCGCACATCCGCCTCGGCGCGGGTGCGTTCGTCTGCGGCGAAGAGACGGCGCTCCTCAACTCCATTCAGGGTCAGCGCGGTATGCCGCGTCCGCGTCCGCCGTTCCCGGCGGTCAAAGGTCTGTGGGATCGCCCGACCGTTGTGAACAACGTCGAGACCCTCGCCTGCATCCCGTACATCCTGCGTGAGGGCGCGGCGAAATTTGCCGAGTGCGGTACCGAGAAGTCCAAGGGCACGAAGGTGTTTGCGCTTGGCGGCAAGATCAACAACGTCGGCCTTGTCGAGGTTCCGATGGGCACTACGCTCCGCGAACTCATCTACGACATCGGCGGCGGCGTGCCGAACGGCAAAAAATTCAAAGCGATCCAAACCGGCGGCCCGTCCGGCGGTTGCCTTACCGAAAAAGATCTCGATGCGGAAATCGACTTCGATAACCTCGTTGCCAAGGGCTCGATGATGGGCTCCGGCGGCGCGATCGTTATGGACGAGGATAACTGCATGGTCGACGTGGCAAAATTCTATATGGAATTCATTTGCGACGAGTCCTGCGGTAAATGCTCGCCCTGCCGTATCGGCACGAAACGTATGCTCGAGTATTTGACCAAAATCACCGAGGGCAAAGCCACGATGGAAGACCTGACCCAGCTCGAGGAGCTGGCGGCGACTATCAAGGCCGGCTCTCTGTGCGCGCTCGGTCAGACCGCCGCCAACCCGGTGCTGTCGACGCTGACCCACTTCCGCGACGAGTATATTGCCCACATCGTGGACAAAAAATGCCCGGCCGGTGTGTGCAAGAACCTCATGCAGTACGTCATCAACAAAGATAAGTGCTTTGGCTGCGGCGCTTGCGCGAAACAGTGCCCGGTGGGTGCGATTTCCAAGACCGACTATATTGCCGAAGGCAAAAAACTGCCGGCGCTCGAGATCGACCCGCAGAAGTGCATCAAGTGCGGTATGTGCGTAGCGACCTGCAAATTCGGCGCGATCGAGAAGAAATAAGGGGGATTACGACAATGGCTTTAGTGAACATTAAAATTGAAGGGATTCCCTATCAGGTCGAGGAGGGCCTCACCATCCTCGAAGCCGCCAAAAAATGCGGCTATGAGATCCCGTCTCTCTGCGCGTATAACCACGGCGAATGCAACCGCGGTTCCTGCCGCGTCTGCTTGGTGGAAGCCACCGGCGCGCGCGGTCTCGTGGCGTCTTGCGTGTACCCGGTGAACGAGGGTATGGAGATCACCATTTCCTCCCCGAAAGCGACGGCGGCGCGCCGCGCTTCGGTGGAGCTGCTGCTCTCCAACCACAACCGCAACTGCCAAGAGTGCGACAAAAACGAAAAATGCGAGCTGCTCCACGTGGCGCGTCTGACCGGTGCGCGCGAGGGGATGTTCCAGGGTTCTCAAACGCCGACCACGTTCGACGATCTGACCCCGAGCATCGTCCGCGACACCTCCAAATGCGTGCTGTGCGGCCGCTGCGTTGCCCGCTGCCAGAATGCGCACGGCAACGGCATCCTCGGCTTCGAAAACCGCGGCTTCAACACGATCGTTGCCCCGGCGGAGAACCGCAGCTTTATTGAGTCGCCGTGCATCATGTGCGGCCAGTGCATCAACGTCTGCCCGACCGGCGCGTTGATGGAAAAAAGCGAGATCGACAAGGTCGATGCGGCGATGGCCGCCGGCAAATACGTGGTCGTGCAGACCGCGCCGGCTGTCCGTGCCGCCCTCGGCGAAGAGTTCGGCATGAAGATCGGCACTCCGGTGACCGGCAAAATGTGCGCCGCGCTCCGTCGCCTCGGCTTCAAGAAGGTGTTTGACACCAACTTTGCCGCCGACCTCACCATTATGGAGGAAGCCACCGAGCTGCTCGGCCGTATCAAGAACGGCGGTGCGCTGCCGATGATCACCTCCTGCTCGCCCGGCTGGATCAACTACGCCGAGTATTACTACGGCGATCAGCTCGATCACCTGTCCTCCTGCAAATCGCCGCACGAGATGTTCGGCGCGATCCTCAAGAGCTACTATGCCGAGAAGATCGGCGTGAAGCCGGAGGATATGTTCGTGGTGTCGATCATGCCGTGTTCCTCCAAAAAATACGAGGAGCAGCGTCCGCAGCTTGTGACCAACGGCCTGCGTGACGTTGACGCCGTGCTGACCACCCGCGAGCTCGGCAAGCTCATCAAACGCTCCGGCATCAACTTCACGAAGCTGCCGGATGAAGACTTTGATGAGGACATCGTTCACGATTACACCGGTGCCGGCGTCATCTTCGGCGTGACCGGCGGCGTGATGGAGGCCGCGCTTCGCACCGCGTACTTTGTCCTCACCGGCAAAGAGCGCGAGGGCGTGGTGTTTAAAGAAGTCCGTGGCTTTGAGTCTATCCGCGAGGCGGAATTCGACCTCGCCGGTCAGAAGATCAAAGTGGCGGTCACCAGCGGTATGAAGGGTGCGAAAGTGCTGCTCGACCAAATCCGCGAGGGCACGTCCCCCTACACCTTCATCGAGATCATGGGTTGCCCGGGCGGCTGCATCAACGGCGGCGGTCAGCCGTACGTCCGCGAGGCGTTCCTGCCGAACGAGGATGACGACATCCTCGACACCTATCAGGCGAAACGTGCCGCCGCGCTGTATAGCGAGGACGAGCGCCAAGAGCTTCGTCAGAGCCATAAGAACCCGCAGGTGAAAGCGCTGTATGACGAGTTCCTCGGTGAGCCGAACTCCCACAAAGCGCACGAGCTGCTCCACACCACCTACAACAAAAACCGCGAGCGCTTCCCGCAGAAATAAGTTTTCGCAAGAAAATCCCGCAGTTGAATGACTGCGGGATTTTTTGTTTCCCTTGACTTTACCCACAAAATCCCGTATACTGAAACGGAAAAGTGAGGGATCGAGTATGGCAAGAGAGATGGCTTTGGCGGGGGTGCCGAAAGAGGAGCTGGAGCGGGTGGAAGTCCCGCAGGAGCCGCAAACGCCGAAATCGAAATGGCAGAATTTTTGGTTTTATTATAAATGGTGGGTGGTGGCAGGTGCGTGCCTGCTCGCCATCATCGGTGTCGGCGTTTGGCAAGCCGCAACCCACGTGGAGCCGGATTATCCGATCGCCCTTGTGACGCGCGACGGCGTGTCCGAGGAGGGAATCACCGAGCTGGAAACGATGCTTCAGAGCTTCGGGCAGGATCTGAACGGCGACGGCAAAATCGTTGTTGAGGTCGAGGATCTGGCGCTGTCGCAATACGTGGGCGGCCGCAAAAATCCGCAGGCGGAGATGAATTCCCAAAAAATTATGGCGTATCTTGTGTCCGCCGACGTGATGTTCTTTATTTTCGACAAGCCGAGCTACGACAACTATTTGGGCGACCTCAAAAAAGCCGGCGACATCGACGTGTTTTTTGACGACCTCGGCCGCGACGTGGCCGGCGTTGACAAGACGGAGAAATATTGGAATTGGAAAGACGACGCGCGTCGCACGGAATATTGGGGCGCGGAGTTTCCGGAGGATCTGTATTTCGGCGTGCGCGCTGTGAGCGGCACGGCGGACAGCCCCGCCGCGATCGCCCGCCACGATAACGACGTGGCGCTGCTGCAAGCGGTGCTGGACAACGATCCCATCCGGCTGCTTGACGAAACGAAAGCGTCGGCGACATGAGCAAAACCAAACGAAGAAGCCGCGTAAAGCTGTTTTTTGTCACCGCCGGATTTTTGCTGTTGGTGGCGGCCGCTGTGTTGTGGCGGCTGTGTCCGCCCGCTACGTGGAACGAGCCGCCGCAGGTGCGCACTGAGGATACGCTGACCGTTCGGTTTTTGGACGTGGGGCAGGGCGACTGCGCTCTGCTTACCGTGAACGACACCGCGGTGCTTGTGGATGCGGGAACGGTGGAGCGCCCGAACCTTGTGGCGGAGCTGGTCACCTCTTATGGGATCACCGAGCTGGACGCGGTCATCGTCAGTCACCCTCACGCCGATCACCTCGGCGGGCTGCCGGCGATACTGAAAAAGCTGGCGGTAAAAACGGTGTATATGCAAACGCCGCCGGAGGGCTTGGCGGTCGAGGGGCAGTATTACGAAAAAACGCTGGCGCTTCTTTCCGAGAAGAACGTAAAAACCGTTGAACCGACGGCAGGCGACACGTTTTCGGTGGGCGAGATCGGGTTTTCGGTGCTCGGGCCGCTGGCGGAGACGGCGGAGGATCTTAACGACCTGTCGCTGTGCGTGCGTGCCGATTACGGCGCGCGGAAATTCCTCTTTTGCGGGGATATGACCGCCGAGGAGGAGAAAACGCTTTTGCAAGTGGACGACGGGCTCTCCGCCGACGTGCTGAAAGCGGCACACCACGGCTCCGGCGGATCGAGCAGCCGCGAATTTTTGGAGGCGGTGCGCCCTGCGATCGCGGTGGTGTCCTGCGGACGCTACAACGACTACGGTCATCCGCACGCATCGGCGCTTATGCGCCTTACGGCGGTGGGCGCGACCGTATACCGCACCGACAAGCAGGGAACGGTGACGGTGGTAACGGACGGAAAGACGCTCACGGTATCGACCGAAAAAGAAGAATAGAAAAAGAGGTGCGCTCGCACCTCTTTTTTAGGTATATATAGGTTTTGAAAAACGAACGCGAGGCACTTGCCCGCCCGCTTTTTCGGCGGTATACGGAATGTGCTGTCGAAAAGTTTTTCGGAATTTCCGATTTTCTTCTTGACATTTGCGTTTCTCCGTGGTATAGTAATCTTCGTTGCAAAACGGAATATGGGAGTGTTCCCGAGTGGCCAAAGGGGGCAGACTGTAAATCTGTTGTCAGTGACTTCGGTGGTCCGAATCCACCCGCTCCCACCAGCAAAAAAGTCTCTTTTGTCTTCCGACAAAAGAGACTTTTTTGAACGATGTGTTCCGCAAGCG
This sequence comes from Acutalibacteraceae bacterium, assembly GCA_045643425.1. Taxonomy (GTDB): domain Bacteria; phylum Bacillota; class Clostridia; order Oscillospirales; family Acutalibacteraceae; genus RGIG426. Next base: position 5,823 of record JAZUKW010000086.1, read on the forward strand.
GAACGTGATGTGCCTTGCGGCGTGATGTTCGCCTACGGCGAGTGATGTGCCTGCGGGCGTGGGTGGAACACATCACATCACTTTTGCGAAGCAAAAACATCACTGCAAGTAAAACGAGCAACATCACTTGCCCGTCAGGGCAAACATCACTTTTTATCCCGCAGGTTCAACACCATCTGCCGATTTGTCGAAAATATCTTTTTCGTAGTCCAATCACAGAAAAAGGACTTGTCTTTCGACAAGTCCTTTTTCTTATCCAAGCCGCAGGCTTGGCATATCATCCGCCGTAAGGCGGTATATCATCCACAACGGCAATGCCGTTGTGGCATATCATCACGCCATGGGCGTGTATAAAATCTTCCTGCGGCTTGATGATATACAGCACTTCGTGCTGATGATATACCATTCCTACGGAATGGATGATATACAAGGCTTCGCCTTGATTTAGTTGCTTTTAGCGTGACAAACCATACCGCAGGGAAACACTTTTCACCGCCCTGCGCCATACGCAACCACGGGTTGCGTGCAATTTCCGAATTTCTATGCTATACTGTAATAAAACAGGGCGGGAGGTGTTCTTGTGGAAACAAAAGATGTTTTATATGAGCTTCGCACAAAGCATGAACTGACGCAAGATGAATTGGCGGAAAAGGTGTTTGTGACCCGGCAGGCGGTGTCCCGCTGGGAAAAGGGCGAAACGGTACCGAACTCCGAAACCTTAAAACTTTTGTCAAAGTTCTTCAACGTGTCCATCAACACGCTGCTCGGCTCCCCGCATCCGTTGGTCTGCCAATGCTGCGGTATGCCGCTGGAGGACGCGATCATCAGCCACAACAGCGACGGGACGCTGAACGAGGATTACTGTAAATGGTGTTACGCCGACGGCACGTATACTTACAGCAATATGGATGAGCTGATCGACGTGTGTGTAAAGCACATGGCAAAGGACGGCTTTTCCGAGGAGCAGGCGCGCTCGTATATGAAAGAGACGCTGCCGAAGCTCGATTATTGGAAGCGGTATGACGAGCTTTCCGACAACGGAGAGTTTGAAAGATTCAAGGCAAAGCTGATCGACGAAATCAACGCGCTTCATATTGAGGGTATGCCGAAGCTGGAAACGCTAAATGCCCTTGTCGGCGCGTACGTGAATCTTGAATATCGGCTTCCGAACGGTACCTGTGTGAAGTTTCTGAACGATCAGACAACGTATCTCGGCAATCAGCTTGAAAGCGAAGTTGACAGCGAACGCTGTTTCGGCGTGCTTGCAAACATGGATTTTATTATGGTCTGCACCTACGGCATTGACGGCAAAAACCCCGAACTGCTGCTTTATAAAAAGAGATGACTTTTGCGCCAGGCGCAAATCGGCACCAGAAAAAGGACTTGTCTTTCGACAAGTCCTTTTTGTGTTCTTACTGTTTCACTTCAATGGGTTTGGCGGAGAGGATTTTGGTACCGCCCTCCAAATCGGCATACACGATGACGAGATACGGCGAGGGTTTAGCGTTTTGCGCGGTGGGCTTGCCGATACACACAAACGCGTAGTTGGTACCCGCGACCACCTGCGTGCCGAGAAGCGCCACGGGCGTGTAGGCGATACCGCCCGGCTTTTCGGCTTTATCGAATGCCGCTTGTGCCTCGTCGGTAATGGCGCCGTCCTCCGGAGTGGTCCAGCCGCCGGCGAGCGCTTCGCTGTCGCTGCTTACGGCGTCCGCCTCCACGTCGCTGTCGTCGGCGACGATGTCGATATAGTCGGGCATCGACCGTGCTTCGGATACCTCGGAAACCTCGTCGGATTTGCCGCAGGCGCAAAGCGTGATGCAAAGCACCAGAACGACGGCAGTCAACAGAGCGATTTTTTTCATAACAGAAACTCCTTTACAGTTTAGTCTAACGACAGTATATCCTATTATTTCGCAAAATGCAAGCGGCTTCCTCCCTTGACAAATGTACCCCCGTCCGCTATAATGAGGAAACGACGACGAAAGGAGGGGAAAGCCTTATGAGCAAACGCATCAGCGCCATTGACTGGATCAAGCTCGTGTTGGCGGGCTGTGTTCTTTGCCTGCATTACGGCAGAGAAGTTGCGCCGTGGACGTGGGGAAGCGAAGTGATTTTCCGCGGTGGCAATTTGGCGGTCGAGGGCTTTTTCCTCATTTCCGGATTTTTGTTTATGCAATCTCTGGAAAAATACGAACGAAGCGGTGCCTATCCCGCGTGTCCGAAGGTGGTGTTCCACCGCTATCTCGGCATTCTCTATTGGTTGCTTCCGGCGGTGATCTTGGATACCGTTATCGTGGCGACGGGCGTGGATCAGCTGTCGTTTTTCGATACGCTCGTCAAAACGCCGTGGCTACTGTTCGAGGTCGTGCCGCTGCAAATGGCGGGCTTCAGCCCGTGGTGTGTCACCGGCGTATCGTGGTATATCTCGGCGCTGCTTTTAAGCGTGCTGTTCTTTTACCCGCCGGCGCGGCGCAACCCGCGCGCGTTCGCGCGGGAGCTTTGCCCGATTATTGCAGTGCTGCTTTATGGGTTGCTTTTCCGCCTGACCGGAACGCTCGGAAGCCCCGGCGACTGGCTGTTCGGCGTTGTGCGAAAAGGGCTCGTGCGCGGGCTTGCGGATATGGCGGTTGGCTGCTTCCTTTATGAATGTATCCGCGCGACGAAAAGCGAGGTCGTGACCGGCTTTCGCCGTGCGCTGTATACGATCGCGGCGACGGTTTCGGCGTTCGTGTGCCTGCTGATCATCGTGTTTGCGGGCGGCTCGGTGTTGGATTTTGTGTTTGTGCCGTGCGCGTTTGCGTTTTTGTATCTCGCGATCGGGCAAAAAACAGTGTTTGCGCTGTTCCTCAACCACGATTGGTCGCGGCATATCGGCACGGTATCGACCGTCGTGTTCCTCGTCCACTACCCGCTGGCGCGGTATTTCGGGATATGGTACGCCGCGGGCGATCCGCTCACGTATTTCGGCACCTATCTCCTCTACGTGGCGGTGGCGTCGGCTATCGTGTTCGCCGTGGGGAGCGGGTTTAAGTGGCTCGTTCGGTTCTTTGCGGAGCGAAAAAAAGAAAACGACAGCGAAAAAGAGGCTCTTTGAGCCTCTTTTCTTTTGTAAAACAAGGTTTTTCGGAAAAAACCTTGCAAAAACGGCGCGCGTATGATAAAATAATACAAAATTTTTTAATGAGGTGAAAGTATGTCCACTTCCCTTTGGATCATTTTTGTATCCATTATCTTGTATATGGTGCTGATGGTGTTCGTCGGTGTGAAAGTATCCGGCAAGAACAAAACCACCAGCGACTTCTTCCTCGGCGGCCGTCAGCTCGGCCCGCTTGTCACCGCGATGAGCGCGGAGGCGTCGGATATGAGCGGCTGGCTTCTGATGGGCCTTCCCGCGGTCGCGATGATGGGCGGCCTCGCGGAAGCGAGCTGGACCGCGATCGGTTTGGCGCTCGGCACGTACGTCAACTGGCTGATCGTGGCGAAACGCCTGCGTATTTACAGCCAGCGCATCGACGCGTACACCATCCCGCACTTCTTTGCGAAGCGCTTTGGGGATAAGAGCCGCGTGCTGACCACGGTGGCGGCGCTGCTTATTATCATCTTCTTCGTTCCGTATACCGCGTCCGGCTTCTCCGCCTGCGGCAAGCTGTTTAGCTCGCTGTTCGGTATGGACTATATGCTCGCGATGATTTTGTCCGCCGCGGTCATCATCCTTTATTGCACGCTCGGCGGCTTCCTCGCCGCCTCGACCACCGACCTTATGCAGTCCATCGTGATGACGATCGCGCTGTTCGTCGTTATCGGCTTCGGCGAGGGTATTGTGGGCGGCTTTGATACCGTGTTTGCGAACGTCGGCAATTTGGAGGGCTTCACGAACCTCTTTAAAGGCCACGACGTGGCGAGCGGCACGGCGATGAGCTACGGTGCGCTTCCGGTGGCATCCACGATGGCGTGGGGTCTCGGCTACTTCGGTATGCCGCACATCCTCCTGCGCTTTATGGGCATTAAGGATGAAAACAAGCTGAAAACCTCCCGCCGCATTGCGAGCGTTTGGGTGGTCATCTCGATGGGCGTCGCCATCCTGATCGGTGTCGTCGGCTATTCGCTGATGCAAAAAGGCATTCTGCCGAAATACGAAAACGCCTCCGCGGCGGAGACCATTATCGTCGATATTGCCAAGTATCTGAGCGGCTTCGGCTGGGTGCCGGCGTTTACCGGCGGTATCATCCTGGCGGGTATCCTCGCCTCGACGATGTCCACCGCCGACTCGCAGCTGCTCGCCGCGGCGTCCAGCGTGTCGCAGAACCTCGTGCAGGAGACCTTCGGCGTGAAGCTGGAGGCCAAAAAAGCGATGCTGCTTGCGCGTATCTCGGTTATCGCGATCTCCATTGTGGCGATCTTCCTCGCCCGTGACCCGAACAGCTCGGTGTTCCGCATCGTGTCGTTCGCGTGGGCGGGCTTCGGTGCGGCGTTCGGCCCGATCATGCTGTGCGCGCTGTTCTGGAAACGCACCAACAAGTTCGGCGCGATCGCCGGCATGATCTCCGGCGGCGCGATGGTGTTCTTCTGGAAATTCGTTGTCCGTACCGCGTGCGCGGGCACGATCCTCGACATCTACGAGCTGCTGCCGGCGTTCATCCTCGGCCTCTTGGTGACGATCGTCGTCAGCCTGCTGACCAAGGCGCCCGAGCAGGAGATCGTGGATCAGTTCGACGAAGTGAAAAAAGCGATCAAAGCGTAAGACACAAAAAACCCGACGGCGCTTGTCGTCGGGTTTTTATCAAGGCAAAAGACCGGCTTTGAACAAGCCACCTCTTGCCTCCCCTTGAAGATGCAAGGGGAGGTGTCCCGCAGGGACGGAGGGGATTTGAAATTCGTGGTTTGTGAATGGACAATCCCTCCGTCAAAACCTACGGTTTTGCCACCTCCCTTTACACAAGGGAGGCGCGCGTGCATCCAGGTTCAACTGTATCAAAAATCACAGGGAGGCGACCGTCTTGAAAGAACGCCAAAAAGGATTTGATCTCGGCTGGGTATCGGACAGCCGCAACGAGATTTACGGCTTTGCGATTTTGTGGATCATGGTGTTCCACGGCTACGATTGGAACAAGTTCAATTACTCATTCGGGCACACGTGGCTGTTGCCGCTGCGAAGCTTTATCAACCTCGGCAACTGCGGCGTCGAGCTGTTCTTGCTGCTGTCGGGCATCAGTCTCTATTTCAGCTTTGCCAAACGGCAGGAGACGCTCGGCTTTTATAAAAAACGCTATCTGCGCCTGTTCCCGGCGCTGTGGATCATCAACGGCGGGTATTGGTTCTATCTGTTCCTCAAAGACGTGCTGGAAAAAGGCATCGACGTTCCTCACGCCGGCGGCCACTTCTTTATGCGTGCCACGCAGTTGTCGTTCTGGTTCGGCAACGACCGTCAGGCGTGGTACGTGGCGGCGATCGCGATTTTCTATTTTATGTATCCGTTTTTGTACCACTTTTTGTTTGACGACGAGAAAAAGACCGGCCGCCGCGTAGCGCTGCTTGTGGTGTTCTCGATCGTGGCGCTGTTGTCGGCGCGCGTCGCCTATCCCGATATGTATAAGCGCTTTGAGATCGCCGCGACCCGCTTCCCGATTTTCTTTGTCGGCTGCGGTATGGGCAAGCTCGTGTACGAGCGCCGCAAGATCTCGTGGTGGTGGCTCGCGCTCCCGCTGACGATCATCGCCGGCACGCTCGTTTTGTGCCAGCTCGGGTATATCCGCTGGGGCAACGTCGGCCCGCAGGACGTGGAAAACTTAAAGCAGTGGATGACCGACAAGGCGGTTTGGCGGTATTTCCTCGGGCTGTTCGGCTTCTCGGTGACGTTCCTTGTGGGAATGCTTTTACACTTCCTCTCGTGGAAGCCGCTTCACGCGTTTTTAAAATTCTTCGGTAATATGTCGCTCGAGCTGTATCTCGCGCATACGATGCTGTTCCACGTCGCCCGCATTTTCTGGGGCAACGACCACTTCACCTTTGCGCAGTATTACACGGTGGTGTTGGCGGCTATCCCGCTGTCGTTCGTTACGATGAAAAGCGAAGACGCCATTATGCGCAAAAAACCGAAAAAAGAAACGCTGCCCGCCGCATAATTGTTTTGTTTTCGTCCACACTATTTGCAGAAGGAGTGTGGAGACTATGAAAAGCGGAATGAATTTTGTCAAAGGTATGGGCCTCGGCGCCGCGGTCGGTATGGTATCGGGTGCGGTCGGTTACGCGATGATCAAGCAAAATAAGCGCGGCGCCAAAAAGAACGTATCCAAAGCGCTCAAAAGCGTGAGCCAGCTTGTGGACAACGTCGGCAATATGTTTTAACAAAAACAAAAACCCGAGCGAACAAAGTTCGCTCGGGTTTTCATCGCTTTTTAAAGGTGATCTTCGATGTAGCCGACCAAATCGCCGACCGTACGGATTTTTTCAATATCCTCGTCCTGGATCTCCACGTCGAAATTGTCTTCCAAAGACATCATCAGATCCACAACGTCCAAAGAGTCGGCGCCCAGATCATCGTCCAGACGCGTATCCTCGTTCAGCTCGCTTTCGTCCACGTCGAACTGCTCGCTCAAGATCGCTTTCACTTTACCGAGAACCATATTCGATAGACCTCTCTTTTCTGAAAATGTGCGGCCGCCGGCACGACGTACCATAAGCCTATAAAGAATAGTATTCATAAAACCCGATTTTGTCAATGCCTTTTTTGAAAAAATTTTTATTTTTCTTTTTCGGCGTAATAACTTGTACCCGACGTGACTTTTCGGTATAATAGCGGATATACTATATATAAATAATTTTATTAAAAATATAATCCATTTAAAAGGAGGCGCCGTTATGCACTATTTTTGTTCGCGAGAGCCGGAGTTCCGTTCGCCGCTCGGCGCGGTGTCGGAAAAGACCCCGGTGCATTTTCGCCTGCACCTGCCGCGCTCACTCGGGTGCCGCGCCGCCTTTTTGCGGGTGCATACGGCGGGGCAGCCCGAACGGCAGGACGGGCTCTTTTGGGCGGGCGAGGACGGCAGCGGCGGCGAGTGGTGGGAATGCCACTTTGCGCCGGACACGCCGGCCGCCTACTTTTATGATTTCCTCTTGCAGACCGACAGCGGATACCAAACGCTGTCCGAGGGGTTCCGCGGCGGCGCGGACTTGCACCCCGGCGGCGACATCCGCGCGATGTGGCAGCTCACGTGTTATAATAAGGATTTTAAAACACCCGATTGGCTGGCGGGCGGCGTGATGTACCAGATCTTCCCCGACCGCTTTTATAATTCCGGCACGCCAAAGACTGAAACGCGCCAAGATCGCGTCCTACACGAGCGGTTCGACGAGGAGGTCGGGTGGAAGCCGGACTTTATGGGGCGGGTGCATAACGACGACTTTTTCGGCGGCGATTTAAAAGGCATCGAGCAAAAGCTCGACTACCTCGGCTCGCTCGGCGTGACCTGTCTCTATCTCAACCCGATTTTCGAGGCGTTCTCCAACCACCGCTACGATACCGCGTGTTACGAGCGGGTGGACGGACTGCTCGGGAACGAGGACGATTTGCGCTCGCTGTGCGCCGCGGCGAAAGCGCGCGGTATCCGCGTGCTGCTCGACGGCGTGTTCAGCCACACCGGTGACGACAGCGTGTATTTTAACCGTTACGGTCGCTACGATACCGCGGGCGCGTTCCAATCGAAAACGTCGCCCTATTTCTCGTGGTACCGTTTCCACGACTGGCCGGAGCAGTACGCGGCGTGGTGGGGCATCGACGTGCTTCCCGAGGTGGAGGAGACCGACCCCGCTTATCTCGAGTATATGACCGGCGAGGGCGGCATTCTGCGCCGCTGGATTCGGTGCGGCACGTCCGGCTGGCGGCTGGACGTCGCGGACGAATTGCCCGACCCGTTTTTGTTTGCGCTGCGAAACGCGGTGAAAGCGGAGGACCCCGACGCGCTCGTGCTCGGCGAGGTGTGGGAGGACGCGAGCTGTAAGGAGAGCTATGGCGCGCTGCGCCCGTATCTGCTCGGCGGCCAGCTCGACAGCGTGATGAACTATCCGTTTGCCGCGGCGATCTTAAACTTTCTGCGCGGCGGCGACGCGGGATGGTTTTACGACACGGTAGAGCGCATCTGCGAGCATTACCCGCCGCAGGTGACGCGCCTGCTGATGAACCATATCGGCACGCACGACACGCCGCGCGCGCTTACCGCGCTTGCGGGCGAATCGGACGAGGGACGCGATCGCGCGTGGAAAGCGGAGCATCCGCTGACCGCAGAACAGCGCGCACACGGCAAGCGGCTCTTAAAGCTCGCGGCGGTGCTGCAATATTGTCTGCCCGGCGTGCCGTCGGTGTTCTACGGCGACGAGGCGGGCATGGAGGGCTACGGCGATCCGTTTTGCCGCCGCCCGTATCCGTGGGGACGCGAGGACGCGGAGCTGATCGCGTGGTACCGCGCGCTCGGTGAGATGCGCCGGCAGGCGGCTTTGCGCGAGGGCGGGTTCAAAGCGCTTCCCACGCCGGAGGACGTGGCGGCGTTTGCGCGCACCCGCGGCGAGGCGCTGTCGCTTCTGTGCGGCGTCAATCGCAGCGGCGAGGAGCGGGAGATCGAACTGCCGCCGGAGGCGCTGTCGCTTTCGCGCGAATTCGGTACGTTTGAGAGGACGAAAAAAGGCGTAAAACTGCCGCCTTTCGGCTGTTTTGTCCTTTTTTAAAAAAATATCAAAAAAATTCAAAAAACCTCTTGACATCTGTGCCAACCTATGGTATGCTAACAAAGCTGTCCCGAAAAAACGGGGTGGCGGAGGACCTTGAAAATTAAACAACGTAAAGAAAGCAAAGAACGAAACACAACCCGTTAATTTTTTTTACACCGATTCGGAAAAACGAATCACGGTCGGGGGTTTGACACCGACCAAACGCGCGCAAGCGTGTTCATGAGCAGAGATGCTCTGAAAATGATTGAGACAGTCGCAAGGCTGTTTTGATACCAATTTTTAGAGAGTTTGATCCTGGCTCAGGACGAACGCTGGCGGCATGCCTAACACATGCAAGTCGAACGGAGAGCATTCGCTGAAATTTTCGGATGGACGTGGATGTTTCTTAGTGGCGGACGGGCGAGTAACGCGTGAGCAACCTGCCCTTCAGTGGGGAACAACAGTTGGAAACGACTGCTAATACCGCATAACGTATAGTTGCCGCATGGCGACGATACCAAAGGATTTATTCGCTGAAGGATGGGCTCGCGTCCGATTAGATAGTTGGTGAGGTAACGGCCCACCAAGACGACGAGCGGTAGTCGAACTGAGAGGTTGATCGGCCGCATTGGGACTGAGACACGGCCCAGACTCCTACGGGAGGCAGCAGTGGGGGATATTGCACAATGGGGGAAACCCTGATGCAGCAATGCCGCGTGAGGGAAGAA
>JAZUKW010000087.1:0-3974 GCA_045643425.1 Acutalibacteraceae bacterium
ACAGCGCCGCACCGCAAAGCGTCACCGCCGCCACAAGATAAAAGTTAATGCCGGTTTCAAGCGGAATACCTCTTTTATAGAGGTGGGCCACCGCGAGGCAGATAACGACCGACGTGATCAGTCCGCCGATAAGCCCCTCCACCGTTTTTTTCGGACTGATTTCCGGGCATAATTTTGTTTTGCCGCACAACACGCCTGTAAAATACGCGCCGGTGTCGCTCATCCACGGGATGAGCAGCATCCACACAACGAGAAACAAGCCGTGCTCCTGCGCGCGCAAAAACGCGATCGACGACAACGCGATCGACGACAGCAGCGTTACGGCGCCCGCATACAGCGTCGCGGTCACCGGTTGATCCTTGTGCCGCGTAACCTGCGCGACGACAAGCAGCGCCGCGAACGCATACAGCACCCACAAAATCGCATCCTGCGGCAGATACCGCCAAAACGGAACGGACGCGGCAAACACCATACACACCGCGCAAACGAGCTTAGACGGCGCGAGCTTGGTGGCGATAAGCAATTCATATACGGCAATAACGCACAGCGCCGCCACGCCGATTTCCACGATCAGCGCGAACGGCTGAACGAGAACGGCGATAAGAAGCGCCGCACCGATAAGTCCGCTGATAATGCGTGTCTTCATTTACACTCCTCCAAACCGCCGGTTGCGCCCGGCATATTCCATAAGCGCTCTGTCCATATCCTCTTCGGTAAAATCGGGCCACAGCACGTCCATAAACACGTACTCCGCATACGCCGCCTGCCAAATCAGAAAATTTGACAGCCGGTATTCCCCGCTCGGACGCAAAATGAGGTCAACGGGCGGTTGGTCTTCGGTATACAGACGCGACGAAATCGCCGCGGCGGTAATCTCGTCCGGCGACAGATGTCCCTCGCTCACTTCGGCGGCAAGCGCTTTCGCCGCGTGGACGATCTCATCCTGACCACCGTAGTTGACGGCGATGTTGAGGATCATGCCCGTGCGGTCGGCAGTCGAAGCCTCCGCCTCCGCCATCAAGTCCTGAATGTCCTTAGAAAGCGGGGTGCGGTCTCCGATGAAGCGAGTGCGGATATTTTCGTTCTTAAAATCGAGCAGCGATTCTTTGAGGTAGGAACGCAGAAGATCCATGATCGCGTCTACCTCGGCGGCGGGTCGCCGCCAATTCTCGGTAGAGAACGCATAGACGGTAACGATCTTGATACCGCGCGCCTCACAATGCTTCACGATTTTGCGGAACGTCTTGGCGCCGGCGCGGTGACCGAATTGACGCGGAAGCCCGCGCTTTTTCGCCCAACGGCCGTTGCCGTCCATAATAATCCCGATATTTGCGGGCAACTCCTCCGCCCGAAGATCGAACGAAGGAGTTTTACTCTTTCCGGCACTCACAGTTCCAGAATATCCTTTTCTTTTGCTTTCGCCAGCTCATCGATCTGTTTGCAGTAGTCATCGGTGATGGTCTGGACTTTCTTTTCGCCGTTCGCCTGGTCGTCCTCGGTGATCTCGGCATTCTTCTTCATCGTTTTAAGCGACTCGATCGCATCGCGGCGAATGGAGCGCACCGCCACCTTCGCCTCCTCCGCGTATTTCGAGATGTTTTTGCACAGCTCCTTGCGGTGCTCCTCGGTCAGCGGCGGGAAGTTAAGGCGAATAATCGAACCGTCGTTTTGCGGGTTGATGCCGATGTCCGACGTGAGAATGGCGCGCTCGATGTCTTTGAGCGCGGTTTTGTCGTACGGCACGATTTTGAGCAAACGCGGTTCGGGAGAAGACACGTTGGCAAGCTGGGTCACCGGCGTGGGCGTACCGTAATACTCCACCATAACGCGGTTGAGAAGCGCCGCGGACGCACGACCGGCACGGATACCGGCGTATTGCTCGTTCAGAGCGTTGATGGTTTTGCCCATTTTGGATTCGGCTTTGTCAAAAACTTGTTGCATAATACAATCCTCCTTAAAAAATTCGGGTTTCGTTTTTTGTTTATTTCACGAGCGTGCCGATGGATTCGTCGCCGGCAATGGCACGCACAATGTTCTGCGGATCGTTGAGGTTAAAGACGAGCAGCGGGATCTTGTTGTCGCGGCAAAGCGTTGCGGCGGTGCCGTCCATCACCTTGAGGTCTTGGTTGAGCACCTCCGAAAACGACAGCGTATCGAACTTTTTGGCGTTCGGGTTGGTTTTCGGGTCGGAGTCGTACACGCCGTCCACCATGCTCGCTTTAAAGAGAATGTCCGCGTCGATCTCCGCCGCGCGGAGCGCCGCCGCGGTGTCGGTCGAGAAGAACGGGTTGCCGGTGCCGCCGGAGAACACGACGACGCGTCCTTTTTCAAGGTGGCGCACCGCTTTGTTGCGGATATACGGCTCACAGATTTGGTTCGCCTGCACCGCCGACTGCACGCGCACGGTACAGCCGAGCTGCTCGAGCGCGTCGCAAAGGCCGAGGCCGTTGATGATCGTCGCAAGCATACCCATGTGGTCGGCGCGGGTACGATCCATCTGACCGCTTTGACGGCCGCGCCAGAAGTTGCCGCCGCCGACGACGATGCCGATTTGCACCCCCGCATCGACGCACTCTTTGATCGGGGCGCAGAATTTCAGCACGGTGTCGAAATCGAGGCCCATTCCTTTTTCGCCTGCAAGCGCTTCGCCGCTGAGCTTGAGCAAAACGCGTTTATATTTCGGTGTCATACACATCACTCCTTTAGGATTTTATCCATACTATTTTACAATATGAACTGCCGATTGTAAAGATTTTCCGACAAAAAATATATGAATTTTTTGTATCTTGACATTTGAAAAGCAGTGTGGTAAACTATTTGTTTGTAAACGCTGTGAAAAAGAGAGTACGTTCGTATATCCCCCGAAAGAGAGAATCGTCACCGGCTGAAAGCGATTTGAGGGAGCGCGAACCGAAGTTCACTTTGGAGCGGCGCGGCTGAAGCCCGGTTTCGGGTGCGTAGGTCGCGACGGACAACGCCGTTATCGGGTCACGAGTGTTTGCGCTTCAGCGCAAAAACCGGGGTGGTACCGCGGAGCTTCGGCCTTCGTCCCCTTTCTTGGGGTCGAAGGCTTTTTTGTTGTTAAAATATTCCAAAACGGAAAGGACGATAGTATGAAAGAGAAATTGGAAGCCCTGCGCTCGGAAGCGATGAACGACATCGCCGCCGTGCAGGACGAACAAACGCTGGATGCTTGGCGCGTCAAGTATCTCGGCAAAAAAGGTGCGCTGACCGAAATTCTGCGCGGTATGGGTGCGCTTCCCGCCGAGGAACGCCCGGTTATGGGTCAACTCGTCAACGAGGTGCGCGCCGCGTTTGAGCAGGCGTTTGCGGAGAAATCCGACAATATGAAAAACGCCGCCAAAAACGCCCGTCTCGCCGCCGAAACGGTGGACGTGACGATGCCCGGCAAAACAAATAAAGGCGGCTCGCTTCATCCGCTCAATCAGACCCTCGCGGATATGATCGACATTTTCCAGTCGATGGGCTTTGACGTGGTGGACGGCCCCGAGATCGAGACCGACCACTATAACTTTGAGGCGCTGAACGTCCCCGCCGATCACCCGGCGCGCGATATGCAGGATACGTTCTATCTCGCGGATAACCTCCTGCTGCGCACCCAGACCTCCGCGGCGCAGATCCGCACGATGGAGACGCGCAAGCCCCCCATTCGCATCATCTGCCCCGGCCGTGTGTATCGCGCGGACGAAGTAGACGCGACCCACTCGCCGGTGTTCCACCAGGTCGAGGGCTTGGTCGTTGACAAGGGCATTACGATGTGCGACCTCAAGGGCGTTCTCGAGCAGTTCGCCCACGAGATCTACGGCAAGGATACGAAAGTGCGTTTCCGTCCGTCCTTCTTCCCCTTCACCGAGCCGAGCGTCGAAGTGGACGTCTCCTGCCCCGAATGCGGCGGCAAAGGCTGTCGCGTTTGCAAGGGCGAGGGCTGGATCGAAATTCTCGGCGCCGGCATG
>JAZUKW010000088.1:0-6209 GCA_045643425.1 Acutalibacteraceae bacterium
TATTCCAAAACAGCCTGAGCGATACTCATACCGTCAAACGTAGACGTACCGCGGCCGATTTCGTCGAAAATAATGAGACTTTCGCGGGTGGCGTGTTTCAGGATAGAGGCCACCTCGCTCATCTCCACCATAAAGGTAGACTGCCCGCTCGCCAAATCGTCCGAAGCGCCGACACGGGTGAAGATGCTGTCCACCACGCCGATCTCCGCATGGTCAGCCGGCACGAAGCACCCGATTTGCGCCATCAGCACAATGAGCGCCACTTGACGCATATAGGTGGGTTTAACCGCCATATTCGGGCCGGTGATGAGGAGCGTTTGCTCCCCCGCTTTGTCGAGATGCGCATCGTTCGGCACAAACGGCGCGGACTGCAAGCTTTCCACCACCGGATGACGACCGTCGCGAATATCCAAAACGCCGCTGTCGGTCACGATCGGGCGCGTATACCGCGCCTTGACCGATACCGCCGCAAACGAGCGCAGCACGTCGATTTTGGCGATCGCCTGCGCGGTTTTTTGGACACGCGGCAGCTCCGCGGCAATGCGGCAGCGCAGCTCTTCAAACAGTTTGTATTCCAGCGCATCCAATCGCTCGCGCGCACCCAGCACGCGGGATTCGAGGTGCTTGAGCTCTTCGGTTATGAACCGCTCGGACGAGGTCGTCGTCTGCTTGCGGATGTATTCCGGCGGCACGTCGCCCGCACGCGAGCGCGGCACCTCGATATAATAGCCGAACACGCGGTTGTAGCCGACCTTCAGCTTCGGGATACCGGTGCGCTCCCGCTCGGCAGCCTCCACCTGCGCGATGTGCTCGCCGCCGTGCTCCATTTCGTAGCGCAGCTCGTCCACTTCGGCGTTATAGCCGAGGCGGATCATCTTGCCCTCGCGCACGGTCAGCGGCGGCTCGTCTTCGATCGCGCTTTCGATCCATTCGCACACGTCCGCAAGCGGATCCATCTCGTCCCGCAGCGTTTTGAGCATCGCGGATTTTGCATCGACAAGCCGCACTCTGACGGGTGCGGCGGCGCGAATCGTCTGCGAAAGCGAGCGCAGCTCGCGCGCGTTCGCCGAGCCGTAGACGATGCGGGTCATAATGCGCTCAAGGTCGTAGATGTCGGAAAGCATCTCGCCGAGGTCGCCGCACAGCACGCTGTCTTTATACAGCTCCTCCACCGCATCCAGCCGTTCGTCGATGGCGGCGGGTTGTAAGAGCGGGCGCTCGAGCCACACGCGCAAAAGGCGCTTGCCCATCGCGGTCTTGGTTTTGTCGAGCACGCCTAAAAGCGAGCCGCGTTTTTCCTTGCCGCGCATCGTCTCGATAAGCTCCAAATTGCGGCGGGTGGAAATATCCAGCCGCATAAACTGACCGTCGGTGTAATAGACGATCTCCCGCAGACGCTCGAGGCCGGTCATTTGCGTCTCGAACAGATACGCGAGCAAGCACCCGACGGCGGCTTTGGCGGCTTCCCGCTCTTTGAGCGCGTCGGCATCACCGAAGCACGCGGCGATCCGCTCGTCGTTCGCGTTAAAGCAGGCATCGTCCCGCACCTCGGGGGTGACGGTCAACCGCTCGGCGGAAAAGCCCATAAAAATCTCGTTTTAGGCAAGCTCCAGGTTACAAAGGATCTCCGACGGCGAAAACCGTCCGAGTTCCGAACAAAGGCGACCGTTCACGTCCTCGCCGGCAAGCTCGGTCACCCGCACGTCGCCGGTAGACACGTCCGCAAAGCAAAGCCCCACCGTGTCCCCTTTGCCGAACGCGGCGCAAAGATAGTTGTTTTTGCCCTCGTCCAGCATACTGCTTTCGAGGACGGTGCCGGGCGTGACGACGCGAATCACGTCGCGCTTCACAAGCCCTTTGGCGGTGGCGGGGTCTTCCGTCTGCTCGCAGATCGCAACTTTATAGCCACGGGACACGAGCCGCGCGATATACCCCTCGCAGCTGTGGAACGGCACGCCGCACATCGGCGCGCGTTCCGGCAAACCGCAGTCCTTGCCGGTGAGCACCAGCTCGAGCTCCTTCGACGCGACTTTCGCATCGTCAAAGAACATCTCGTAGAAATCGCCGAGGCGGAAGAACAACAGACATTCGGGGTGTTGCTCTTTGATTTCTAAATATTGCACCATCATCGGGGTCATGCCGGTTTTGTCCATCGTTCTCCCTCCTTTACGAAAAAATCAAATCAAACTTAGTGGCAACCGCCGCAGGTGGAGCAGCTGCCGTCGCAATGATGCTCCTCGTGCTCGTCGATCGAATAGGGATCTTCGCCCTGCGCCGACAGCGTAATGATTTTCGCCACCGCGTTAAGCAGGGTGTCCACTTCGGGTTTGGTCGCGTTGTAGGCTTTCATGGCATCGTTGTCCATGATCGCCTGGTACGCGGTACGCAGTTCCTCGTTGAGCGACTCCATCTTCTTCTCGTCGCGGTCTTCTTTTTGTGCCTCGTTACCGAGCGCGATACGCTTGAGGTTGAACTCGCCGATAAGGCCCTGCAACGCCTCGTCTTTGTCGGCAGTCTCCTGCGCGGCCATCATACGAAGATAGCGGTCATCCTCCTGAATTGCGGCGCCGATTTCGCGCGCCAAGTCAATAATACGGTCCATAGTGTTCATTCTCCTTTATGTGAATAAAATTTGAAACTTAGTCATACACGGCGGTCACGTCGCCGTAAAGCACCCAGCTTTTCGCCTCGGTCACGGTCACGTCCGCACGTTTGCCCAACAGCGCTTTGTCCGCCTGCACGCGCACCACGCGGTTATCCGGCAGACGCGCCTCAACAAAGCCACCCGCGTCGTTCTCCAAAATCGCTTTGAATGTCTGCCCGACGAGCGCGGCGGAGTGCTCGGCGGCGATTTCTTCCTGTAAAGCGGTAAGCCTTGCCATCCGTTTACCCTTTTCCTCGTGGGTCACGGGGTCGAACATCGTCGCGGCGGGCGTTCCCTCGCGCTTCGAGTAGATGAAGGTGAACAGCGACACAAAGCCGACCTCTTTCACAAGATCGAGCGTCGCCTGAAAATCCTCCTCCGTCTCGTTCGGGAAGCCGACGATCACGTCGCTTGTAAACGCGATGTCCGGCACGACCTTTTTCGCATACGCGATGAGCTCCAAATACTGCTCGCGGGTATAGCGGCGGTTCATCTCTTTTAAGATGCGGTTGCTGCCCGACTGAAACGGCAAATGGAAATGCCGCGACACCTTTTTACATTCCGCGATCGTGTCGAAAAGGCGCTTGGTCGCGTCTTTCGGATGAGAGGTCATAAAGCGGATGAGAAACTCGCCCGGCAGGTCGTTGATCATTTTGAGAAGCGCCGGGAAATCCACGTCGTAGCCCTCGGCCTTGCCATAAGAATTGACGTTCTGCCCGAGCAGGGTGATCTCTTTGTAGCCGGCGGCGATGAGCTCCTTTGCCTCGGCAACAATATCCTCGGGGCGGCGGCTGCGCTCGCGTCCGCGCACGTACGGCACGATGCAGTAGGTGCAAAAGTTGTTGCAGCCGTACATGATCGGCAGCCACGCGCCGCTCTTATCCTCGCCGCGGTAAACGGGAAGTCCCTCGGCGATGCGGCCGTCCTCGGCGGTGATGTCTTTCACACGCTTTTTGCCGAACAGTACCTTCGCGAACAGCTCGGGAAACGCGTGCAGCCGATGGGTGCCGAACAGCAGGCTCACGAACGGATAGCTCTTATAAAACTTGTCGGCGATATGCTCCTGCTGTACCATACAGCCGCACACTGCGATCACGAGCGACGGCTTGTCCTCTTTCAGTCGCTTGAGCGCGCCGACGTTGCCGAACACGCGATCCTCCGCGTGCTCCCGCACAGCGCAGGTGTTAAAGAGGATAAAATCGGCGTCGTCCGGCGTATCGGTGAAGCCGAAGCCCATTTCTTTGAGCATTCCCATCACTTTTTCGGAATCGGCGACGTTTTGCTGACAGCCGAACGTCCGCACGAAAGCGAGCGGCTGTTTTCCGGAAAGCAAGGCGGAATAGTAGCCGCGCACCTGTTCGATAAAGGGTTTTTGGCGTTCCAATTCCTCTCTTGAAACAAAGGTTTCGCGCTCCATTTTCCGCCACCTCCCCATAGTAAAACAAATATAGATACAGTATACCAAATTATTGAAAATTTTGCAACGGTTTTACGCGAAAAAAGTTCTTTTTTTCGTCCCTTTTTTCGACAAATTTCGCGGGTGGAATTTCGTATACTTTTTCTCGAAGGGAGGAACGCTCTATGCCGTCGATTTACGTGGATCTTCTGCTGTTTCTCAACGGATTTATCGACGCGCTGCTGCTTTCCGCCACCGCCGCGCTCCGTCACCTGCCCCACACGCGGCGACGGCTTTGCCTCGGCGCCGCCGTCGGAGCGCTCTCCTCGCTGATTTTGCTGTTGCCGCCGCTGCCGACGGCGCTGGTGATCGGCGCGGACCTTTTGTTTGCCGCTCTTATGGTGCGCTGCACCTTCGCGTGGCATACCGCGCGGGATTACGCCGCCTCCGTCGGAGTTTTGTTTGCGCTGTCGGCGGGATTTTCGGGCGCTTGCGGGCTTTTATGGTATTGGCTGGCACCCGACCGTTTTTTTGTGCAAAACGGCGCCGTCTACTACGACGTTTCCCCGCTGATGCTTCTCGGCTGCACGCTTTTGTGCTACGCCGCCTCCCGCGGGATCGAGGCGGTGCTTCACCGCACGCCCGCCGCAAAAACGCTGACGCTGATCGCGGAAAATCGCGGGCAAACGGTGGAGTTTTTCGCCCTGCACGACACCGGTTTTTCCCTGTGTGACACCTTTTCCGGCAACCCCGTGGTGCTGGTTGACAAAACCGCCGCCGCGCCGCTTCTTCCCGCCGATTTCGGCGCTCCCGGAACGGGATTTCGGCTCATCCCCTGCCACACCGTCACCGGCGACAGCCTCTTGTACGCCTTTCGTCCCGAGCGCCTCGCCCTCGTTACCGACGGCGAAGAAACGCCGCTTTCCGGCGCGCTTCTCGCCCTCTCCGATCGGCTGCAAAACGAGGCCTACAGCGCTCTTTGCGGCGACGACGTTGCCAACCTGATCATCTAACGAAAAGAGGAATGTATATGTCTGTTTTTCAACGTATCCGTTTGTGGTGGTGCCGTTTGCGCCTTCGCCGCGCCCGCAATCTCCACTATATCTACGGCGCCGACACGCTGCCCCAGCCGCTTTGCGCCGAGGAGGAAGCCGCTCTGCTCCAAAAGCTCACCGACGGCGACAACGGGGCGCGCGAATCGCTGATCGTTCATAATTTGCGGCTCGTGGTCTACATCGCCCGCAAGTTCGAAAGCTCCGGCGTAGGTATCGAAGACCTCATTTCGATTGGTACGATCGGTCTCATAAAAGCAGTCAACACCTTTTGCCCCGACCGCAACATCAAGCTCGCGACCTACTCCTCTCGCTGTATCGAAAACGAGATTTTGATGTATCTGCGCAAAAGCACGCCGCTCAAAAACGAGGTGTCGCTGGACGAGCCTCTCAACGTGGATTGGGACGGCAACGAGCTGCACCTCTCGGACGTGCTCGGAAGCGAAAGCGACGTGATCCACCGCCGCATGGAGCAGGAGTGCGAAAACCGCCTGCTGCTGCGGTGTGTAGCCGCTTTACCCGAGCGTGAACAGCGCATTATGCGCCTGCGCTTCGGTCTTTACGGAAGCCGCGAGCACACGCAAAAAGAGGTGGCCGACCTGCTCGGGATCTCGCAGTCGTACATCTCGCGGCTCGAGAAAAAAATCATCCGCCACCTGCGCTCCGAAATGGAAAAATCAAACTGAAAACGAGCCTTCGGCAATCCCGAAGGCTCGTTTTTTCATCTTTTATAAAACCCCGCGAACAGCAGTCCGCCCGCCATAACCAAGAACGATACGCCAAGCCAAATCCAGGTCGTCGCATCCGGAAGTGCGCCTTCCTGCGCCTCTCCCGCTTGGTCGAAGGGAGATTTCATCTCGCCATTCGGCATCTGCGGCGGCTGATCGCCGCTCATTTCTTCGCCATTCGGCATCTGCGGCGGCTGGTTGCCGCTCATTTCTTCGCCGTCCGGCTTCTCCGGCGGCTGACCGCCGCTCATTTCATCGCCGTTCGGCATCTGCGGCGGCTGATCGCCGCTCATTTCATCGCCATTCGGCATCTGCGGCGGCTGACCGCCGCTCTTTTCATCGCCCTTCGGCATCTGCGGCGGCTGGTTGCCGCTCATTTCATCCCCGTT
>JAZUKW010000089.1:0-10167 GCA_045643425.1 Acutalibacteraceae bacterium
GTGGAGCTGACCGCTTCCCCGTCGCAAAGCACCGTGTCGGCGACGACGACGCGGATTCCCTCTTTTTCGCAGAGGGATTTTAAGAGCGTTGCATCGCCCGTGCCGCCGTTTCCGAAGCGAAAATTCTCGCCGCAGGAGACGAGGCGGGCGTTTAGTTGTTCTTTGAGGATCTTTTTCACGAAGTCTTCGGGAGACAGAGCGCAAACGGCAGAAAAATCCGCCGAAAACAGCTCTTCCACGCCGGTTTTTTCCATCAGATCGCAGCGGTCGGCAAGCGTTTGCAGACGTGCGGCGTTTTTCGGGAGCGCCTGCTTATCCGAAAAGGTGAACGCGGCGGGCGTAAGCCCCTCGACGTCCAAAATTTCGGCGAGCACGGCGCGGTGGCCGATGTGCATTCCGTCGAACAGCCCCAGCGCGACCGCACGGGGCGTAGAGGGGAAACGGGTGTCGATGCTTTCGAGCGTATACAGTTGCAATTCCGATTTCCCCTTTCCGTTCTCTCCGTCAGGCGGAGGGAAACAGCTTATACACTTTCAGTTCGCCGTCCTTCGGCGTACCGAGCCCCAAAAACGTGCCGTCCGGCGCCTTGACGCGCACGGTGGCGGTCACGTCCGCTTGTAAGCGGTCGAGCGAAAGCGCGCCCCCGTTTTGAAAGCGGGTCGCCTGCGCTGCCGTCACCGTTACGGCGGGGTGGGGCAAAAATATGGTTTCGGTGGGCTTGAGATGGGCGCGCAGCTCGTCCTCGCTCATCGCTTTTGCGTTTTCGAGCGAAACGCAGTCGGCAAGCGTATAGCCCGCCGCCATCGTGCGGCAAAGCGAGGTCATCACAGCGCCGCAGCCGAGCGCTTGTCCCACGTCGTGGCAAAGCGTGCGCACGTAGGTGCCTTTGGACACAAAGCAGTCGAGGACACCTTCGCCGGTTTGCTCGTTATAGGAGACGAGCGACAGCTCGTAGACGGTGATCGGGCGGGCTTCCCGCTCGATCTCCACGCCTTTTCGCGCCAGCTCATACAGCCGCACGCCGTCTTTTTTGAGCGCCGAGGTCATCGGCGGTACTTGCAGAATATCGCCGCGAAGCGGCGCGAGCGCGGCTTCCAAAAGCGCGGCAGAGGGGAACGCGGTCACACCCGTTTCGGTGACGTTGCCCCACACGTCCTGCGTGTCGCTGACAACGCCGAGGCGGAAGCCCGCACGATAGCGTTTGTCGCCGCAGGGAAAAATATCCATCGCTTTGGTGGCGTTGCCGCATAAAATGGGCAGCACGCCGGTCGCCATCGGGTCAAGCGTTCCCGCGTGGCCGATTTTCTTTTGGTGTAACACGCCGCGCATGACGGCGCAGCAGAGAAACGAGGTCATTTCGGCGGGTTTTTCAAGACAAAACACGCCGTGAAGCGCATCGCCGCTCATACGGGACACTCGTCGCCGTCGCCGGCTTCGATTTGCGGCACGGCGGTTTTCACCGCCTCCAGCACACGGTCCAGCACGTCTTGCAGCTCACCCGTCAGCGTGCAGCCCGCCGCCGCCGCGTGACCGCCGCCGCCGAGCAGGGTGCAGATGTCGCAGGCGTTGGCCTTCGAGCCGGTACGCATACTGATTTTAAAGCGGTTGTCGTCGATTTCACGGAGCGTGGCACCTACCCAAACTCCCTCAATCTCGCGGGGGATAGAGGCAAGGCCCTCCATATCGTTTTCGAGCGCGCCCGATTTTTCGATCATCTCCACCGTCAGCGGCATCACGGCACAGCGACCGTCCCACTCATAGTGGATGGCGGCGAGCGCCATGCGCTCCAGATCCATACGCCGGCGGGATTTGATGTCGAACATCACGCGGTTGATGTAATCCGAACGAATGCCCACGTCCAGCATATCCGCCGCCATGCGGTGGCACAGCGCGTCGGTGTTGCTGTAACGGAAGCAGCCGCTGTCGGTCGCCATGCCGGTATACAGCGCCTCCGCGATCGCGGGAGTGAGGCTGACGCCCAGCTCTTGGATGATTTCATACACGAGCATGGCGGTGGCGGCATAGTTTTTATACAGCAGATTTTCGGCGTAGTAGGTGTTGGACGCGTGGTGGTCGATACACAGCTCGACGAGCATCGCGTACGCCTCAAGCTCGTCGCCGAGCAGCCGCGGATCCGCCACGTCCACCGCGCAGTAATGGGAGGGGGTAAAGTCATCCCACTTGGCGGCTTCGGTGATATAGGCGTATTTGCCCGGAATGACGTCCGAGCAGACGACGCGCACCTTTTTGCCGAGCATTTGCAGCGCCTGGCCGAGCGCGTAAGCGCTGCCGAGCGTGTCACCGTCGGGATATTGGTGAGTCAAAATCAGCCAGTTGTCTGCGGATTTAAGAATCTCGCAGGCGGCGGCTAAATCCACGTCTTTACACGCGGGGTTGATTTTCGTCACGTTGCATCCTCCTTTTTAAGAGATTGCAGAGTTTCGTTGATGTGGGCGCTGTAGGCGATGGAATCGTCCGGAACGAAGCGCAGCTCCGGCACGTGCCGCAGCTTGAGCGCCGCGCCGAGCGAGGTGCGCATATAGCCGGCGGCTGATTTGAGTCCCTCCACCGCCTGCTTGGCATCCTCCAGGCCGGACAGCGCGCTGACGTACACCGTGGCGTAGGACAAGTCGTTCGACACGTCCACCCGCACAATGCTCAGCATACAGTCTTTGACGCGGGGATCCTTGACCGTCCGCAAAATGGCGGTCAGCTCCCGCGAAATATCTTCACTTTGTCGATGAACCCGATAACCGGCCATCGTAATCCCTCCTTTTTGGGAACAGAGAACACGGCGAGGTCTTAGTCGCGGTATTCTTCGATGATATAGGACTCGTAGACGTCGCCCTCTTTTACGTCGGAGAATTTCTCCAGGCTGACGCCGCATTCGTAGCCCTGCGCCACTTCCTTTTGGTCGTCCTTAAAGCGTTTGAGAGAAGACATCTTGTCGTCGGCGATGATGATACCGTCGCGCACGACGCGGATAAGGTCGTTGCGGCAGATCTTGCCGTCGGTGACGTAGCAACCGGCGACCGCACCGACACCGGAGATACGGTACACCTGACGCACCTCCACACGGCCGTGAAGTACCTCGCGGGTCTTCGGCGCGAGCATACCCTTCATAGCGGTGGTGATTTCGTCGATGCAATCGTAAATGACACGGTACATCCGCATATCCACCTCGGCGATCTTGGCGGCTTCGGCGGCGAGCGGTTCGGGACGGACGTTAAAGCCGACGATGATGGCGTTGGACGCATCGGCGAGCGACACGTCGCTTTCGTTCACCGCGCCGACGGCACCGTGGATCACGCGGACGCGCACGTCGTCCTGGCCGATCTTCTCGAGGGACTGCGTGACCGCCTCCACCGAGCCTTGCACGTCGGCCTTGACGATGATCTTCAGCTCTTTCATCTCGCCCTCTTTCATTTGATCGAACAGGTTTTCGAGGGTGACCTTCTTATAGCGGCTGAACTCCGCTTCTTTCGCTTCCTGCTTGCGCTGCTCCACCAGCTGACGCGCCAAATGCTCGTCGGTAACGGCGTTGACGATGTCGCCGGAGGCCGGCACGCTGTCAAGACCCATGATCTCCACCGGAATGGAGGGACCGGCAGACGTCAGCTTTTTGCCGTTTTCGTCCACCATGGCGCGGACACGACCTACCGCGGAGCCGGCGACCACGATGTCGCCGGAGTGGAGCGTACCGTTTTGTACGAGGATGGTCGCGATCGGGCCGCGGCCCTTATCAAGACGCGCTTCCACGACCGTGCCCTTGGCGGCGCGATCGGGGTTGGCTTTCAGCTCGGCCATTTCGGCAACGAGCAGCACGGACTCGAGCAGGGTGTCGATGCCCTTGCCGGTGTGCGCGGACACGGGGACGCAGATGACGTCGCCGCCCCACTCCTCGGGAACGAGCTCATACTCGGTGAGCTGCTGCATAACGAGATCGGGGTTGGCAGCCGGTTTATCCATCTTGTTGATGGCAACGATGATCGGGATGTTGGCGGCTTTGGCGTGGTTGATCGCCTCCACCGTCTGCGGCATGATGCCGTCGTCCGCCGCGACCACCAAAATGGCGATGTCGGTGATCTGAGCGCCGCGGGCGCGCATCGAGGTAAACGCCGCGTGACCCGGCGTGTCGAGGAAGGTGATGGTCTGACCTTTGCAGACGGCGCGATACGCACCGATGTGCTGGGTGATGCCGCCCGCCTCGCCGGAGGTGACGTTACTCTTACGGATATAGTCGAGGATCGAGGTCTTACCGTGGTCAACGTGACCCATAACGACCCCGACCGGGTCGCGGGGGAACAGGTTACCCTCTTCGTCGTCGCTGTTGTCGATGATACGCTCCTCGATGGTCACGACCACTTCTTTTTCCACTCTGACGTGGAATTCCTCCGCCACCAAATAGGCGGTGTCGAAGTCGATCTCTTCGTTGGCGCTCGCCATCACGCCCAGCTTCATCAGCTTTTTGATGACCTCGGCGGCGGTCGCGTTCATACGATTCGCAAGCTCCGCCACCGTGATGGTGTCGCCCACCTGGATGACGAGATTCTTTTTCTTACGCTCCAGCTCGATACGTTTCATCCGCTCGGCTTCGGTCTCGCGACGCGCCTTTTGCGGCTTTTTGTACTGCTGGGATTTCTGGCTGATTTTCTGCTTTTTCACAGAATCGCCGCCGCGGAAGTGGGACGAGGTTTGCGCCATACGGTCGAATTTCTCGTCGTACTTGCCAATGTCCACCTGCGCCGAGCGGGTATCGACCGTGCGGCGCTCTTTTTGCACCTTCGGCACGACGGGAGCGGCCGGTTTGTCGGCTTTCTTTTGGTTGGCGGCGGGGATACCGCTCGCCGCGGCGGGAGCCGCTTCGTTCTCCGCACCCTCTTTTTGCGGATTCGGCTCGTTGGCGGTCGCAAAATACGCCGACAGATCCGCCGTATTGTTCTTTTCGGTCAGCAGGTTGAAGAGAAGATCCAATTCTTCCTCCTCCAGCGTGCTGGCGGATTTTTTCGGGGTATCGCAATACGGGGAGAGCAGGTCGGCAATCACCTTGGTGGCAACGTCGAAATCTTTCGCCACGTCGCTGACGTGGATTTTTTGTATAGTCATAGTTTTTCCTCCTTTGTCGTGGGACAGACTGCACGGATGGCGTTCGCAAAGCCCTCGTCGCTGACGGCGACAAGCCCGACCGGACCGCGCGCACCGAGGGCGGCACCCAGCGCTTCTTTCGTCAGCGCGAGATGCGTCGGCTGTGTCGGGTGGTCTTTGGTTTGGAACGCCCATTCTTTCAAAGTTTTTTCAGAGATGTCGCAGGCGACGAAGACCGCGACGGTCTTCCGTCTGCGCACGGCGGCAAGGGCGGCGTCGAAGCCTGCCGTCACCGCACCGGCTCGTTTGGCAAGGCCGAGAAGCCCCGCCGCTTTTTGGGTATCCGTTTTACAGTCCCTCCTCTAACCGGTCGTAAACCTCGTCGGGAACGTCGCAGTTTAAGGTGCGTTCCAGACGATTGGCTTTACGCGCTTTGGCGAGGCAGGCCTTATTGTGACAGATGTAGGCGCCGCGCCCGGCTTTTTTTCCGGTTTCGTCCAAACTGATTTCGCCTTCGGAAGAGCGTACCACGCGGATCAGCTCTTTTTTCGGCTTTTGTTCGTTACAGCCGATGCACTTACGCAACGGCACGCGTTTTTCCGCCATGGGACGTTCTCCTTTCGCTTATTCTTCGGAAGCCGCTTCCGTCGCCGGCTCTTCTTCGCCGAAGAAGCCGCTTTCGGGGCGAATGTCGATCTTCCAGCCGGTCAGCTTCGCGGCAAGGCGCGCGTTTTGACCTTTGTTGCCGATCGCGAGCGACAGCTGCGCATCCGGCACGGTCACGCGGCAGGATTTACCGCCCTCGGCGTCCGGCGTAACGGACACGACCTTGGCGGGGGACAGCGCCGCGGCGATAAAGGTCGCCGGATCTTCGCTGTATTCCACGATGTCGATTTTTTCGCCGCCCAGCTCATCCGCGATGTTGTCCACGCGGGAGTGGCGCGGGCCGATGCAGGCGCCGACGGCGTCCACGTTTTCGTCGTTGGAGGAGACGGCCATTTTCGTGCGGCTGCCCGCCTCGCGGGAGATAGCTTTGATCTCCACCACGCCGTTATAGATCTCCGGAACCTCTTTTTCAAACAGGCGTTTGACAAGGCCGGGATGGGTGCGGGAAATGAGCACGCGCGGACCGCGATCGCCTTCGCGCACGTCGGCGACGTAGATCTTCACGAACGCACCCTCGCGGATGATCTCGCCCGGCACCTGTTCGCCTTTGATCAGGACGGCTTCGGAGCGGCCGATCTCCACGGTGGCGTTGCCGGTCTGCGGATCCACGCGGGACACGCGCGCGGTAACGAGATCCTGGGAGTGACTCTGGAACTCTTGGATCTGCTGGCCGCGCTCCGCCTCGCGGATGCCTTGACGGATGACGTGTTTAGCGGTGATCGCCGCGATACGACCGAACTGCTTCGTTTGCAGCGGGATACGCGCGACGGCGCCCTCTTTGATTTTCTTGTTATAGGCTTTGGCATCCTCCAGCGTGATCTGGGTGCCGGGGTTTTCCACTTCCTCCACCACGTCCTTGAGCAGCGTGACGGTGAATTGGTTGGTTTCGGGATCCATGACGACCTCCACGTTGTCCTCGGCGCCGAAATCGTGTTTCACCGCGATGACAATGGCGGCACGGATCTTTTCCAGCAGATAGTCCGCCGGGATCCCTTTTTCTTTTTCAAGGAGCGTCAGCGCCTCGAAAAATTCTTCGTTGAACTCGTCTTTCTTTTTCATCAGTATTCCTCCTCGCTCACAGAGCGTTCATTAGACTGTTTCGTTCGCATCGTCGTCCCATTCCTCGATGAGGTGGACGCGCGACACGTCTTTTTTATCAAAAACGAGCGGCTGCTCATTTTCGTCCGTAATAACGATTTGCCCGTCGTCGCAGGGCTGTAAGATGCCGGCAAACTCCCGCTCGCCGTCACGCGGGGCAAACAGGGTAACGACCACCGCGTCGCCCTCGCACCATTCGAAATGCTCCGGGCGGGTAAGCTCCCGCTCGATGCCGGGGGAGGAGACCTCCAGCGTGTAGGCGGTGGCAATGGGGTCCGCCTCGTCCAGCACGGGGTTGAGCGCCCGCGTCATCGCCACGCAGTCGTCGATTCCGACGCCGCCGTCCTTGTCGATGAAATACCGCAGATACCACGAAGCGCCCTCTTTTACAAAGCGCACGTCCCAGATAACGAGACCGAGCTCGTCTGCGAGCGGCTGGGCAAGCTTGCGGCAAACGTCAACGGTATTTCCACCTTTTTTCGTTGCCAAAACGTCCTCTCCTTCCAAAAAGGTCACTACAACACAAAGGAGCGGGTCGCCCCACTCCTTTACTTAACCTTATCTTTACCGTAACCCACTATACCACATCCGTTTGCATTTTGCAACCCCTTTTGTAAAAAATATTTATAAGGACTTGAAAATCCCACCGCAGAATGGTATACTAAACGACGGAAAAGTCACAAGGAGGAACGAACTATGTCGAAAGTGATCATCAGCGCGGACAGCACCTGCGATCTGTCGCCGGAGCTTGTGGAGCGCTACAACGTTCACGTGATCCCGCTGCACGTTACGCTGGGGGACAACACCTATTTTGACGGTGTGGACGTGAACGCCGCCGATATTTACGCCTATTACGACGAGAACAAAGCTCTTCCCACCACGTCGGCTATCAACATCGACGAGTACGAGCAGTTTTTTAAAGGCTTGCTCGCGGAGGGGGACAGCGTGGTGCATATCTGCACCGGCTCGGCGATCTCGTCCTGCTGCCAGAACGCGCGTATCGCCGCCGAAGAAGTGGGGAACGTCTATGTGGTAGACAGCTTGAGCCTTTCCACCGGCATCGGTCTTTTGGTGCTTGCCGCCGCGGAAAAAGCGCAGGCGGGAATGTCCGCGGCGCAGATCGCCGCCGAGGTGGAGGCGCTTCGTGCACACGACCACGCGAGCTTTTTCCTCGACACGCTCGAATATCTCTACAAAGGCGGTCGCTGCTCGGCGCTCGCGATGTTCGGCGCGAACGTCTTAAAGCTGCGCCCCTCGATTTTGGTGGATGACCAGACGGGTGCTATGGGCGTCGGCAAAAAATACCGCGGCACCTACGAGCGCGTGATGGAGGAGTATATCCGCGACGAGCTTTCGGGAAAAGACGTCGTGACCGACTACGCGTTTGTGACCCACTCCGGCGTGTCGCCCGAGCGGGAGGCGATGGCGGTGGAATTTGCCAAAAAATACGGCAAATTCAAAGAGGTTTACGTCACCCAAGCCGGCTCGACCATCTCGTCCCATTGCGGCCCGAACTGCCTCGGTGTTTTGTATTTCACCAAGCCGTAAGCACAACGAAAAGTGCAAAAGCCTTGCCGTTTTCGGCAAGGCTTTTTTCGTCGGAAACTCTTGCCAAAAGCGGGGGAGTGTGGTATACTCAAAACCGTAAATCACAACCGAAAGTGAGTGAAGAAAAATGGCAAAGATCCAAATGAAAACCCCTCTTGTGGAAATGGACGGCGACGAGATGACCCGCGTGCTGTGGAGCGGCATTAAAGAGAAGCTCATCTGCCCGTTCGTGGACCTCAAAAGCGAGTATTACGACCTCGGTTTGCCGCACCGCGACGAGACGGACGACCGGGTGACGAAGGATGCCGCCGAAGCGATCAAAAAGTACGGTGTCGGCGTCAAATGCGCCACCATTACGCCGAACGCGCAGCGCGTCGAAGAGTATAAACTGAAACAGATGTGGAAAAGCCCGAACGGCACCATCCGCGCGATTTTGGACGGCACGGTGTTCCGCGCGCCCATTCTCGTCGAGGGCATCCACCCGACGGTCTCTACGTGGAAAAAGCCGATCACCCTCGCGCGTCACGCTTACGGTGATATTTATAAAAACACCGAAATGCGCGCTCCGGCGGGCAGCCGTGCCGAGCTGTGCGTGACCGACAAGGACGGCAACGAGACCCGCACCCTCATCCACGATTTTGCGGGTGACGGCGTGGTGATGGGAATGCACAACACCGACGCGTCGATCAGCGGCTTTGCCCGCGCCTGCTTCCGCTTTGCGCTCGACTGCAAGCAGGATCTGTGGTTCTCCACCAAGGACACGATCTCCAAGACCTACGATCACCGCTTTAAGGATATTTTCGCCGAGATTTACGAAAACGAGTTCAAAGCCGCGTTCGAGGAAGCGGGCATCACCTACTTCTACACCCTCATCGACGATGCGGTGGCGCGCGTTATCCGCTCGGAGGGCGGCTTTATCTGGGCGTGCAAAAACTACGACGGCGACGTGATGAGCGATATGGTCGCGACCGCGTTCGGCTCGCTTGCTATGATGACCAGCGTGCTCGTCTCTCCCGACGGCAACTACGAATACGAAGCGGCGCACGGTACGGTCACGCGCCACTATTACCGTTATCTGAACGGCGAGCAGACCTCGACGAATCCCGTTGCCACCATTTTCGCGTGGTCGGGAGCCTTGCGCAAACGCGGCGAAATGGACGATCTGCCGGAGCTGCAGGCCTTCGCCGACAAGCTCGAAAAAGCCACGATCGACACGATCGAGGGCGGCGTGATGACCAAAGATCTGATCGGTCTTTCGACGATCGAGAACAAGCGCGGCGTCAATTCCGACGAGTTTTTGGATGCGATCGCCGAAAATTTGGCAAAAGCCCTGTAATTTCTCTTGAAAAAGAGGAAAGAATGGGTTATAATAAAATGTGGTTGAAAAATAATTAGGAAAGGAACCTGACCTATGTCTATGCTCAACAAAAAAACCGTAGAAGACCTCAACGTCAAAGGCAAACGTGTTCTCGTCCGCTGTGATTTCAACGTGCCGCTGAAAAACGGCGTGATCACCGACGAAAACCGTATCGTGGCGGCTCTGCCGACCATCGAGTATTTGCTGAAGAACGATGCGAAAGTCATCCTCTGCTCTCACCTCGGCAAGCCGAAGGGCGAGCCGAAGCCGGAATTCTCGCTCGCGCCGGTCGCCGTGCGCCTGTCCGAGAAGCTCGGTAAAGACGTGGTGTTCGCCGCCGACGACAACGTGGTGGGCGACAACGCCAAAGCCGCGGTCGCCGCGATGAAAGACGGCGACGTGGTGCTGCTCCA
>JAZUKW010000090.1:0-7110 GCA_045643425.1 Acutalibacteraceae bacterium
AAGCCGCCGAATTTGAGGCGGCGGAGGGCGAAAGTCTCTATCTCGTTTACGATTTCACCACCTCCGGTGACGTGCATCTGTGCCTGAATGGTTGGAACAACTCGGTCGCCGCCGACATTGCCGCGGCCGCCGGCGCGAAAACCGCCGCCGCCGAAGACGGTACGCCGATGCTCAAAGCCGGCACCTACGTGGGCGCTATTGAAGTGATCAAAGACATGATCGGCGAAAACGGCCGTTTCGGTCTGCGCGGCGTGTCCAGCGCGGACGCGACCATCCGCACCTTCCGCTTGGTGAGCGGCACCGAAACCGGATCCTCCGGCACGCAAGGCGCCGGCGCTACCACCAAACCGACCACCAAACCGACCACCAAACCGACGCAGCCCGCCGGCATCAAGGGCGACGCGAACTCGGACGAAGTGGTGAACATGAAAGACGTTCTGCTGCTGCGCAAATATTTGGCGGAGATCGACGCATCGCCGGATATGGCGGCGTCCGACGTGAACAACGACGGCGCGGTCAATATGAAGGACGTGCTGATGATCCGCAAATATATCGCCGGTATCATCAAATCCTTTGACGACGTCGATCCGAGTGACCCCTCTGAACCCGACCCCTCCGCGACAAATCCTTCCGAAACCGAGCCGCAGGGCAAGCCGGTGACCGGTGAGCTGGATCTTATTGAGGTCATCACCAACGGTTCGGACGAAACCGACGGCACCGCCATTAAGGACGAGGGCAACGGCTTTGTCATTGAGCAGACGAAGGATTGGAACGTGTGGGTGCTGTACTTCAACGAAAACGCACCGTTCTTTTATGCCGGCGAGGGCGAAAACGTGTTCCTCGAATACGATATGACCCTAAACGGTGACGCCCACCTGAACGTCAACGCGTGGAGCAACTCGATTGCCGCGGCGATCGCGTCCGCATCCGGAGCGGCGACCACCTTTGCCGAGGATGGCACGCCGATGCTCGTTCAGGGTACGTACAAGGGCAAGGTGCAAATCGATCCGACGCTGTTCGGCGAGACCGGCCGCCTCGGTATCGTGGGCAAGGGCGCAGTTATCCGCACCTTCCGCTTTGTGAGCGAAAAGGGCGGCACGGATACCACCGCGTCCACCAAAGCGACCTCCGGCCCTACCGAGACCGTCCCGAGCAAAACCACGCCGCCTACACAGTCGGGAACGCCGTATCTCAACTATGAGACCTCCGAAAAATTCGGTTCGCTCGGTGTGTGGTGGTGGAACGCCAACCAAATCAGCAACGAGACCCAGCGCAAACAGCGCTTGGATTTTCTGCAACAAAACGGCGTGACCGAGATTTATCTCTGCGTCACCTCCCAAAGCTTTGACGACGTGGCCGATTTCATCGTTGACGCCGGCTCGCGCGGGATGCGCGTGGCGTGGCTGTCCGGCGACGTGTCGTGGATCCAAAACGGCAACACCGGCTTCGACGGAATGTTTGCCCGCTTCAAGAACTATCAAAACCAGGCTCCCGCCAACGCGAAATTCTACGGCATCCACCTGGACGTCGAGCCGCACCAGGCGGGCAGCAGCCAGGCGAATTGGCAGCTGTATGCCGACCTTGTGATGCGCGCCACCAAGGATGCGCACGACTTCGGCACGCTCATCGAATGGGATATTCCGTTCTGGCTGGATGATATGACCGTGACGGTAGGCGGCAAAACGCAAAAGCTCTTAAACGTGTTGGCGGAAAACTCCGACACGCTGACGCTGATGTCCTACCGCGACACCGCCGCCGCCATTTTGGACGCCGGTGCGCAGGAGATCCCGCTCGGCTCGCAGTATAACTGCAAGATCATCCTCGGTGTCGAGACCTACAGCGAGGAGGGCGCGCACGTCTCCTTTATGGAAGACGGCAAAGCCGCGATGTACTCCGCGCTGCGGACGGTGCTTTCCACCCTTTCCGGCAAAGACACGCTCTCCGCCGGTTACGGTTGTGCGGTCCACTACGTAGACACGTGGATGAACCTCAAAAACTGATTCTTCTTCAAAAAGAGCCGGTATGAACGTACCGGCTCTTTTTTTGTTGACTAAATCGCGGTTTCGTTTTATAATAAAACCAAATCGGACCCGTTTCTTTGCAAAAAAACGCACACGCCGCTGAAACTTTTTTGCAAAAAACACCGTATTATGGGTGAGCGGGCAAAAAGCCCGCCACAAGAAAGGATGCGATCTTATGGGAAAGCATAAAGCACCGACAAAAGCAAGCGAGCAAATGATGCTCGATTTTCAACGCATGAATTTTGACTTGACGCTGACTGCCGAAATCGGCAGCGCGGACAAGGATTTTTCCAAATGGCTGCAGGACCAAACCAACCCGCCGCTCGCCAAGCTGCACACCTACTTTGAAGCGCCGCGCGAGCCGGCCGACCCGAAATTTGACGACCAGGGCAACGAGATCCCGCTTTCGCCCGAAGAGCAGCATCAGGAAGAGCTCAACGCGATCAAACGCACTCTGAACGACTATATCTTCTTCTACGAGACGTTTGTAAGCAACCTGCCTCGCGTGCAGGGCGACAGCTACAATCCGCACCTTTTGCGCGCGCTGCAAAACGAGCTGATGGGCGATCCGGAGGCGGAGGAGGATGACGTGCGTTTGGTGGGTGTGACCGACCAAAACGGCAAGCTGTTTCTCTCGGCGGTGGACGGCTTCGTGCCCGAAACGGACGCGTTCGGTCAAAAGCTTCCGAAAGAGGATACCCATAACGATCTCGTCGGGCTGACCGACGTGTTCGGCGAGGAGATCTTCCTCTCTCACCACCAAGGCGGCCTCCAACACGCGATCGAGGAATATAACCGTCTGACGAACAACGCCGACATCGACAAGCCGCAGATCAAAGCGATGTATACGATGCTCAGCAATATGGAAAAAGCCGCCACCAAGCTCGGCACCTATGCGCGCCGGGAGATCAGCGAAAGCACGCTGGCGCAAAACGCCGCGCTCGACGAGTGTGTTACGGAAATCAACCGCTACAACGCCGACCTGCGCGACTATGCCAAAAAGTGCGACGAGCTCGGTGTTGCCGCCGGCGATTATCGCGGTGCGTGGGCAAAATCCGATCTGCATAAAAAAGAGATCGAAAAGCTCGACGAAAAAATCAACGCGCAAAAAGAACTGCTGCGTCAAAAGAATCCGGAGCTTCGCGAAGCCGAGCGGATGCTGCTCGAACGCCAAACCGTGGTCGAGCAAGCCGAGCAGGAGATCGCGAGCCTCGATAAAAACATCCTCGAATGCGAGACCGAGCAGAAAAATCACCTGACGGCGTTACAGGAAAAAACCAACGAATACCGCGCGCTGCAAGACGAGATCGCCAAAGCCAGAGCCCAGCATGAGGAGCGCTATGCCAAAGCGTATGCGCCGATCCAGGCGATGGAAGAAGCGCTCGGTACCGAAGCGGTCATCCGTGCGGAGGAGCTGAACGGCTTTGCCACGCAGATGGGACAGATCATGCGCGGCCTCGTCAGCCCGGCGTTCGACGGCGCACCGCGCGACGAAATCACCGAAAACGATTTTAAACTCCTGCGCGAAAACTTCGACAAGCCGGAATCGCTTGTCGGCAAGCTGGAGGACCCCCGCGCGTATCAGTATATTTATCACCTGCGTCAATATGAAAACGCTTATGCCGCGCTTCATCCGGGCGAGGACGCGCACGAAAAGGTCGCCGCGCTTCTCGATACCTACGAAGCCGACTTTAAAGAGTACAAGGAAGACCGTCGGTTGCACCTGCTCAAGGTGGACAAACCGTATTTCAAAGAGCGCATCCTCGATCTGCTCGGCGCGCTGAAAACCGATCTCGACAACGAGCTGTTCCGTGTGTATCCGGGCTATGCGCAAAAGCGCAGCGTTCTCAAAACGATCGAAACCGACAAAACCCAGACGCTCGCGTACATCGAGCAGCTCGGCGAAAAACGCGATGCGGTCAGCTACGAGATGCAGACCCACAAAGCGATGATCGTGCAGTTTGAAGACCTCGCGAACATCCCGCGCGCCAAAAAAGCGGAGCTTGAAAAAACCGTTAAACCGCTGAAAGAGCAAACCGAGCAGTTCCGGAAAATGTATTGGGAGATCGTGGATAAAAACGCGCCGATCAAAAACGAGATCGCGCGTTTGGAGCAGGAAAAAGCGAAACACGTGAGCGCCTGCGGCGAGCTGGATACGCTGGGGACCACCCTCGACAAGCTCAACAAGCGCCAAGACGAGCTCGAAAAGAAAGCGACCGCGCTGAAAGCCGGTCTCAAAGCCCCGGCGCGCGACGACAACCGTCCCGACGCCGCGTTTGGCAAGGCGCATTATTTCATCAAACACCTTTACGATCATATCGGTCGTCACTCGAACTCGACCGAGTTTTCCGCGATGGAAAAAGCCCTCGGCTCTATGGCGGAGCACGCGATGCAGCTCAAACACGGCATCAAAACCAAAGCCGAGTTTGTCGAGAGCCTGCAAACGCTCCGCGATGCTGCCGGCGCGTATTTGAACGCGAAGGATCATCAGCACTTTGTGCTCGGCACCAAGCTGCGTCACAGCCGCTTGAATCTCGCCCGCCAGATCAAATCGTGGTGCGACGTTGTGGCGGACGATTATCGCCGCGATATTGCCGCCGAGCCGAACCGTGCGAAGGAGCATCTGCTGCGTGCCAACCCGATGGACGTGCTGCTGCCGCTGCCGACCGCCGAGAAGATCGCCGCCGCGGACGCCGCGTTCCAAAAAGAGGCGCAAATCGCCCCGCAAAACGTCGTGGCGGAGCCGGAGCTCGGAATCGACGCACCGAACGACCCGAACCGTCAAAGCGATCCGGTCGTCCCGGACGTTCCGATGTAAA
Source organism: Acutalibacteraceae bacterium (assembly GCA_045643425.1). Classification (GTDB taxonomy): domain Bacteria; phylum Bacillota; class Clostridia; order Oscillospirales; family Acutalibacteraceae; genus RGIG426. The sequence continues at coordinate 4,841 of JAZUKW010000090.1, forward strand.
CGAATACTTTGTAAAAACCTCCCCGAAGCCTCGGCTTCGGGGAGGTTTTTTGTTAGATTCTATGGGTAAGGCGGCGTGTTACGCGCGTAATTTCGTAATCAGTCCCGCGAGGAACTTGCGGAGCATCAGCACGTCTTTCATATTGACGTCGCCGTCGAGGTTTACGTCGGAATTTGCAGCGCTGTAAACCACTTCGATGCTCGCGAGCATCTTGCGCAGCGCCAGCACGTCTTTCATATTCACCGCGCCGTCGTCGTTCGCATCGCCGAGGAGTTTTTCGTCGCGCCGCTCGGTCGGCGTAGGTCCGCTCGGCTTGGTCGGCGTAGTTCCGCTCGGCTCGGTCGCAGTCGGCTCAACCTCGGTGCCGGTCGGTTCAACCTCGGTGCCGGTCGGTTCGACCTCTGTGCCGGTCGGCTCGGTTTCGGTCGCGGTCGCAGACGGGTCGGTCTCTTTTTCGTGGACACCCTTTTTCAGAGTCACCGTTTCGGCGGCTTTCAAAGCGGTCTCATCCGAGAAAACCGTTCCGCTTTTTACGTCCGTCCACGCAGGCGAAAGCGCCAGCAGCTGCGCAGCGGTTTTCGCAAAAATTCCGTGGTTGGCGCGAATTTCGGCCAGCGCCGCGCAACCGGAAAACATATCGGTCATACTTCCCGTTACGCCGGCCACGTCAAAGCCGCTCACGTCGAGCGCCGTAAGCGCGCTGCAATCCGTAAACATCCCGTCCATCGACTGTGCCGACGCGGTGTTCATCGCGCTCACGTCAAGCGCGGTCAAAGCGGAACAGCCGGCAAACATATTGCCGAAGTATTTGACGTTTTCGGTGTTGAGAGAACGAATATCGAGAGCGGCAAGTCCGCTGCACCCCTCAAACAGACTGCTCATATCCGTCACCTTGCCGGTGGCGAGCTTCGAAAGGTCGATTTCCGTAAGTTCCGCGCAGTTTTGGAACAGCGCATACATATTCGTCACGTTCGACGTATCAAAGCCGCTGACGTTAAGCGCCGTAAGCGCGCCGCAATCCGCAAACATGCCGCTCAGATCCGTCGCTTTCGCCGTCACAAAGTTTCCGAGTGTCAGCGAGGACAGATTACTGCACCCGCCGAAAACGTGGCTCATGTTTTGGGCGTTTTGGTTGTTGAATTTGCTGACGTCCAACGTGGTAAGTGAAGAACAGCCGAAAAACATATTCTCCATAGTGACCACGTAGGTCGTGTCGAAGCCGTCCATGTTGAGATCGGTCAGCTCCTTGCAGCCGGCAAACATAGAACTCATATTCGTCACGGTGGAGGTGTTGAGCCCGCTCACGTCGAGTGCCGCAAGCGCGCGGCAACCGTAAAACATATATTTTGTGCTGGTCATACCGCCGGTTTTGAGGGCGTCCAAATCCACAAAAACCAGGGACGAGCAGCCGGAAAACAGATACGCACCGTTGGTCAGCGAAGCGCCGTCCTCCGCCACCACCGCGCAAATTTGGCCTTTGTAGGCAGCCCACGGCGTGGCATCGCCCTCTTTGCTGGAATTCTCGATTTTCCCGGTAAGATGCACCACGCCGGCACCGTCCAGATACCAACCGTCGCCGGAAGCCGTCGTTGCCTGCATGGATTTCGTCCAAACGTATACCGTGGTTTCGTCCATAAACGAGGTGGCTACCGCATCTAAAAGATAGTCCGCGCCGTTAATGATGATCGCGGCATCCGGCGCAAAGGCATAGCCTTCGTCGGTCGTCAGCACAAGCGACACCGAATACAAGTGGCTTTCGGAAAACACGTCGTCAGCAAGCATATATTCATCCGCGGTATCGTCGTACCATCTGCAAATCTCGCAGGAATACGGCGCGTTCGTCGGCAGCGTAAACGCTATATGATCGCCGGCTTTTTCGCCTGCAACCGGAGCAATATCGTCATTCGTGATTTCGATTTCGGTAATGGTCGTTGCCGCCGCCGCAAAAAGCGGGGCGACGGTGGCAAGCGTCGCCACGCAAAGAAGCAGGGCGAGCAAGCGGGTCGTAAATGTTTTTCTCATCGTGTATTCCTCCTAAATCGCGTTTCGTGTTCGGGGGTGAAGTGTATTGTTTTCAATATAGCATAAAGAGAGGAAAATGTAAAGAAAAAAGCGCCATCCTTGCGGACGACGCTTTTTGAAGTAGCAGGGTAAAATCAGCGTTTGCTGAACTGCGGAGCGCGACGGGCGGCTTTGAGGCCGTATTTCTTACGCTCTTTCATACGCGGATCGCGGGTGAGCAGGCCGGCTTTTTTCAGCTGCGGGCGAAG
>JAZUKW010000091.1:0-35705 GCA_045643425.1 Acutalibacteraceae bacterium
TATGTGCGCTTTCGCGGAGGACACCAACAAGGGAACCACGCATTGGGCAGACTATAATCAAGACGGCGACATCAACCTTAAAGACGTGTTGACGTTACGTCAAGACCTCGCCACGGGAGTGGACGGCGTTTGTATGGAAGATGTGTTGTACCTACGCTTATATCTTGCCGGTATATTTTGGCTTCATTTCTAAACAAGCATAAGAAAAACCCCAACCGTGAGGTTGGGGTTTTTTGCTTTTCGGTTATTCCACGTCGCCGCCGACGTCGGCCGCACCGGAGGCTTTGTGTTTGAGATACGCGTTGATAAAACCGTCCAGCCCGCCGTCCATCACCGCGGCGATGTTGCCGGTCTCAAAGCCGGTGCGGTGATCCTTCACCATCGTATACGGCATAAAGACGTAAGAGCGGATCTGGCTGCCCCACGCGATCTGCGCCTGGGCGCCCTTGATGTCCTCGATTTTGTCGAGGTGCTCGCGCTCTTTGATTTCGACCAGCTTCGACCGCAGCATACACATCGCGGTGTCGCGGTTTTGGTATTGGCTGCGCTCGGTCTGGCAGGCGACCACGATACCGGTCGGAATATGCGTCAAGCGCACGGCAGACGAGGTCTTGTTGACCTTCTGACCGCCCGCGCCGGAGCTGCGGTACACGTCCATTTTAATATCCTCGGGGCGAATATCCACCTCGACGGAATCGTCGATTTCCGGCATGACCTCCACCGCGGAGAACGAGGTATGACGGCGGCCGGACGCATCGAACGGCGACACGCGCACAAGGCGATGCACGCCGGACTCACTTTTCAAATAGCCGTAGGCGTTTTCGCCCTCCACCATGATAGAGGCGCTCTTGATCCCCGCCTCGTCGCCGTCAAGATAGTCGAGGATGCGGTAGTTGAAGCCGCGGCTCTCCGCCCAATGGGTATACATCCGATACAGCATCTCCGCCCAATCCTGCGCCTCGGTACCGCCGGCACCGGCGTGGAACGTGACGATGGCGTTTTTTTGGTCGTATTCGCCGGTCAAAAGCGTGGCGAGGCGCTGGGTCTCGATACCCTCTTCCACCGCCGTCACGCCCTGCTCGCATTCCTCGAGAAGCGTCTCGTCCTCCTCCTCGTCGGCAAGCTCGATGAGCGCCAGCGTATCCTCTAACCGGGATTCCAGCTTGGCGTAATTCTCTTGTTTATCTTTCAACTGCGCGGTGCGCTGCGTCACCTTTTGGGCATTGTCCATATCGTCCCAAAAGCCGGGCGCGGCGGCGCGCTGTTCCAGCTCCGCCACCTCGCGGGCGATCTGATCCACGCCGAGCGCTTTTTTCAGATCCTCGAGTGACGGGCGCAGGCCCTCTAATTTCAGTCGCAATTCTTCGTATTGCAGCATAATCGTACACTCCTCGTTTGTTTTCCACTACGTCATTATATCGGACTTTCCCGCGTTTGTAAAGAAAAATCTTCTTCTTTTACAAAAAAATCGAAATAACGCTTGACGAACGGACAATAAGTTGATATAATAACTGTTGCCTTTGCGCTTGCAAAGAGTTTTATCCTTGCTCCGTTCCTGCGAAACGGGGCCGATTGACCACAAGGAGGTGTCAACAATGCCCACAGTTAAAGCTACGTATGAGGCGGTGTTCATCTTCTCCAACAAGCTTGGTGAAGACGGCATCGCGGCGAACAAAGAGAAGTTCCAGAAACTGATCGAAGCGAACGCGGAACTCGGCAACGTCGACGAATGGGGTAACCGCCGTCTGGCCTACCCGATCCAAGACGAGACCGAAGGCTTCTACGTTCTCTACAACTTCGTGTCCGGTCCGGAGTTCCCGGCCGAGCTGGAGCGTATCGCCAAAATCACCGACGGCGTGCTGCGCAACATGATCATCCGCAAGGATGAGAAAGCCATCGCGGCCGAAGCCGCGGCGAAAGCGGCTGCCGAAGCTGCTGCGAAGGCGGCGGCGGAAGCTGCTGCGAAAGCGGCCGAGGAAGCGCCGGCTGAAAAAGCCGAGGAGGAATAAGCGCAATGAACGTTATTTGTCTTATGGGCCGCCTGACGGCGGATCCCGAGCTGCGCCACACCTCGAACCAAATCGCGGTCACCAGCTTCACGATTGCGGTCGATCGTCGCTTTGTCTCTCAGGGACAAGAGCGTCAGACCGACTTCATCAACTGTGTTGCCTGGCGTCAGACCGCCGAGTTCATCACCCGCTATTTCCATAAGGGCAACCGCATTTCCGTCAACGGATCTCTGCAGGCTCGCTCTTTCACCGACAAAGAAGGCAACAAACGCACCGCCTATGAGGTGGTCGTGGACAACGCGTATTTCTGCGAGTCCAAAAACGGCGGCGGCTATACCGCTTCTGCCGGCAGCGACTCTCAGGTTCCCGCCTGGAACGAGCCGTCCACCGCGTTTTCTACTGCCGCTGCCGGAGAATTTGAGGAAATCGCCGGCGACGATGACATTCCGTTCTGATCGTTCAGAACTTCCTATTTTTGTGTAAAGGAGGCTTTTTTATGGCCGAATATGGAAACGATCGTCCGATGCGCGCCGGTGTGCGCAAAGGTCGCCGTAAAGTCTGCTCCTTCTGCATGGATAAGGTTCAGACTATCGACTACAAAGACGTGGCTCGTCTGCGCCGTCATCTCTCTGAGCGCGGCAAGATCCTGCCCCGTCGTGTGACCGGCACCTGCGCCCGTCACCAGCGTGAGCTGACCGTCGCGATCAAACGCGCCCGTCAGATCGCTCTTCTCCCCTACGTGGCGGAGTAAATCGCTTTGTAAAATCCCCGCTGATTGTTTCAGCGGGGATTTTTCTCTTTACATCCTCGACGGAATACTGTATAATAAATGTATAAGGAAAGGAAGTGCCGTCTATGCGCCTCGGCGGAGTACAAAAACTGACCTTGCTCGATTTCCCCGAGCACGTTGCCTGCACCGTGTTCACACTCGGGTGCAACCTGCGCTGCCCGTTTTGTCACAACGCCTCGCTGGTGGTGCCGGAGCGTATCGGCCCGGAAGAAATGCCGGAGGAAGCGTTCTTCGCGTTCCTTGAAGGCCGCAAAAAAGTGCTGGACGGCGTGTGTGTCACCGGCGGCGAGCCGCTGTTGCAGCCGGACATCGTGGAGTTTATCCGCAAGATCCGCAATATGGGCTTTGCCGTAAAATTAGACACCAACGGCACGCTTCCCCACGTTCTCAAGCCCATTTTGGACGAGCATTTGGTCGATTACGTCGCTATGGACGTCAAAAACTCCCCCGCGCGCTATGGGGAAACGGTGGGTGTCGCCGGCTTCGACGTGAAAAAAGTCGAAGAATCGCTCGCCCTGCTGCGCGCGTCGGGCATTCCGTTCGAGCTGCGCACCACCGTCGTCGCCGAGCTGCACGACGAAGCCTCGATACAAGAGCTTGCGGCGTGGATCGCCGGCGACCAAAAATATTTTTTACAGTCGTTCACCGATTCGGGCGACATCTTGGGGTCGGGTTTCTCCGCCCACACCCCCGAAAAAATGCGGGAATTTCAACGAATTTCGGCATCTTTCGTGCCGAAAACCGCCCTGCGCGGCATCTGAAAAAATCCGCGAAAAAATACAATATGTTGAAAAAATCCATCTTGACAACCCCTAAATCTTGTGGTATGATAGTTTCGCTATGAACATTCAACCACAAGAAAGGGGTTTATTTTTATGTATCAAGTTCAAAAACGTGACGGCAAGATCGCGGATTTCAACCTGAAAAAGATCTCCGATGCCATCACCAAGGCGTTTGACGCCTGCCAAAAACAGTATAATCCGGACATCATCGATATGCTGGCGCTGAAAGTTACCGCCGCCTTCGAGCCGAAAATCAAAGACGGCCTCGTCGCCGTTGAGGACGTGCAGGACTGCGTGGAATCGGTGCTCGGCCAAGCCGGCTACGACGACGTGGCGAAGGCGTATATCCTCTATCGCCGTCAGCGCGAAAAGATCCGCAATATGAAATCCACCATTCTCGACTATAAAGAGATCGTGGACAACTACGTGAAGATCAACGACTGGCGCGTGAAAGAGAACTCCACCGTCACCTACTCGGTCGGCGGCCTCATTCTCTCGAACTCCGGCGCGATCACCGCCAACTATTGGCTCTCCGAGATCTACGATGACGAGATCGCCAACGCCCACCGCAACGCCGACATCCACCTGCACGATCTGTCGATGCTGACCGGTTACTGCGCCGGTTGGTCGCTGAAACAGCTGATTCAGGAAGGCCTCGGCGGCATTCAGGGCAAGATCACCTCGTCCCCGGCGAGCCACCTTGCGACGCTGTGCAACCAGATGGTCAACTTCCTCGGCATTATGCAAAACGAGTGGGCGGGCGCGCAGGCGTTCTCCTCGTTCGACACCTATCTCGCCCCGTTCGTCAAGGTGGACAACCTCGACTACGACCAGGTGAAAAAGTGCATCGAGTCCTTCATCTTCGGTGTCAACACGCCGAGCCGCTGGGGTACGCAGGCGCCGTTCTCCAACATCACCCTCGACTGGACCGTGCCGCACGACCTCGCCGAGCTGCCCGCGATCGTGGGCGGCAAGGAGATGCCGTTTAAGTACAAAGACTGCAAAGCCGAAATGGATATGGTCAACAAAGCGTTCCTCGAAATCATGATCGAGGGCGACGCCAACGGCCGCGGCTTCCAATACCCGATCCCGACCTATTCCATCACCCGCGACTTCGACTGGTCGGATACCGAAAACAACCGTCTCCTGTTCGAGATGACCGCCAAATACGGCACGCCGTATTTCTCCAACTATATCAACAGCGATATGGAGCCGAGCGACGTGCGCAGTATGTGCTGCCGTCTGCGTCTCGACCTGCGCGAGCTGCGTAAAAAATCCGGCGGCTTCTTCGGAAGCGGCGAATCCACCGGTTCGATCGGCGTCGTGACCATCAACATGCCGCGTATCGCGTATCTCGCGACCGACGAAAAAGACTTCTACAAACGCCTCGACCACATGATGGACGTTGCCGCCCGCTCGCTCAAGGTGAAGCGCTCGGTCGTCACCAAGCTCTTGGACGAGGGTCTCTATCCCTACACGAAACACTATCTCGGCACCTTCGAGAACCACTTCTCTACCATCGGTCTCGTCGGTATGAACGAGGTGGGCCTCAACGCCAATTGGCTCGGCGGCGATATGACCGACCCGAAAACCCAAAAATTCTCGCAAGATGTTCTCAACCACATGCGCGAGCGTCTGTCCGACTATCAAGAGCAGTACGGCGACCTCTATAACCTCGAGGCGACCCCGGCGGAGTCCACGAGCTACCGTCTCGCGAAGCACGACGTAAAGCGCTTCCCGGACATCAAGACCGCGGCCAAAGCGCCGGGCGACACCCCGTATTACACCAACAGCTCTCACCTGCCGGTCGGCTTCACCGATGACGTGTTTGCCGCACTCGACATCCAAGACGAGCTGCAGACCCTCTATACCTCCGGCACCGTGTTCCACGCGTTCCTCGGTGAGAAACTCCCCGATTGGAAAGCGGCGGCCTCCCTCGTGCGCAAGATCGCCGAGAACTACAAGCTGCCGTACTACACGCTGTCGCCGACCTACTCCGTCTGCAAAAAGCACGGCTACATCGCCGGCGAGCAGTACACCTGCCCCGAGTGCGGCGAGCCCACCGGGGTCTACAGCCGTATCACCGGCTACTATCGCCCGGTGCAAAACTGGAACGACGGTAAAACTCAGGAATACAAAGACCGCAAGGTCTACGACATCGGTCGCTCTACGCTGACCCACGAAGGCCCCAACAAAGCCGCCGCTGACGACGTCTGCGACACCTGCGTTGTGGAGCAGCCGGAGTCTAACCTGACCGAGAAGATCCTGCTGTTCGCCACCGCGACCTGCCCGAAATGCAAGATGATCGCGGCGCGCCTCGACAAGGCGGGTATCCCGTATCAGAAGCTCATCGCCGAGGAGAATCCGGAAGCGGTCGCCGCGTTCAGCATTCGCCAAGCCCCGACGCTCGTCGTGCGTCATCAGAGCGGCACGGTGAAATACGCCCAAATGGACGAGATCATCCAATTCATCGAGAAACAGTAAGGCGGGAGTGTTCCTACATGATCTATGACGTTTTGGTGGTCGGTGCCGGCCCTGCCGGGCTGACCGCGGCACTCTATGCCCTGCGCGCCAACAAAACCGTGCTGGTGCTCGAAAAAAGCACTCCCGGCGGGCAGATGACCTATTCGCCGAAGGTGGAAAACTTCCCCGGCTTTTTGCAGGTCAGCGGCAACGAGCTTGCCGACAAGCTGGTCGAACAAGTGCTGGAGCAAGGCGCGGATATGGATTTCGGCTGTGTCAAATCCCTCTCCCGCCATGACGGTATCGTGACTGCCGACACCGGCTCGCACACGTTTGACGCGCGCACGGTGATTTTGGCGACCGGTGTCAAGCATCGGATGCTCGGGCTCCCCCGCGAGACCGAATTTGTCGGCAACGGCATCTCGTTTTGCGCCGTGTGCGACGGCGCGTTCTACCGCGACAAGACCGTGGCGGTCATCGGCGGCGGCAACTCCGCGCTGCAAGAGGCGCTGCTGCTCTCCGAAAACTGCAAAAAGGTCGTGATGGTGCAAAACCTGCCCACCTTTACGGGCGAGGAAAAGCTGCGCCAGGCGGTGGAGGCAAAAGACAACATCGACGCCGTGTTCGGCACGGTCGTTACCGGCATTTTGGGTGACGATACGCTCGAGGGCCTCTCGCTCAAAAACGAGGCCGGCAAAACCTCCGAGTTGCTCGTGGACGGTGTGTTCATCGCCATCGGCTTGATCCCCGAAAACGAGCCGTTTAAGGAGCTGGCGCCCCTCAACGACTACGGCTATTTCGACAGCGACGAGCGCTGCATCACCCCGGCGGAAAACGTCTTCGTTGCCGGCGACTGCCGCTCGAAATCGGTGCGACAGATCACCACCGCCGCGGCGGACGGTGCGGTCGCCGCTCTCGCCGCCTGCCGGTATTTAGACAATCTGTAAGCAAAAAGAAAAGACCTTGTAACTTCGGTTACAAGGTCTTTTTTGTTTTGTCCTTTTATCCGAGCAGCTTCGCCGTTTCCACCGCCGCGATAAGGACGGCGAGCGCGATACGGTACCAGCCGAACGGCTTAAAGCTGTGTTTTTTCACAAACGCGATGAGCCAGCGAATAACGACCAGCGACACGAGGAACGATACCACAAGCCCGATCACGACCAGCAGCCACTCGAACCCCGTAAAGGTGAACAGCGAGCCGTCCAAGCCCGCTTTAAAGAGCTTTAGTCCGCTGGCGCCGAACATCACGGGAATCGCCATAAAGAACGAAAATTCCGCCGCGGTAACGCGGGACGTGCCGAGCACCGTCGCGCCTAAAATAGTCGAGCCGGAGCGGGACGTGCCGGGGATGAGCGCGAGCATTTGGAACACGCCGATAAGGAGCGCGGTCTTAAAACTCATTTCCTCAAAATTGTTGATTTTCGGTGTTGTTTTGCGGTTTTCCATCCAGATAAACAGCACGCCGTAAATGAGAAGCGTCGCCGCGATGATCCACATTGCCGACCGCGCCAATGCGCTGTCCAGCCAGTCGTCGATAAGAAGTCCCACGATCGCGGCGGGGATGCTGGCGATCGCCACCTTCACCCACAGCATCAAGGTGTTTTTCGTTTCCTTCTCGGTTTTGCCGTGCGCCCACGGATTGAGCTTCGTAAAATACAGCACCAGCACCGCCAGGATCGAGCCGACCTGGATGACCACCTCGAAAATCCGGAAAAAGTCCTCGGACACGTCCATTTTGACCACTTCGTTGAGCAGCGAGAGGTGCGCGGTGCTGCTGATGGGAAGCCATTCTGTAATGCCCTGGACGATCCCCATTAAGATGGATTTCAGGATTTCAAAAAATTCAACCATAGCGTTTCTCCTTTATGCAGGATAGGGGATGAACGACAAAAACGGAGAAGTTTCCTCCTCCGTTTCGTCGTCTTGGTTTTTACAGATCCATCTCGTTGAGCAGATCGCGGAGCAAGATGGTCTCGTCCGGCGTCAGGGTGCAGCCCTTGCCCATTTTGGCACGGTCGGGCGCCCATTCGCGGATGTCGTACTTCGGCGCGCGATCGTTCCAGCTGATGAGGTTCAGCTCTTTCGTCCAACCCGAGGGGGTTTGGGACAGGACGCCGCATTCCTTCACGATTTCATACTTCAGTTCCGGCATGGTCATTTCTCCTTTTTTATTTATCTATGCCCTACGGGGCAAAAATAGTCCGTTTAGCCCAAAAGTCCTTCCAGCAAGCGGCGCAACCCGTCCTTCGCTTTGGACGGCGTTTGCACCAGCCGCGCCGTGGGCGTTGCCGCGGGAGCCGCCGCTTGCACAGGCGGCATCGGTCGGGCAGGCGCAGCAGGTTGCGCGGGCGTTGAAGGCGATACGGTCGGCTGCGACACGGTCGGCAGCGGAGCTTCGCCCTTGATCGCGCGCTCCATCTCCATCAGCGCAGCCCCCGACGATTCCCGACGAACGTCGATCTCCTCGCGCGATTTTTCCACTTTCTTTCGCGCGTCGGCAAGCGCCGCTTCCAGCTCGTCGAGCAAGCCGTCCACGTCATCCAAAAGCGATTCGCCCGTCGCGCAAGAAGCCTCCATATACGCCATTCCGCGTTCACGCAGCGCGGCGAGCGCCGCGAGCAGCGTCTCTCTGTCGCCCGCGGTCGGCGAGCTCGCCGGCGCGGCGGCCGCAGCACGCAGACGCTGATTTTCTTTTTTCAAGACGACCAGCTCGGCGTTCATCTGTTCAAAGCGTTCGAACGCCTCGGCACGGATCGCCTCCGCCCGTTTGTCGGCATTCTCCGCGTTGGTTTTCAGAGTTTTATTTTCTTCCGTAAGGGACGCGAGGCAGGCATTCGCTTGAGACAAGCCGTCCCGCAGGCCGGCCTCTCGCTCGGAGTAATCCGCTTGTAAGCTGTCGAGATAGTCCATCACGTCTTGGCGGTTAAAGCCGCGAAACGACGAACGGAAACCGCTTTGCTCCGGCATACGCGTCCCCTCCTTTACTTTATAAGATAAAACTTTTTAAGGTTGAATTTATTGTAACACCTTTTTTTCAAAAAAGCAACAAAAATTTACCCGAATTTGCAAAAAAGCCGACAAAATTTTCTTGTGATAACCGCGCTGTTCCCGCACAAACTATTGACACAGCGAACAAGAACGATTAGCTGCTGTCCGATACGAAATGCGGACGTCCAGAAAAGAGCAAAGGAGTGAAACAGAATGTCCAAGAGCAAGACGATGGTGCCGGAAGCGCGCGAGGGCCTGAACCGTTTTAAGATGGAGGCCGCGTCCGAGGTCGGCGTCAACCTGAAGCAAGGCTACAACGGTGACTTGACCTCTAAGCAGGCCGGTTCGATCGGCGGTCAGATGGTCAAAAAGATGATCCAGCAGTATGAGAACAACCTGAAATAAGCCGTTTTTGCCACAAGCTGTCCGGAGAAAAGTCCGCTTTTCCCCGGGCAGCTTCCTTTTTGTGCCCAAAAGTCAGGTTTGCGGTGAAAAAAAGCCAAAAAAAGTTTCAATTTTGTAAAAAAAGTCCTTGCAATTCTTCGGATTATCGTCTATAATATGATCAAGTGGCAGAAAAGTACATAGAAAGTACACCCCGAGTTCTTTCGGGTGGGGATTTTCCTACTTTTCCACCGTTTTTTCCACCGAGATTTTTCTTGAGATGTGGAAAATACACTTGAGATAACACAAAGCAGGAGGTGAGAACCATGATGATGGTCGGCAGATATTCCCATACCATCGACCAAAAAGGCCGTATTTTCGTTCCGGTCAAGCTGCGCGGCGTTTTGGGCGACACGTTCATCGTTGCGCGGGTTCTCAACCGCTGCATTACCGTATATCCCATGGCGGAGTGGGAGCGCTTCTCCCAAGAGATCGAAGCGAACACGAAGCTTTCCGATGAAGGCCCCGACATTCGTCATATCGTGTTCTCCAACGCGGAAGAGGTTTCGGTGGACAGCCAAGGCCGTATCCTCCTGCCGAAGCATTTGATCGCCTACGCCGAGCTTCAAAAAAACGCGCTGTTCGTCGGTAACGGCTCCTGTGCGGAGATCTGGGATCCCGAGACCTTCGAAACGATCGGCCGCACCGAGCTGACCAGAGCGGACCTCCGCGCCCACGGACTGTAAGATGAGCGAGAGCACGTATCACGTTCCCGTTCTGCTGGCGCCGACGTTACAGGCGCTGGACGTAAAGCCCGACGGCATTTACGTTGACGGAACGGCGGGCGGCGGCGGACACGCCGCGGCGGTTGCCTCTCGACTGACGAGCGGCCGCCTGTTCGCACTCGACCAAGACCCCGACGCCATAAAAGCGGCGGGCGCGCGGCTGGCGGAGCTTCCCGCCACGCTGATCCAAACCAACTTTCGCGATATGCGCTCCGTGTTAGCCGAACGGGACGTCCACGCGGTGGACGGCATCCTGCTCGACCTCGGCGTCTCCTCCCACCAGCTGGATGACGCCGCCCGCGGATTTTCCTACCACGCCGATGCGCCCCTCGATATGCGCATGAGTCAAAGCGGCAAAACCGCCGCCGACCTTTTGAATGAAAAAACCGTCGGCGAGCTGGTGCGCATCTTCCGCGACTACGGCGAAGAAAAGTTTGCCAAGCCCATCGCCGCCGCCATCGTCCGCGAACGCGAAAAAGACGCAACGTGGACGACCTCCCGTTTGGCGGAGCTCATCGCCGCCTCCGTTCCCGCCGCTGCGCGGAGGGACAAGCATCCCGCTCGCCGCGTATTCCAGGCGCTGCGTATCGCCGTCAACGGCGAGTTAGAGCTGCTGCCCGGCGCGTTGACCGATGCGTTTTCGCTGTTAAAGCCCGGAGGGCGGCTCGCGGTCATCACCTTCCACTCGCTCGAAGACCGCATCGTAAAAGAGCAGTTTTCCCGCTTCTGCGTCGGCTGCACCTGCCCCAAAGAATTTCCCGTCTGCGTCTGCAAGCGGACGCCGCCCGGAAAGCTTGCGCTGCGCAAGCCGGTGACAGCCACCGAAGAAGAGCTTGCCCAAAACCCCCGCAGCCGCAGCGCGAAGCTGCGCTGCATCGAAAAGATCCACGATCTGTACGAATAACCGTCTAAAAGAACCAAGACGTCTAAAAGAAAGGAGTGATCGCTGTGAACACACATTCTAACGCCGCTTATAATCTGGATTATTTTGTGAACGACTCGCGCGTTGTCTCTATTGACGAGAGCCGTCGCCGCCGCGACCAGGAAAACAAAAAAGCCCGTTCCGCGGCGATCATTTTCGACCTGATGATCGCTCTTGTCTTTGCCACGTGCATCTTTTTGCTGGCGATCGTTATGGTCAGCCAGTCAAACCTGACCTCCATGACGAAAGAGGCCGACGCGCTTGACGAGCAGCTCGCCGTTCTGCAAAGCGACAACACGCGCCTAAACTCCGAGTTGACCGCCATCGCCTCCACCGAAAAGATCGCCGCTTACGCGGAGAAAAACGGTCTGCGTAAGGCAGAAACGGGACAAGTCAACTATTTTTCCGTTAACAACCAAAGCGTGGTAGAAAAAGCCCCTCCGAAAGAGAATTCCGTTGCGGAATTCCTGCAAAACCTCTTCGCGTCATAATCGAGCGTTTTCGGCATAGAGATAAACCGAACGTCCCGATCGAATTTGAATGAAATATAAAACGGGAGTCAGTCTTACCTTGGCTCTCGTTTTCTGCATAGTAAAGCCCGAAAAAAGGAGGCGTCATTTATGGATACGAACAACGATAATAAGCGCAATTCCCGTCTTCCCACCCGCAAAATGTGTATTCGCGCCGTCGTCGCTTGTGTCATTGTATGCGTGATCTTCGCTCTTCTGATCGGGCGCCTCTCCTTCCTGCAGATCGTGCAAAACGAGAAATGGTCTACGCTTGCCATCAGCCAACAGCTCACCGACGAGGTCGTTCACGCGCGCCGCGGCGAGATTTTGGACGCCAACGGCGAGGTGCTCGCCAAAACCATGGACGTGTGGACGGTCATCATGGTCCCGAGCAACATCAAAGACTTGGAAAACGCCGAGACGATTCGCACAAAGATCGCCGACGAGGTGTCGAAGATCCTCGACATCGACCGCGATACGCTGTATAAGAAAACCACCCGCACCGAATCGCAATACGAAAAAATCGCTACGCAGATCGACAACCCCACGCTGACGAAGCTGTCCGAGTGGCAAGAGAAAAACGAGCTGAACGGAAGCGGCATCTTCCGCACCATTCCCGACTATAAGCGCATTTATCCTTACGGCTCGCTGGCGTCCTGCGTGATCGGATTCACCGGCGACGATTACTACGGCCTTTACGGTTTGGAAGCCGCTTACGAGAAAACCCTCGCCGGCACCGACGGCCGCGTTGTCACCGCCCAAAACGCCTACGGCAGCGATATGCCGGTGGAAATGGCGTACGAAAAGACGGTGGAGCCGGAGGACGGTCACACGCTGGTGCTGACTATTGACCACAACATCCAAAGCTTTGCCGAAAAATACCTTGAGCAATCCATCAAGGAAAACGACGTGCAAAACCGCGGCGTCTCCATCGTGATGGACGTTAAGACCGGCGCCGTGTTGGCGATGGCGGTCAAGGGCGACTTTGACCTGAACGATCCGTTCACCGTCAAGGATCCTAACGCTCTCGCCGCTATCAAGCTTTTGTCCGGCGACAAAAAATCCGACGCCGTGCGCGATGCGCTGCAAAAGCAATGGTCGAACAAAGCGGTGTCCGACTTCTACGAGCCCGGCTCCGTTTTCAAGGTGTTCACCTCCTGCATGGCGCTGGAGGAAGGCGTTGCCTCCCTCAACAGCGAATTCTACTGCCCCGGCTACATCGAGGTCATGGGCCAACAGATCACCTGCTGGCACGCCGGCCACGGTATGCAGAATTTCCCCGACATCATCTCCAACTCCTGCAACCCCGGCTTTATCACGCTGGGTGTGCGATTGGGCGGCGAACGGTACTTTAAATATTTCACCGGCTTCGGCTTTACCGAGCCGACCGGCATCGATATGCTCAGCGAAGGTCGCTCGACCCCCTCGCTGTACCACGGCGCGGATATGACCGACCTGGACGTCGCCACCTCCGCCATGGGCCAGACCTTCGAGATCACTCCGATCCAAATGGCGACCGCGCTGTGCGCCGTCGCCAACGGCGGCTACCTGATGCAGCCGTACGTGGTCGCGCAGGAGCTGGATTCCAACGGCAACGTGGTGAAAACGACCAACCCCATTGTCAAACGCCAGGTGGTCTCCACCGAAACCACCAAGCAGGTCGCCTCTATGCTGGCGGCGGCGGTCAACGGCGGCGGTTCCAAGAACGTCTACGTTGCCGGCTATCGCGTGGCGGGCAAATCCGGCACGTCGGATAAAACCGAGACCCGTACCGACTGGACGAAAAACGAGGTGTGGGGCTCCTTCGGCACCTTTGCCCCGGCGGACGATCCCAAGATCATGGTGCTCACCATCATCGACACGCCGCACAGCACGGTCAGCAACTACGGCAGCCACGTGTCCGGCCCGGTCTGCCAAAGCATTTTGGCGGATACGCTTCCCTATCTCGGCGTCGAGCCGCTGTATACCGAAGAAGAGCTGGCCGGCCTTTCCACCACCACCCCCAGCGTGGTGGATAAAGAGATCTCCGCCGCTACCGCTATTATCGGCAACAACGATTTGAAATATCACATCCTCGGCGACGGCAAAACGGTTCTCAAGCAGATCCCCGAGGGCGGCACCTCCATTCCGAAGGACGGCACCGTGGTGCTGTATACCGACGCCGCCTCGCAAGACGTTACTACCTCCGTCCCCGACTTCCACAATATGACGCTGTCTCAAGCGAACGACGCGGCGCGCGCCGCCAACCTGAATCTCGAGATCTCCGGTGTCGGATTAGACAGCGGCGAAGCCACCGTCTACTCTCAAGACTATGAGCCGGGCGCCAAGGTGGAGCCCGGAACCGTTCTCTATCTCGTCTTTATCACCGATAACGCCATCGCCTAAATCACAACAAAGAAAGCCGGTCATCGTATGAAATTGTCTGCTCTGTTACAAAATATCTGCGAAGCACCCTTTGAGGCGGATATTACGGGAATCGCCTGCGACTCCCGCCGCGTCGAGCCGGGCTTTCTCTTCGTGTGTATCGACGGCGTGGAGGTGGACGGCCACAAATTCGCCGGAAAAGCGATCGAAAACGGCGCCGCCGTTATCGTCGCGCAGCGTGATTTGGGCCTTCCGAACCAAATTCTTTTGTCGAACACCCGCTCCGCGTGGGCAAAGCTGGCCGCCAATTGGTTCGATCATCCCGCCAAACGGATGCGGCTCATCGGCGTGACCGGCACCAACGGCAAAACCTCCTCGACCTATATGCTCAAGCACGCGCTGGAGGCCTGCGGCAAAAAGGTGGGGCTGATCGGCACGATCCAGTCGATGATCGGCCAGCATCAAATCCCCGCCTGCCACACCACCCCCGAAGCCTACGAGCTGCAAGGGCTGTTCGCTCAAATGGCGGACGCCGGCTGTACCGACGTGGTGATGGAGGTCTCGAGCCACGCGCTCGCACAATGCCGCGTGGACGGCATCACCTTTGACGCCGCTATTTTCACGAACCTGACCCAAGATCATTTAGACTATCACAAGACGATGGACGATTACTGCGCCGCCAAGCGCAAGCTGTTCCAAAACAGCCGTCTGGCGGTGATGAACGCCGACGATCCCTGGTTTGAAAAGATGAAAGAGGGCGTCACCTGCCCGCTCGTCACCTTTACGCTCGAAAACCGGGACGCCGACGTCTCGGTTCCCGAAGCGGATTACCGCGCGGAAAGCGTTTCCTTTTCTTTCACCCGAAACGGAGTCACCACCCCGGTATTTATGAAAATTCCGGGACGGTTTTCCGTTTATAATGCCACCGGAGTCCTTGCGTGCCTCGCCGCTCTCGGCGAGGACGCAGGCGCCGTGGCGGCGTCTTTTAAAACCCTCGGCAGCATCAAAGGCCGCGCCGAGGTCGTACATACCGGTCGCGGCTTCTCGCTGGTGATCGACTACGCCCACACCCCCGACGGTATCGAAAAAATCTGCGAAACGCTGAAACAGGGCTGCAAAAAAGGGCGGCTGATCACCGTGTTCGGTGCTGCAGGCGAGCGCGATCGCGGAAAGCGCCCCCAAATGGGCGAAATCGCCGCGCGCTATTCGGATCATCTCGTGCTGACCTCCGATAACCCCCGCCGCGAGGATCCTATGCAGATCATCGACGACGTGCTGCCGGGCATTCCGCAGGATTTCCCCTGCGACGTGTTCGTGGACCGCTTCGAGGCCATTCGTCACGCCATTTCGATTGCGCAGCCCGGCGACACCGTCCTGCTCGCCGGCAAAGGACACGAAACCTATCAGGTGCTGCAAAACGGTATCATCCACCTGGATGAGCGCGAGGTCGTGGCGGAAGCCTTGGGACTTAAAAACAAATGGGAGTTACGTGAAGAATGAGTGAAACGATGACGGCAACCTTGATTTACGTGGGCGTAGCGGTGGTGGCGTGTATCGCCTCGCTGCTGCTCGGGCGCTGGACGATCCCGGCGCTGCATAAGCTGAAGTTCGGCCAAACCATCTTGGACATCGGCCCCTCTTGGCACAAAAACAAGCAAGGCACTCCCACGATGGGCGGCTTGTTCTTCATCTGCGCTATGGCGTTTATGATGATTGCCGGTCTCGTATTTTGCGAAACCGCGCTCCAAATCCGCCTGATCACCGACGTTCCCTTTGCGACGCAGATTCGCTTTTTTGCCGGTTGCGGCTTGGCATTCGGCTGCGGGATCATCGGCTTCGCCGACGATTACATCAAGGTCGTCAAAAAACGCAATTTAGGGCTGACCGACAAGCAAAAGCTGTTCTTACAGCTGCTCTTGTCCGCCGCCTACGCGATCACGCTGGTTCTCACCGACACCGCGGAGTTTTATATCCCGTTTCTCGGCGTCGTAAATCTCTCGTGGTGGTTCATCCCCATCGCCATGTTCTTTATCGTGGGCATGAGCAACGCCACCAACCTGACCGACGGCGTGGACGGGCTTTGCGGCTCCGTCACCTTTGTTGCCGCCGCCGCCTCGGTGGTGCTGGCACAATTCGCCGGGTTTATGGCGCAGGGCGTCTTCTCCGCCGCTTTAGCGGGGGCGATCGCCGGCTATCTGTTCTATAACCTCCACCCCGCCAAGGTCATGATGGGCGACACCGGCTCGCTGTTTATCGGCGGCGCGCTTGCCGCCGTCGCGTTCGGCATCGGTCACCCGCTGCTTTTGTTACCGGTCGGCATTTTGTATATCTGCGAAACGCTGTCGGTGATCTTGCAGGTGGGCTATTTCAAACTCACCAAAGGCAAGCGCCTGTTCAAAATGGCGCCTATCCACCACCATTTCGAGATGTGCGGCTGGTCGGAAAACAAGATCGTCGCCGTCTTCTCCGCCGTAGATCTGTGCGGCTGTATCGTCGCGGTGCTGTGCGCCGTGTTTTTGTGGTAATTTGTAAACCCGAAAGGAGGTCGTTGCTATGGCTCAGCGAGTAAAACCGCGCATCACGCAGGAAAATCGCGCACCGTTTTTCTTTTTCGTGCTCGTTCTGTTGTTGCTGCTTATTATCGGACTGTCCAGCTTGTTTTCCGCAAGCTACGTTTACGCGCTCTATAACAACGACAACAGCTTCTACTTCATCATCCGTCAATCCATTTTCGCGGGGATCGGTCTCGTCGCCGCCGTTGCGCTGGCGCTGATCGACTACCACGTTTGGTTTCGGTTTTCCTACGTACTGTACGTCATCGCCCTCTTGCTGCTTGGTGTCGCGCGCATCGCGCCGGCGCTGAACGGCGTTCACCGTTGGATCGCCGTCGGCCCCATCACGTTCCAGCCGTCTGACTTTGCAAAATTCGCCATCATCGTGTTTTTGGCGATGGATATTGACCGCAACCACCACAAAATGTCTCAAAACCCGGAGCCCGGGTTCCTGAATTTCTTTATTACCGGCAGCCGCGGGCTGTTTTTGAAGGAAGTGCTCCTTTTGGGTCTCGTTTGCGGACTCGTCTTCATTGAGCCCCACCTTTCCGGTACCGTCCTCATCGGACTGATCGGTATGGCGATGCTGTTCGTGGGCGGAACACGCCTGCGGCATCTGATCGTGTTGGCCGCTCTCGGCGTTTTTGTCGTGTTTATCGCCATCGGTGTCCTGCACTATGAAGCCGACCGTATCGCCGTGTGGCAGGATCCTCTGGGCATTTTCAACTCCGGCGAAGAGGGACGCAATATGGCGTGGCAAACCGTGCAATCGCTATATGCGATCGGCTCGGGCGGTCTGTTCGGCTTAGGGCCGGGCGCCTCCCGTCAAAAGCATCTGTTCCTGCCGGAGCCGCAAAACGACTTTATCTTCGCCATCATCTGCGAGGAATGGGGTTTCATCGGCGCCACCGTCATTATCCTGCTATTCGCGGCGCTGGTCATCTGCGGCATCGTGATCGCCGTCCGAGCCAAAGATAAATTCGGGTCTATGCTGGCGGTGGGCATCAGCGCCCAGGTCGGCATTCAGGTTTTACTCAATATCGCGGTGGTCTCAAACTCCTTCCCGAACACCGGTATCGGCCTCCCCTTCTTCAGCTACGGCGGCACGTCGATGTTGATGCTGCTGGGTGAAATGGGCGTGCTCTTGTCCGTGTGTCTCCACTCCACCACCCAAAAAACAATCGAAAACGAGTGATTTTGTGCCGATCATCGGCGGAAAGAGGCGCTGTATGCGCGTATTGCTTTCGGGCGGCGGAACAGCCGGCCACATCAACCCCGCGCTGGCTATTGCGGCGAAAATTGAAGAGCGCTTTCCCGGCAGCGACTTTTTGTTTGTGGGTGCCGAGGGACGTATGGAGACCGAGCTGGTCCCCAAAGCGGGCTATGCCTTGAAAAGCATTGTGGTAAAAGGCTTTTCCCGCAAGCTCACCCCCGCCGGTATCGCCCACAACCTATCCGCCGCTTATCATGCGGTAGCCTCCGGCCGCGATTGCCGTCGGATCTTAAAAGAGTTCCGACCGGACGTGTGCGTCGGCACCGGCGGTTACGTTTGCGGCCCGGTATTGCGCCAAGCCGCTAAGCAGGGGATCCCCGTCGTTTTACACGAATCCAACGCGTTTCCGGGCGTTACGGTCAAAATGCTGGCGAAATCCGCCTTTCGCGTTTGCGTCGCCACCGAGGAGGCCGTTGCGCGTCTCCCCGAGGGAACCGACGCCGTCGTTACCGGCAACCCCCTGCGCGACGGGTTTTTGCAGCCGGACAAGGCGGTCTCGCGCCGGGAAATGGGGCTTGACGAGCGCCCCTTCGTTTTGTCGCTGGGCGGAAGCCTCGGCGCCGCCAAGCTGAACCTTTTAATGGGTGAAGTGCTGGCGTTGGCGCACAAGGATCACACCGTCTGCCACCTCCACGCCACCGGCAAAGCCTCCTACGAAGAATTTTTGGAGACGCTTTGCAAAAACGGGACGACCGTCAACGGCGACGGCATCGAGGTGCGCCCGTATATCGACGATATGCCCCGCTGTATGGCGGCGGCCGATCTGGTGGTCTGCCGCTGCGGTGCGATGACCACCACCGAGCTGCTCGCGTGCGGCAAGCCGGCTATTCTCATTCCCTCGCCCAACGTGGCGGAAAATCACCAATTCTATAATGCCCAGGCACTGGTACATAAAGGTGCCGCCTTGTGCTTTGAGGAAAAAGACCTCACCGGCGACAAGCTGTTCGCGGCAATCCGCGAGCTGACCGCCGACCCCGCGCGGCTCGACCGTATGGCGCAATGCGCCCGCGCCGCCGCGATCACCGATGCGGCCGACCGCATCGTAGACGTCGTGGCCGAAGCCGTTTCCTCCCGTCGCTGACAAAGTGGTCAAGCACCGCCCCCGACTCCACCGCATAGGATACGGTGACGGGCGGCGAAAATGCCCCCGCAAAAGGGGGTATTTCCATTGTCCGAGCTGCGAATTGCCGGCGGCAACCGTTTGGGCGGCGCCGTTACGGTTCACGGCGCCAAAAACAGCGTGCTTGTGCTGCTTGCCGCCTGCATCCTCTGTCGGGGCGAATGTGTGCTTCACCGCTGCCCCGCTCTGTCGGACGTTGAAACGTCGATCGACATTCTGCGCCACCTCGGCTGCACCGTGCGGCAGGAGGCGGACGTCATCACCGTCAACGCCTCCGAGATCACCCGCAACGACGTTCCTCAGCACCTGATGCGAAAAATGCGCTCCTCCATCCTCTTTTTAGGCGCGTTGGCCGCGCGCACCGGCGAATCGACCGTCTCGTTTCCCGGCGGCTGCGCTTTAGGGCCGCGCCCCATCGACCTGCATTTGGAGGCGCTTTCCCATTTGGGGGCCGACCTCGACGAACAGCACGGCTGTTTGCGGTGTTCGGTCAACGGCCGCTTTGAGGGCGGCACCGTTTCGCTGGCTTTTCCCAGCGTCGGCGCCACCGAGCAGGTGTTGTTGACCGCCGCCACCGCAAGCGGCACGACCGTGTTGACCGGTGGCGCGCGCGAGCCGGAAATTTTGGATCTTATTGACTTTCTCCGCGCCGCAGGCGCCCATATCCGCCAAAAAGCGGACACGATCGTCGTGGAGGGCGTCGCGTCGCTTCACGGCTGTACCCACACCGTCATCCCCGACCGCATCGAGGCGGTCACGTATTTGGCGGCAGCCGCCGCCACCGGCGGAACGGTGCTGTTACAGCCGATCGTCCCGGAGCATTTGGCCGCGGTGTTGCCGCTGTTTCGCGAAAGCGGCTGCCATCTCAAATGGTGGGACCGCTCGCTGCTGTTCAGCGCGCCGCCCCGCCTGCACAACGTAAAGCTGGTGCGGTCTCTCCCCTATCCCGGCTTCCCCACCGACGCGGTGCCGCCGCTGCTCGCGGCGATGACGGGAGCGGAGGGCGTCAGCCTTTTTGTGGAAACTATTTTTGAAAATCGCTATAAATACGTCGATGAGCTGACATGCTTCGGCGCCCACGTCAAAACCGAGGGGCGCGTCGCGGTGGTCGAGGGCGTCCCCCGCCTGCAAGCCGCCTCGGTCTGCTGTACCGACTTGCGCGGCGGTGCCGCGCTGGTGGTCGCGGCGCTTTCTGCCGAGGGAACCACCACTGTCACTCATCTGCATCATCTCGACCGAGGCTATTCTCGGTTATGCCCCGCGCTGGAGGCGCTGGGCGCTTCGATCAAGCGCATCCCATAAGGAAATTTTAAAAAAAGGAGGTCTCGCCGTGAACAGCAACAGCCGCGTTCCCAAAAGCCCCAAGAAAAAGAAAAAACAACGCTCCTACAGTGAGCGCTGCGCGCTTGTTGCGCTGTGGTTTCTCATTGCCGCTATCGCGTTAGGCGGGCTGGGCTTTTTGTTCAACCATCTATATGAAAAACGGCTTATCGAACAGGAAAAAACCAAAAAAAATCCCGAGACCTCCGTCACCGTCAGCGAAAACGCCGCGTTCAAGCTCCGCTCGATCGAGGTCAAGGGCAACGAACACTATACCGTCGAGCAGATCATCGCCGCTTCCGGCTTGAAAATCGGTCAAAACAGTATTTCCATCCACAGCACCGAGGTCAGCGCCAAGATCAAAGCCGCCTGCCCCTACGTGGAAAGTGTGAAAGTCACCACCTCGTTAAACCGCAACGCCACCATCACTGTGAAGGAGACTTCGATCATCGGCGCCGTCTATCACGACGGCAACTGGCTGCTGGTAGGCGAAAACGGCCAAGCGGTCGATCAGCTGAAAGTGACCGGCAATCTGCCGTCCCGCTATCTGTACTTCAAAGGGGCGGAAACCACCGGCCTCGGCCTCGGCAAGCAAGCGATGGACGACCGCTGTACCGCCATTATGAAATCCTATTTTGCGGCGGCGAAAAGCAACAAGCTGGACGGCGTGTGTGAATTTGATTTCACGGACAAAAGCGATTTGACGCTTAATTGGAAAAACCAGATCCGCATTCAGCTCGGCGACGACACGGAAATGGACTATAAGATCTCCGTCGTCACCGAATTGTTGCCGAGAATTCTCGAAAAACACGGAAAACAGGCCAAAGGCTCGCTGGACGTCTCCTGTTATTCCGAGGGTGCCGTCAATAAAGGGGTCGTTTTCACTCCCGACGACTGATTTTTTCAAAAAAAATATAAAAAAAACGGGGAAAGCAAGATTTTTTTTGCTTTCCCTGTTGAATTTTAAAAAGCTTTGTGCTACAATATATTGTGTAAATCTATCAACTACGCGGAATATGAAATACTATTAGGAGGAATGAAAAAATGAGCTTCCAATTCGAGAACGATTTTATGGATAACGTGCAGATCAAAGTGGTGGGCGTCGGCGGCGGCGGCGGCAACGCGGTCAACCGCATGGCCTCTTCCGGTATGCTGGGCGTGGAGTTCATCTCCATCAACACCGATAACCAGGCCCTCTATTTTTCCCAGGCCACCCAAAAAATCAACATCGGCAGCAAGCTGACCAGAGGTCAGGGCGCCGGCTCTAACCCCGAGCGCGGTCAACGCGCGGCGGAGGAGAGCCGCGAAGAGATCGCTGCGGCGCTGCAGGGTGCCGATATGGTCTTTATCACCGCCGGTATGGGCGGCGGCACCGGTACGGGTGCGGCTCCCGTCGTGGCGGAGATCGCCCGCGATCTCGGTATCCTCACCGTTGCCATCGTGACCAAGCCCTTCGCTTTCGAGGGCCGCAAACGTATGGAGCAGGCGGAAATGGGTATCACCAACCTCCGCGAGCACGTGGACAGCTTGGTGGTCATTCCCAACGAGCGCCTCAAGAGCGTGTCCGAGACCCGCATCACTCTCGCCAATGCGTTCGAAGCGGCGGACGACGTGCTGCGTCAGGGCGTGCAGAGCATTTCCCAGCTCATCAAAGTCCCCGGCCTTGTCAACCTTGACTTTGCCGACGTGACCACCGTGATGAAAGACGCCGGCTACGCCCACATGGGTATCGGCCGCGCCCAGGGTAAGGACAAGGCGGAAGAAGCCGCCAAAGCCGCGATTTCCAGCCCGCTGCTGGAGACCTCGATCGAGGGTGCGCGCGGCGTCATCGTGAACATCACCGCCTCGAAGGATATTGACCTCGACGACGTGGATCTGGCCTCCTCCTCCATTCAAAAGGCCGCCCATCCGGACGCTGCCATCATCTGGGGCGCCGCGTTCGACGAGTCGATGGAAGACGAGATTTGCGTGACCGTCATCGCCACCGGCTTTGATGCGGACGGCAAACGCGCCGCGGTCACGGCAACTCCCGCTCCGAACGATTCTTCCGACGGCCCGCTGGAGGCTCCCTCCTTCTCGAACAGCCCGGTCAACTCCGCGCTCGCCGATGACGACGATTACATCGACATCATGTCCATCTTCAGCAAGCGCAAGGATCCGTCCGAGCAAGACTTCTAATACATAAAAAAGCCCGCCGTCGGCGGGCTTTTTTCTTTTGCGTTTTTTGAGATACAAAAAAGGCCACCCGAACGACGTTCGGGTGGCTTTTATTATATAGTACCTTATTTAAGGACGCGGACGCGGAGCACGCCGTCGATCGCTTTGATCTTTTCGATGCTCTCGTCTTTCGGCTCGTTCGCGAGGTCGATGCAGGAGTAAGCATACTCTTTCTTGGAGCGGTCCACCATATTCTCGATGTTGTTGCCGGTCGCGGTGAACACGCCGGAAATCTGCGCCACCATGCTCGGCACGTTCTTGTGCAGCACGCACACGCGATACGGCGTCACGCGCGGCTCTTTGCAATCCGGATAGTTGACCGAGTGGGTGATGTTACCGTTCTCGAGGTAATCGATGATCTCCTCGGCCGCCATGACCGCGCAGTTGTCCTCGCTCTCCGGAGTGGAGGCGCCGAGGTGCGGGATCGCCACGACGTTCTCGACACCCAGCACCGCGTCGGACGGGAAGTCCACGACGTAGCGGGCAACCTTACCGGAGGCGAGCGCCTCTTTGATGCTGTCGGCATCGACGAGGTCGCCGCGGGCGAAGTTCATAATACGCACGCCGTCTTTCATCTTGGCGATGGTATCTTTGTTGATAAAGCCGCGGGTCGCGTCATTCAGCGGCACGTGGATGGAGATATAATCGCATTTCTCATAGATCTCCTCGTTGTTGGCGGCGTGATGCACGGCGCGGGACAGGTTCCACGCGGCTTCGACCGACAGGAACGGGTCATAGCCGTACACTTCCATACCGAGCGCAACGGCGGCGTTGGCGACCAGGCCGCCGATCGCGCCGAGGCCGATGATACCGAGCTTTTTGCCCTTGATCTCCGGGCCGACGAATTGGCCCTTGCCTTTTTCGACCAGCTTGCCGACGGCATCGCCCTCGCCCTTGAGCGTCTGCACCCACTCGATGGCGGGCACGACCTGACGGGAGGAGATGAGCAAGCCGAGAAGCACCAGCTCTTTCACGGCGTTGGCGTTGGCGCCCGGGGTGTTGAACACAACGACGCCCTTTTCCGCGCATTTGTCCAGCGGGATGTTGTTGACACCGGCGCCGGCGCGGGCAACGGCCAGCACGCTTTCCGGAAGCTCCATCTCGTGCATCGAGGCGGAGCGGACGAGGATACCGTCCGGCTCGGCAACGTCTTCGCCGACGGTGTAAACGGTCTTATCGAACAAATCGGTGCCGCAGGCGGCAATTTTGTTCAGCGTTTTAATTTGCATATTCGGTTCCTTCTTTCTTTGTTAAGAGAAACGGCGGGACAACCGCTTGCCCCGCCGAATTTCGTTTGTAATTAGGCGTTGCGCTCCTCGAATTGGCACATAAACCACACGAGCTCGATCAGGCCTTCGATCGGCATGGCGTTATACATAGAAGCACGCATACCGCCAACGGAGCGGTGACCCTTCAGGTTCACAAAGCCGGCAGCCTCCGCCTCTTTGATGAACTTGGCGTCGAGATCTTTGTTGCCGGTGATGAACGGCGCGTTCATCAGCGACTGATACTCTTTCGCGACCGTCGGGTTGAAGAGGTTGGAGTCGTTGAGGAAATCGTAAAGCACTTTCGCCTTGTGGCGGTTGGCTTTCGCCATTTTCTCAAGGCCGCCGATGTCGTTCTTGATCCACTCCAAAACGAGCTTCATCATATAGATGCTGTAGCACGGCGGGGTGTTGAACATCGAACCGTTGTCGGCGTGGATCTGATAGTTGAACATCGTCGGGGTGAGGTCCATCGCGTTGCCGAGCAGGTCGTCACGCACGATAACCACAGTCAGACCCGCAGGGCCCATATTCTTCTGGGCACCGGCATAGAGAAGACCGAAGCGGCTGACGTCCAGCGGCTCGGACAGCGCGCAGGAGGAGATGTCCGCGACCAGCGGCACTTTGCCGGTGTCGGGGATCTCGTGATACGCCGTACCGTAGATCGTGTTGTTCATGCAGATGTGCACGTAGTCGGCATCCGGATCGAACATCGACACGTCGAGCTTCGGAATATAGTTGAAGGTCTTGTCCTCGGAGCTGGCGACCACGCGAGCCGCGCCGTAACGCGCCGCTTCTTTGTAGGCTTTTTTCGCCCATTGACCGGTGATGACGTAGTCCGCTTTCTTGTTGCGGTTCATCAGGTTCATCGGGACCATCGCGAACTGAGAAGACGCGCCGCCCTGCAAAAACAGCACCTTGTAGTTATCCGGAATATTCATCACTTCGCGAAGAAGGGATTCCGCTTCTTTGATGATGTCGTCATAGACTTTAGATCGGTGAGACATCTCCATAACGGACTGACCGCAACCGCGATAATCCATCATTTCTTCAGCCGCAATTTTCAGCACGCTTTCCGGAAGGACAGACGGGCCGGCGGAGAAATTATACACTCTTCCCATTGTTCGTAGCCTCCTTATAAATTTTCCGCCCGA
This sequence comes from Acutalibacteraceae bacterium, assembly GCA_045643425.1. GTDB lineage: Bacteria > Bacillota > Clostridia > Oscillospirales > Acutalibacteraceae > RGIG426. The sequence continues at coordinate 24,898 of JAZUKW010000091.1, forward strand.
GGGCGGGGTTTTCAGAACACCTTTATTTTACTCTTTTTTACTTTAATAGTCAAATTACTGTCGGACGGAATGTTTGCACAAATCGGCAAACGTCACCGTTTTTTCGAGAACAGCCCGCCGGAGCGCAGCCGACTTTGGCAGGCAACGCTCATCACAAGTCCCATACCGAGATACAGCGTCGCCACCGAGCTGCCTCCGGCAGAAAAGAACGGCAGCGTAATACCGACCACCGGCAACACCCGCAGCACCATACCGATGTTGATGAGCGACTGCGCGCCGAGCAGCGCCGCCATACCGCTGCAAATCAGCATCCCTTTAAAATCCGACGCGACACGCGCGTTATGCAGCACCCGCAAAATGATGCACAAAAGCAACAAAAGCAGCGCCGCACCGCCGAGAAAGCCCAGCTCTTCGCCGGCGACGGTAAAGATGAAGTCGTTGTTGCGGGCGAACAGATCGGTGTTTTCGCCGTGAAGAAGCCCGGTTCCCCACAACCGCCCCGAGCCGATGGCAGAAAGACCGTGCGCCTGCTGCCAGCCCTCGGTTTGGGCGTATTCCTCCACCCGCACGAGCGACAAAAACCGCGCCTGCTTTTGCTCATCGAGATGAGGCCACAAAAGCGGCACCGCCACCGCCACCGCGCCGATCGCCGCGGCAAAATAGCCGAGATGCAGCCCCGCCGCAAACAGCATCGCCGCAAAGATAAACGCAAACACGAGCGCCGTGCCGTCGTCACCCTGCAAAAAGATCAGTCCGCAGGCAAACCCGCCGTGGAGACACAGCGTAAGCAGCGTCAGCGGGCGGTTGATCGTCTCTTTTACTTTATCGAGATGGGTCGCGAACGAAAGGATAAACGCGATTTTAAGAAGCTCCGACGGCTGGAACGTGATACGCGGGTTGCTGATCGGGAAGCCGAGCCACGCCGTATCGTCCGTTCCGGAAACGTTCAGTCCGAGCGGCGTAAACGTGAGCAGCACCAAAAACACCGCCACGCCCATCCAGACGTACCAAAGACCGCACAGGTCGTGGTAGTCGATGCGGGACATCAGAAACGCGATACACAGCCCCACCGCCGAGGCGATAAACTGCACAAGATAGCCGGCTCTTCCCGTTCCCGCGCCGACCGCCGCCGAATACACGAGGATACAGCCGAACACCGACGCAAGCAAGCATAAGATCCACAGCACCATATCCGTGTCGCCGAAAAACATCTGTAATTTCCCGCGTCTTTTTTCTCGGTGAAGCATCGCGCTCCCTCCTTTCCCGCACTTTTTTGCATTATACCGTTATTATATTGTCCTTTTCTCATAAAATCAAGACTTTAGGGGTACCATTTTTGAAAAAGATGTGCTATAATAACGGTGTCTATGTCGAAAGGAGGTGAACGTGGTGGCAATATATTCTTCGGACTCCCCCGCCAAGACCGAAGCGCTCGGAGAAAAATTGGCAAGAAGCGTGTGCGGCGGTATCGTCGTCGCCCTTTACGGCGGAATGGGAATGGGCAAAACCGTGTTCGTGCGCGGTATGGCGAAAGTATTGTCGCCGAACGCCGAGGTGCAAAGCCCGACCTTTGCCCTCGTCAACGAATATCCCGGCAATCCGCCCCTCGTTCACTTTGATATGTACCGCGTCAGCAGTTGGGACGATCTGTACGTTTCCGGTTTTTGGGATTATCTGGATGCCGGCGCGGTGGTCGTCACCGAATGGAGCGAAAACATCGAGTCCGCTCTGCCGGAGAACACTGTGCGCGTGCACTTCAATCGCGTCAGCGACACCGAGCGGACCATCGAAATGGAGGATGTTTTATTATGAAAATCTTAGCGCTGGAAACGTCCGCAACCGTGGCTTCCTGCTGTATCTATAACGACGAAAAGTTCCTCGCCCGCTCGTCGGTCAACGCAGGACTGACCCACAGCCGCACGCTGATGCCGATGGTGAACGCCACGCTCTCCTTTGCCGACCTGACCATGGACGACATCGACGCGATTGCGGTCGCCGTCGGTCCCGGCTCGTTTACCGGCATCCGCATCGGCGTTGCCACCGCCAAGGGGCTCGCGTTCCCGCGTGATCTGCCCTGCGTCGCGGTATCGACGCTCGAAGCGATGGCGTATCGCTTTTCGAGGTTTCCGATTTCCGGTCGTATATGCGCCGTGATGGATGCGCGCTGCAATCAGGTGTATACTGCCACGTTCCTTGTTGAAGACGGCGTATTCCTCCCCGAAACACCGGAAGAAGCGATCTCCATAGACGACCTTTTCGCCCGCCTCAAAACCTCTGACACGCCGGTGTATCTCATCGGCGACGGCGCCGAGATGTGCTACTACCTGGGGGAAAAGTCTGTGCCGCAGCTCACCCTGATACCCGAGCAGCTTCGATTGCAGGACGCGGACGGTGTGGCGCTTGCTGCCTCGTTCAAGCTTTTCCTCGGACACACGGTCAAGAGCGAGGCTCTGCTTCCCACGTATCTGCGCTTGCCGCAGGCGGAACGCGAGCTGAAAGCCAAGCAGGAAGCCGCCAAATGAAAAAACAAACAGACGCGCTAAAATCCGGCGTGCCCGCGCTCCTTTCGTGGTACGAACAGGTGCGCCGCCCGCTTCCCTTTCGGGAGAGCCCGACCCCCTACCGTGTGTGGGTATCGGAAATTATGCTGCAGCAAACCCGCATTGAAGCGGTACTCCCCCACTTTGCCGCATTTATGGAGGCGTTCCCCACCGTTTCGGCGTTAGCGAGCGCCGACGACGAGCGACTGCTCAAGCTGTGGGAGGGGCTCGGCTATTACAGCCGCGCACGAAACCTCAAAAAAGCGGCGATCGAGGTTTGCAAAACCTACGGCGGCGAGCTTCCCGCCGATTACGATAAACTCCGCGCGCTGCCCGGCATCGGAGACTACACCGCCGGCGCGATCGCGTCCATCGCCTACGGACTTCCCGTTCCGGCGGTGGACGGCAACGTACTGCGCGTGTTCTCCCGTCTTTTGCGCTGTGAGGCGGACGTGCTGTCAACGCAAGGCCGGCGCACGCTGACCGACGCGGTCAAAGCCCTTTTGCCGCCCGCCGCGCCCGCCGCGTTCAACGAGGCGGTAATGGAGCTGGGCGAAACGGTATGCCTGCCGAACGCATCGCCGCTGTGTGATGCCTGCCCGCTCGCGCCCGTGTGCAAGGCGCACAAAGCGGGGTGTGAGACGAACTACCCCGTGCGCCTCAAAAAAACCGACCGCCGCGTGGAAAAACGTACGGTGCTGGTCGCTGTGCAAGACGGCAAGGTGCTTTTGTGCAAGCGCCCGGAAAAGGGGCTGCTCGCGGGGCTGTACGAGCTGCCGAATCTCGAGGGCGACTGCGACGCAAACGCCCTCGCCGCCGCCTTCGGGCTGACACTCGAAAGCGAGCCGCGGCCGCTCCCCGCCGCAAAACACCTCTTTTCCCACGTCGAGTGGAGGATGACCGGTTTTGCGGCAACCGTTTCGGGCGAGGCGCCGCAAAACGGACGGTTCGTCACCGCAAAGGAGCTCAAAAACGACACCGCGCTTCCGAGCGCATTCAAAGCTTACGGGAAGCTTCTTCCCGCCGTATTGGAGGAAACGAAATGAGCGAAAAGATCGCCCTTATCACCGGCGCGTCCGGCGGTATCGGGCAAGCCATCGCCCGCCGGCTTGCAAAAGACGGCTTTTCCCTTTGCCTGCACTACCATAAAAACGAACAAGCCGCCCGCGCGCTCGCCGATGAGCTGAACGCGCAAGGCGGGCGCGCCGTTGCGCTTTGTGCCGATTTGGCAGATGAGGCGCAGGCGACGACGCTCATCGAAGAATGTAAAAAAGCGCTCGGCGAAATCGACGTGCTTGTGAACCACGCCGGTATCTCAAAGCAAGGGCTGCTCACCGACCTGTCCGCCGACGAATGGCGCGAGATGTTCGGCGTCCACGTGGACGGCGCGTTTTATCTCTCCCGCGCCGCGCTTCCCGCGATGATCCGCAAAAAAGCGGGGCGCATCATCCAGATTTCCTCGATGTGGGGCATTTCCGGCGGCTCGTGCGAGGTGGCGTATTCCGCCGCCAAAGCCGCGCTCATCGGGTTTACAAAAGCCCTCGCCAAAGAGGTCGGCCCGTCGGGGATCACCGTCAACTGCGTCGCGCCCGGCGTGATCGACACGCCGATGAACGCTCACCTCAGCGCGGACGATCTCCAAGCGCTTGCCGACGAAACGCCCCTTTCCCGCATCGGCACCCCCGACGAGGTGGCGAACGCGGTGGCGTTTTTTGCCGGCGACCAAAGCTCGTTCATTACCGGTCAAGTGCTTGCCGTAGACGGCGGCATAACGGTTTGATAAACCATCGAAAAGAAGAAATCCGAATAAGTGAGGACAGAAAATGGCTGAAAAGAAAAAACCAAACTACGACAACGAAAGTATCCAATCCCTGAAAGGTGCCGACCGCGTGCGTTATCGCCCGGCGGTCATCTTCGGCTCGGACGGACTCGAGGGCTGCCAGCACGCGGTTTTCGAGATCCTCTCCAACTCCATTGACGAGGCGCGCGAGGGTCACGGCAAAAAAATCGTGTTAACGCGGTTTTCGGACAACTCCTTTGAGGTCAAAGACCAAGGACGCGGCATCCCGCTCGACTACAACCCGAAAGAGGAACGGTATAACTGGGAGCTGGTGTTCTGCGAGATGTACGCCGGCGGTAAATACAACACGAACGCCGGCGAAAACTATGAGTTCTCGCTCGGCTTGAACGGTCTCGGCGCCTGCGCCACACAGTTTACCTCCGAATATATGGACGTGGAGGTGCACCGCGACAACACGCTGTATACCCTCCATTTTGAAAAGGGCGAAAACGTGGGCGGCCTCAAAAAAGAGCCGTACGCGAAAAAGGACACCGGCTCCACCATCCGCTGGAAGCCCGACCTGGACGTGTTCACCGACATTGAGGTGCCGAAAGAGTATTTCGAGGACGTGATGAAGCGCCAAGCGATCGTCAACCCCAAGGTGCAGTTCGTTCTCCGCTGGCAAAACGGCAGCTCGTTCGAAACCACCGAATATTATTACGAAAAAGGCATCGCCGATTACGTGACCGAGCTTGTGGAAGACAAAGCCATGACCGATCCGCAGGTGTGGTCGGCGGAGCGTCGCGGCCGCGACCGCGCGGACAAAGAGGAATATAAAGTCAAGTTCGAGGTCGCGCTGTGCTTCTCGAACCGCGTCAACAAGCTCGAATACTACCACAACTCCAGCTGGCTGGCACACGGCGGCGCTCCCGAAAAGGCGGTCAAATCCGCATTCGTGTCGCAAATCGACGCCTATCTGCGCCAAAACAGCCGCTACAACAAAAACGAGAGCAAGATCACGTTTCAGGACGTGCAGGATTGCCTGATTTTCGTCTCCTCCTCGTTCTCCACCCAAACCTCCTACGAGAACCAGACGAAGCTCGCCATCACCAACAAGTTTATCCAAGAGGCGATGACCGATTTTCTGCGTCAACAGCTGGAGATCTATTTCCTCGAAAACAAGGTGGAGGCGGACAAGATCGCCAACCAGGTGCTCGTCAACAAACGCTCCCGTGAAAAGGCGGAAAGCACCCGCATCGACATCAAAAAGAAGCTGCAAACCGGCAACGACATCACCTCGCGTGTGCAAAACTTCGTCGATTGCCGCTCCCGTGACGTCGCCGAGCGCGAGCTCTTTATCGTGGAGGGTAAATCCGCTATGGGCGCGTGCATCCAGGCGCGCAACCCCGATTTCCAAGCGGTCATTCCGGTGCGCGGTAAAATCCTCAACTGCTTAAAGGCGGAGTACGACCAGATCTTCAAAAGCGACATCATCGTCGATCTGCTCAAGGTGCTCGGCTGCGGTGTGGAGGTCAAGAGCAAATCCAACAAGAACCTGACCACCTTCGACTTGTCGCTTCTGCGGTTCTCGAAAATCATTCTGTGTACCGATGCCGACGTCGACGGCTTCCAGATCCGCACGCTGATTTTAACGATGCTCTATCGGCTGACCCCGACGCTTATCGAAAAAGGCTACGTCTATATCGCCGAGACCCCGCTGTATGAGATCAGCACGAAGGACACCACCTATTTTGCTTATAACGACCGCGAAAAAGCGCAGTTTATGGAAGAGATCGGCGACAAGAAATACACCATCCAGCGTTCGAAAGGTCTTGGTGAAAACGATCCGGATATGATGTCGCTGACGACGATGAACCCGCCGACGCGCCGCCTCATCCGCGTAGAACCTACCGACGCGGAGGCGACCGCCGCGATGTTCGACACGCTGCTCGGCAACAACCTCGCCGAGCGCAAGGAGATGATCGCCCAATTCGGCGGCGATTATCTCGATATGCTGGATTTGAGCTGAGGAGGGAAAGACAATGGCTAAAAAAACATCAAAAAAACAATCCGAGCTTCTGTCGCTTCCCGATAACGTGCGCATTTCCGGCGCCGGACTTCTCGAACACGAGCCGGTCACCGACACCCTCAAAAACAACTATATGCCCTACGCGATGAGCGTGATTCTGTCCCGCGCCATTCCGGAGATCGACGGCTTTAAGCCGTCTCACCGCAAGCTGCTCTATACGATGTATAAGCAGGGACTTCTGACCGGCGCGCGTACCAAATCCGCCAACATCGTGGGTGCGACGATGAAGCTGAACCCCCACGGCGACGCCGCCATTTACGATACGATGGTGCGTCTTGCCGCCGGTCACGAAGCGCTCTTACACCCGTTCGTCGATTCCAAGGGCAACTTCGGTAAATTCTATTCCACCGGCATCGAGTGCGCCGCCCACCGCTATACCGAGGCGAAGCTCACGCCGATCGCGGCGGAGCTGTTTCACGACATCGACAAGGATACGGTCGATTTTGTGGACAACTACGACTCCACCACCACGGAGCCGACGCTGTTCCCCGTTTCTTTCCCCACTATCCTCGTGAACAACAACCTCGGTATCGCCGTCGGTATGGCGAGCCAGATTTGCTCGTTTAACCTCGCCGACGTATGCGAGACGACCATCGCGCTGATGAAAAATCCCGAGCACAACCTGCTCGAAACCCTGCCCGCGCCGGACTTCCCCGGCGGCGGCACGCTGATTTACAACCCGGCGGAGATGGAAGAAATCTATAAAACCGGCCGCGGCAGCTTCCGCATACGCTCCAACTACGAATACGACAAAGAAAGCAACTGCCTGAACATCACCGAGATCCCCTATACCACCAATTTGGAGGCGATCATCGCCAAGGTGGTGGATCTTGTCAAAGTGGGCAAGATCAAGGAGATCAACGACATCCGCAACGAAACGGGCAGAGAGGGTCTTAAAATCACCATCGATTTGAAACGCGGCGTCGATCCGGACAAGCTGATGAACCGTCTGTTTGCGCTGACGCCGCTCGAAGACAGCTTCTCCTGCAACTTTAACGTCCTCGTCGGCGGTATGCCGCAGGTGCTGGGTGTGCGCGAGCTTTTGGACGAGTGGACGGCGTTCCGCACCGAATGTGTCCGTCGCCGCACCTATTTCGATCTGTCCCGCGCCAAAGAAAAGCTGCATCTCTTAAAGGGACTCCAAAAGATCCTGCTCGACATCGACAAGGCGGTGCAGATCGTCCGCGCGACCGAGGAAGAGAGCGAGGTCGTTCCCAACCTGATGATCGGCTTCGGTATCGACCAAACGCAGGCGGAGTACGTCGCGGAGATCAAGCTGCGCCACTTCAACCGCGAATATATCTTAAAACGCCTCGCCGACATCGAGGATCTCGAAAAGAACATCGCCGATATGGAGGATATTCTCAAGAGCCGCGCCCGCGTGCGCAACATCATCATCGACGAGCTGAAGCAGGTGGCCAAAAAATTCGGCCAGCCCCGCCGCACGAAGATCCTTTACGCCACCGACGTGGAAGAAACGCAGGTGGATGCCGCCGAGGAGATCGACGCCTATCCCTGCACGCTGTTCTTCACGAAAGAGGGCTATTTCAAAAAGATCCAGCCCAATTCCCTGCGTATGAGCAGCGAGCATAAGTTTAAAGAAAACGACAGAATGCTCGTCACGGTAGAGGCGAACAACGCCTACGAGCTGTTGTTCTTCTCGAACGCCGCCTCCTGCTATAAGGCGCACGCCTACGACTTTGCGGACACCAAGGCGAGCGTGCTCGGCGATTTCGTCGCCACCAAGCTGAGCTTCGATCCGGGCGAGACCGCCATCCACATGGTCGCGACCACCGATTTTTCCGGCTATCTTCTGTTCTTCTTTGAAAACGGCAAGGTGGCGAAAGTCCCGCTGTCCGCGTACGACACCAAATCCAACCGCAAAAAGCTGGTCGGCGCTTACAGCGACAAATCCCCGCTCGTCGCGATCTACCACATTAAGGAGGACGGCGAATTCCTGCTTTCCTCCACCTCCGGCCGCCGTCTGCTGCTCCATTCCGGCGCGCTTTCGCCCAAGACCACCCGCAACACGCAGGGCGTGCAGGTGATGACCCTCAAGAGCAGCCATCGCGTGGAGGCGGTCGTCCCGTTTGAGGAGGGAATGCTCGCCAAGCCCGCTCGCTATCGCACCAAAAATATTCCCGCCGCGGGAGCGACGCTCGCCGCCGAAGACGTGGGCGAACAGCTGACTTTCGGTTAATTTTCACTTTATAAAAAATTTTTCTTGCATTTTTTTCGTATATGTGGTATCATATATGAGCATTTGCAGAGAAATGTAAATTTTACGGCATTTTGCCGCTTGGAGGATATGAACTATGACTTGGCTTATGTACCTTACCGGCGCGATCCTGATTTTGGCCGCGCTTCTGATCATCGTGGTGGTTCTGCTGCAGCAGGGTCGCCAGGCGAACCTCGGCGCCATCTCCGGTGCCGCGGACAGCTTTTTTGACAAAGGCCGCGCCCGCACGGTGGACGCGATGCTCGGTCGCTGGACGAAATACATCGCCATCGGCTTCTTTGTGCTGTGCTTCGTCGGTATGCTTCTGACCAAATTCGTGTTTTGAGGTATGAACACGAGCCTATCTCTTGCCGTCGCCGCCGGTGACACCATCAGCAAAGGCCCCTTGATCGCCATTATCGCGGCGGTCGCTGTGCTTGTCGCTCTGTTCGTGTTGCCGAAATTCCTGAAGAAAAAAGACGACGACGAATAATCCCGAAAAGAAATCCCCGCAACCTTACGATTGCGGGGATTTTTGTTTTTATCGAGTTTTATAAAACTTGTCGAGTTCCCATTTTATCGGATTTTCGTCGATGTATTGCCAAATCGCATCGTAATCGTCATCGTTCCGAATAACGTGGTCATAAAATCCCCGTTGCCAGAGTTTTTCGCCACATTGCTTATTACAATATCGCTTAAATGTGGAAACAAAGCGAGGAATGTGCGAGTTGTATGTAGGGGTCGGCGTCCCCGACGACCCCCTCTCATCCGTCACGCACAAAATCCGAACGAGAAGGTGAATATGGTTCGGCATAATCACGTATTTATCCACGTTCAAATTTTCATACAACGCGTCCATCGCTTGTATCTGTTTTTCTGCGACATTCCCATATTTCGTCAAAACAACTTTGGGGCTGTCGAGGACGCCAGCCCCTACAATCTTGGACAAGATACAGCGTCTGTTTTTGGTACAAATCGTAACGAAATAGGCACCGGCGCTATTGTAATCGTAATCCGGCAACCGCGTTACTTTTCTCGCTTTTCGTTCCATTATTCAATCATCGCCAAAAATTCTGCTTCGCTGATGATCGGAATGCCGAGGGCTTGCGCTTTGGTGAGCTTGCTGCCGGCCTCCTCGCCCGCCAAAACGTAATCCGTCTTTTTGGACACGCTGCCGGACGTTTTGCCGCCGTATTGCTCGATAAGCGCCGACGCTTCCGCGCGGCCCATGGTCGGGAGCGTGCCGGTCAGCACAAAGGTCTTTCCGGCAAAACGGTCGTCGGTGCGGACGGTCTTGTTTTCCATATTCACGCCCGCATCCCGCAATTTTTCGACAAACGCGCGGGACGACTCCTGCTCAAAGAACCGACACACGCTGTCCGCCATAATGCCGCCGAAGCCGTCGATCGACGACACCTCGTCGAGCGTGGCGTTCATAAGCGTTTCCATATTGCCGAAGCGGTCGGCGAGCAGCTTTGCCGCTTTTTCGCCGATATGACGAATGCCGAGCGCGTAAATCACGCGGTAAAGATCGTTCTCTTTCGATTTTTCGATCGCGGCACGCAGGTTGTCCGCCGATTTTTCGCCGAGGCGTTCCAGCGCCGCCACCGCGGAGAAATCGAGCGAATACAAATCGTAAGCGTGGGCGAGCAGTCCCGCCTCCACAAGCTGTTCGAGCACCGCCTCGCCGAGTCCCTCAATATCCATCGCGGCGCGGGAGGTAAAGTGGATGAGATTGCGCAGCCGCTGCGCCGGGCAATCGGGGTTTAAGCACCGCAGCGCCGCTTCCCCCGCCTCGCGGAATGCAGGACCGCCGCAGGACGGACACTCGCGCGGCATTTCGTAGAGCGCGGCGCTCTCGTTGTGCGCGGTCACGCGCACCACTTCGGGGATGATGTCGCCTGCCTTGCGCAAAATTACGCGGTCGCCGATGGCGAGCCCTTTTTCCGCGATAAAATCCTCGTTGTGGAGCGTGGCACGAGACACGGTCGTTCCTGCCAGCATCACCGGCTCAAACACGCCGGTCGGCGTCAGCACGCCGGTACGCCCGACGTTGATTTCCACGTCCAAAAGCGTGGTTTCCTTTTCCTCCGGCGGATATTTGTATGCCACCGCCCATTTCGGGAATTTACTGGTACTGCCCATTTCCTCGCGCGAGGCAAAATCGTCCACCTTAATCAC
>JAZUKW010000092.1:0-4484 GCA_045643425.1 Acutalibacteraceae bacterium
GCGTTTGCCATTTCCGAACGGCTCGGCATGACACCCGACGTGGTGGAACGCGCCAAAACGCTCGTTTCGGGCGACGACCGCAAGATGGAAGACGTCGTGGTACGCCTCGACGAACAACGCCACGCGCTCGAACAAGAACTCGCGGACGCCAAACAGTCCCGTACCTCAGCCGAACGGGATGCGGCGGCCGCAAAAGCGCGCGCCGAACAAATGGAAAACGAACGCCGCAAAGCGCTCGATGATCCGCGCGCCGAAGCGAAAAAAATCGTGGAACGGGCGCGGCTGGATTCCGAACGGCTGATCGAGGAATTGGATCGGCTGAAAAAACAAAAAAACGCGGCGGACTTCCGCGAAAAAGCGACCGCCGCCAAATCGAAGCTGCGCCGTCAGCTGTCGAAAATGGAGGACGAGCTGGATCCCGTGGTGACTCCCGCCGAAGAGCTGTACGTTCTGCCGCGCCCGCTGAAGATCGGCGACACGGTCACGCTCGCGTCCCTCGGCAAAGACGGCACGGTGCTGTCGCTTCCGGATAAGGACGGTCAGGTGGAGATCCAGGCCGGCGTTGTCCATACGCGCGTGCCGCTGGCGGAATTGCGGCTGAAAGAGGCCGCCGGCGCCAAAGCCCAAACCGCCTCCGCCGCCAAAAAATTCCGCAAATCCTATGCCCCCGCCGCCGAAACCTCGTCGGCGGACGCTCCCGGCCGCATCCGCGGCACCGGGCTGGAGCTGGATCTGCGCGGCATGGCGGTGGACGAGGCGCTCCCCGCGGTGGATCTGTTTCTCGACCGAACGGTGCTGGCGAACGTCGGCTCCGTCACCCTCATTCACGGCAAAGGGACCGGCGTTCTGCGCGCGGCAGTACAACAGCATTTACGCGCGCACCCGTCTGTCAAATCCTTCCGCCTCGGCAAATACGGCGAGGGCGAGGACGGCGTGACCATCGTCGAGCTGAAATAACCAAAACCTACCCCCCTATTTTGATAATCAACACACGGAGGACAATTTTGTGAGCAACGAACAACCCGAGATTTTAACCTTTGACGCGCTGGAGCTACAGCCGGAGACAACGCGCGCCCTCGAAAAAATGGGCTTCACCACCCCCACGCCGGTGCAGATGCAGGCGATCCCCGCTGTGCGAGACGGCTACGACGTCATCGCCAAAGCCCCCACCGGAACCGGCAAGACCTGCGCCTTCGGCATTCCGCTTCTCGAATGCCTCGATTTGGAATGTACCGATATTCAGGCGGTCGTGGTCTGCCCCACCCGTGAGCTGTGCCTGCAGATCACCGACGACCTGCGGCGGCTGGCGGCGTTTCGTCCCGGCGTACATATCGTTCCCGTCTACGGCGGGCAAAGCATGAACACGCAGATAAACGCCATGAAGAAAAAGCCGCAGATCGTGGTCGCCACACCCGGTCGCTTGCTCGATCTGATGGGGCGGCGCGTGGTGTGGCTCGGCAACGTCTACACCGTCGTGCTGGACGAGGCGGACGAGATGCTCAAAATGGGCTTCATTCGCGACGTGCGGAAAATTCTGCACTCCACCCCCGCCGACACCCAAGTGGTGATGTTTTCCGCCACCATCTCCCGCGACGTGGAGGACGTGGCGTGGGAATACCAACGGAACGCGGTGCAGATCGAGGTGGAATCCAAGGGCGACAACCGCCCGAACATCCGCCAATACGCGCTGCGCTCCTCCGGAAGCCAGCGCACCACCGATATGCTGAAAATCATCAACGCGCTGGATCTACACCGCGTTATGGTGTTTTGCAACCGCAAATCCACCGTGCGCCAGCTTTGCGGTCAGCTCAAACGACAGGGCAAATCCGCCGACTGCCTGCACGGTGACATCTCGCAAGGGCAGCGCAATCAGGTGATGGCGGGCTATCGCAAGGGCAAATTCGAGATCCTCGTCGCCACCGACGTGGCGGCGCGCGGCATCGACGTGGACGACGTGGAGGCCGTGTTCAACTATGACATCCCCGACGAAAACGAATACTATCTCCACCGCATCGGCCGCACCGGCCGCGCCAAGCGCCACGGCATTTCTATCACGTTTTGGGGCGCGGGCGACGAGTTCCGGATGCGCGACGTGCGTCGCCGCACCCACTCGGACATCACCGACGTCACCCTCGGGCCGGACGGCAACTTCGTCCCCGTTCCCACCGACGAGGATGCGGAATAAGGGGTATATTTTGGTTTCCCCCGTTTTAGGGGGTACATTTTTGGTTTTTGATTAAATTTTTCAGGAAAGGAGGCGCCGCATGGGCTTTTATAACCGTTTCTTATTCGTTTGTACCGGCAACACCTGCCGCAGTCCTATGGCCGCGGCGCTGTTTTCCGAAATTGCCGCTGCGCGGGGGCTTCCCGTTATTGCGGACAGCGCCGGCCTCGCGGCCGACGGCTCTCCCTCCTCCCGCAACGCCATTGACGTAATGGCGGAGGAAGGCATCGACATCTCCCGCCACCTCTCGAAGCAGGTGACCCCCGCGCTCTATGACGCGGCGCACGTGGTCGCGGTCATGACCGACCGTCACCGGCTGACACTGATCGCCGCCGGCGCGGATCCCCGCAAAATCGTGCTGCTCGGCGGCGGCGTCCCCGATCCCTACGGCGGGCCGCCCTCGCTGTACCGCGAAACGCGGGACGCGCTGAAAGCGGTGCTGCCCGCGCTGTTGCCGCCGTTTCGCATCGTGCGGATGGACGAGCGCCACGTAAAACCGCTCGCGGAGCTTGAGCGCGAGTGCTTTTCTCAACCCTGGTCGGAGGCAGGCCTCGCCTCGGAGCTGCAAAACGACGCCGCCGTCTTTTTGGTAGCGGAAAACGAGCAGGGCGAGGTGCTGGGCTTCCTCGGAATGCACCACGTCCTGGACGAGTGCGATATTGCGCAGGTCGCGGTCTCCGAGAAGTTCCGTCGTTCGGGGGTAGGTTTTTGGCTCATGTCTGCCGCCGCGGATTACGCCGCGAAAAACGGCGTGACACGGCTGATGCTCGAAACCCGCCAAAGCAACCTCCCCGCCCGCACGCTGTATGAAAAATTCGGCTTTGTGCAGGACGGTTATCGTCCCCGCTTTTATGAGGCGCCGCAGGAGGACGCGGTGCTGTATTCCTACTATCTGAAAAAGGACGGTGAGCAGCCGTGAACGTATTAGCTATTGAATCCTCGTGCGACGAGACCGCCGCCGCCGTTGTGAAAGACGGGCGCGAGGTGCTGTCGAATATCGTCGCGTCGCAGGTCGAGGAACACCGCATCTACGGCGGCGTTGTCCCCGAGATCGCCAGCCGCCGCCACACGGAGGCCGTGTCCGGCGTGACCCGCGAAGCGTTGTCGGAGGCGGGCTTGACGCTTGCGGACATCGACGCGATCGCCGTCACCGCCGCGCCGGGGCTGATCGGTGCGCTGCTCGTCGGCGTCAACTTCGCCAAAGGGCTTGCCGCCGCGACCGGGTTGCCGCTCGTGCCGGTGCATCACCTACGCGGCCATATTGCCGCCAACTATCTCGCACACCCGGATTTGGAACCGCCGTTTTTGTGCCTCGTCGTGTCCGGCGGCCACAGCCACATCGTCACCGTCAACGACTATACGGATTTCACCGTCATCGGCCGTACCCGCGACGACGCGGCGGGCGAATGCTTCGACAAAGCCGCCCGCGCGATGGGAATGCCCTATCCCGGCGGCATCGCGCTGGATGCCCGCGCCGAAAACGGCGACCCGAACGCCTATCGCTTCCCCCGCCCGCGGGTGGACGGCAGCCCGTATGATTTCAGCTTTTCCGGCATGAAGACCGCGGTGCTGAATTTGTTACATAACGCCGAGCAAAAAGGCGAGGACGTGAATGTGGACGACGTGTGCGCCTCGTTCCGCGCCAAGGTGGTCGAGCTGCTGTGCGACAACACGCTCGCCGCCGCGGACGAGCTCTCGGCAAAAACGATCGTGCTCGCGGGCGGCGTCTCCGCCAACAAAGCGCTCCGCCGCGAAATGCAGGCGCGGTGCGACAAAACGGGGCGCAAGCTGTACGTGCCGCCGCTGTCGCTTTGCGGCGATAACGCCGCGATGATCGGCGCGCAGGGATATTATGAATTCCTCGCAGGCCACGTCGCCGACCAAACGCTCAACGCCACCGCCTCCCTGCCGATCACGGAGATTCCCTCGTAACGCCCGCACGTTCCCGCGAAACGTATATGAAGCGTATATAATAACTGCGTATATAATAAGGTAAAACCGCCGTTCCTCCCGGAACAGCGGTTTTTATTTTGATAAAACGCGGCGCGCTTCGTAGGGAACGGCGCCCTCGACGTCCCTTACACACAAAACTCAAATGATACCGTAGGGCGGGGGCTCGCTCCCGCCGTTTATGAATTTCGCACCGACCAACGGCGGCGATGGTATTAGGCAAGCCATCCCCTTAAGGGGAAGGTGCCGAGCGTATGCGAGGCGGATGAGATGGAAACCAAAACGTCCCACATCCCCCGATGCCGAGCCG
>JAZUKW010000093.1:0-29643 GCA_045643425.1 Acutalibacteraceae bacterium
TAACCGAGTTTAAGAAGCACCGTTTCGATCTGCGACGGGAAGACGTTGACGCCGCGGATGATGAGCATATCGTCGGTGCGGCCCATCGGCTTGCTCATTTTCACGAACGTGCGCCCGCAGGAGCAGGTTTCGTGGGAAAGAATACCGATGTCGCGCGTGCGGAAGCGCACGAGCGGGAACGCCTCTTTCGTAAGGCAGGTGAACACGAGCTCACCCTGCTGACCGTCCGGCACGGGCTGTTCCGTTTCGGGGTCGATACATTCGATGATAAAGTGGTCCTCGTTGACGTGCAATCCCTCTTGCGCCGAGCAGCCGAACGCCACGCCGGGGCCCATGATCTCGGTCAATCCATACACGTCGAACGCTTTGATGCCGAGCTTTTGTTCGAGCGAGTCGCACATCTCTTTCGTCCACGGCTCGGCACCGAAAATGCCGCCGTGGAGCTTGATTTCCTCTTTCGGAACGCCCATTTTCTCGATCGTTTCCGCGAGGTACATCGCGTAAGACGGCGTACAGCAAAGGAACGTACACCCGAAGTCGCGCATAATGGTAATTTGACGCTCGGTGTTGCCGGAGGAAACCGGAACCACCGTCGCACCGATACGCTCGGCACCGCCGTGGATGCCGAAGCCGCCGGTAAACAGACCGTAGCCGTAGGACACGTGGATAATGTCGTCCTTCCCCGCTCCCGCCGCGGTCAGCTGACGCGCGCAGATGTCCGACCAGGTTTCGAGGTCGTTTTTCGTGTAACCCACGACGATTTGCTTGCCGGTCGTACCGGAGGACGCGTGCAGGCGCACCACGTCTTTAAGCGGCACGGCGAACAGCCCGTAAGGATAGGTGTCGCGCAGGTCTTGCTTGCTTGTCAGCGGCAGCTTGCCGAGGTCGGCAATAGAATGAATATCCTCCGGCTTGACACCGGCGTTATCCATCCGCTCGCGGTAGAGCGGCACGTTGTCGTACACTCGTTTGACAAGCGCAACCAGCCGCTCGCTTTGGATCTGCGTAAGCGTTTCGCGCGAGGCGGTCTCCATTTCCGGCTGCCAATATCTCTCCATGGGGCACATCCCCTTTCTCTTGGTTTCAGTGGCGTTTATTCGGCGGAATAGCCGAGCTCGAACGCCTTTTTGTTCATCTCGACAAACTTCTCCGCCACAGATTTTTCGATCGCGGCGATCCATTTGTCTTTCGGAATGTCAAAATATTTCGCAAGGCGGCCCATCAGCACGATGTTGACCGCTTTCGACGAGCCGGCCTGCTCCGCAAGCGACAGCGCGTTCATCGCATCGACGTGGATGCCCTTGGCGCTCATTTCGTCGAGGATCGCCGACGGATACTCCGCCGCGCCCACGATGACCGGCATCGGCGCGATTTCCTGGGTGTTGACGATCACCTTGCCGCCCTCTTTGAGACAAGAGGCGTAACGCGCCGCCTCCAGCTTTTCAAACGAGACGATATAATCCGCCTCGCCGTCGGTGATGACCGGCGAATACACCTTGTCGCCGAAGCGCACGTAAGTGACCACCGAGCCGCCGCGCTGGCTCATACCGTGGACCTCCGACACTTTCACGTCGTAGCCCTCGTCGCACAGCAGCTTGCCGAGGAGTTTCGAGGCAAGAAGCGAGCCTTGGCCGCCCACGCCCACAATCATAACACTAACCGTTTTCATGTTCAGCCCTCCTCAATCGCGTTAAGGCGGCACATCTGCTCGCAGACGTGGCAGCCAACGCACAGCGTATCGTCGATCTGCGCCTTGCCGTCCACAATGCGGATGGTGGGGCAGCCGAGTTTCATGCAGCTCTTGCAGCCGACGCACTTGTCGGTATTCACTTTCACCGGCTTGTCGTGCTTGACGTGCTTAAGAAGCACGCAGGGACGGCGGCTGATGATGACCGACGGGGCATCCACCGCGAGTTCCTCTTTCACGACCGCTTCGCACGCCGCCAAATCGTAAGGATCCACGACGCGGACTCTGTCAATGCCGAGAGCTTTACAGAGGGCTTCCAGGTTGACCGCCGCCGCCGGCTCACCGCGCAGGTTAAAGCCGGTGGTCGGGTTTTGCTGGTGGCCGGTCATACCGGTAATGGAGTTGTCAAGAATGATGACCGTCGAGGGCGTATCGTTGTAGGCGATGTTCACAAGGCCGGTCATACCGGAATGCATAAAGGTGGAATCGCCGATAACCGCCACGGTCTTGCCCGAAGCACCCGCGGCTTTGTTGAAGCCGTGAAGCCCCGAAACAGAAGCGCCCATGCACAGTGTGGTGTCGATCGCGGCAAGCGGTTGCTGCGCGCCGAGCGTATAGCAGCCGATGTCACCCATCACGGTGAGCTTGAGCTTCGACAGCGTATAGAACATACCGCGGTGCGGGCAGCCCGCGCACATCATCGGCGGGCGGACCGGCGCTTCGGTATCGAGCGCGGTCGTTTTCGGAAGCGGCTTGCCAAACGCTTTCGCCACGGTTTCTTGCGAAAATTCGCCGATCATCGAGAACAGGTTCTTGCCCTCAACGTCAAGGCCAAGCGCTTTACAGTGGTTTTCGATAATGGGATCCAGCTCCTCCACCACCACAAGGCGTTTCACCTTTTTGGCGAAGGCTTTAATGCGCTCCACCGGCAGGGGGTTGACCATACCGAGCTTGAGAACGCTCACCTCGTCCCCCAGCACCTCTTTGACGTACTGGTACGACGCGCCGGTGGTGATGATACCGACGTCGGTACCGCCCCACTCCTCGCGGTTCAAATCGCAGGTCTCGGCGTACTCGCGAAGCGCCTCGGTGCGCTCCTCCACGAACGGATGGCGTTTTTTCGCCATCGCCGGCATCATAATGTATTTCGCGGGATTCTTCTCATACGGTTTCGCGGCGGCTTCGTTGCGCTCGCCCGGCTCAACAAGGCTCTGGGAGTGCGCGATACGGGTGCACATACGTAAAAGCACCGGCGTGTCGTATTTTTCCGAAAGCTCAAACGCTTTCATCGCAAAGTCGCGGCTCTCCGCCGCATCCGCCGGCTCGAGCATCGGCACTTTAGAGGCGATCGCGTGGTGGCGGGAATCCTGCTCGTTTTGAGAGGAGTGCATCGCCGGATCGTCCGCCACGCAGACGACAACGCCCGCGTTGACGCCCGTGTACGACATCGTATACAGCGGGTCGGCGGCGACGTTTAAGCCCACGTGCTTCATACAGCAGGCAGAGCGCACCCCGCCGAGCGACGCGCCGAACGCGACCTCCATAGCGACCTTCTCGTTCGGAGCCCACTCGCAGTAGATTTCCGGATATTTGGCGGCGGTTTCGGTGATTTCCGTCGAGGGCGTACCCGGATAGCTGGAAATCAGGCCGCAGCCCGCCTCGTACAACCCGCGGGAAACCGCGGCGTTGCCGATCATCAGTTGTTTCATATCGTCACATCCTAAACATAAAGTAGTTTTTGCCTTACCGTTCATTATATCACGAAGAACGCCGTTGTGCAAGGAAAACTTATGCTTTTAGTCACCGAGAGAATCGGTAATTTCGACCACCTTGGTCATCTCATAGCAGCGGAACTTGTCGTCCACGTCGTCCGGCTTCGCTTTCTTCGTAAGCAAGCTGACGATCGGCACGAGCACAAGGCCGCCCACCATGGCGAACACGCCGGAGTACAGCGAGTTTGTAAACACGAAAGACAGCACCGGCACGTCTGCGACCGACAACACCTTCATCGAAACGAGCAGCTGCACGATCTCCAGACCCACGCCGAACACGAACGAGCAGACGACGGCGGGCTTGGTGACGCCTTTCCAATAGAGACCATAGAGGAACGGAGCGAGGAACGCGCCCGCCAAAGCACCCCACGACACGCCCATCATCTGGGCGATCAGCAGGTTCTTCGATTTATATTGCATAATAGCGATGAACGCCGACACCGCGATAAAGAACACGATGAACGCGCGGATGCACAGCATCTTGCTCTTCTCTTTCATCTCGCTCTTTTTGAGCGGCGCGATAAAGTCGAGCGTCAGGGTCGAGCCGCTCGTCAACACGAGGGACGACAGCGTGGACATCGAAGCGGACAAAACAAGCACGATCACGATACCGATAAGCACCGTCGGCAGCGTCGAAAGCATCTCCGGGATGACCGCGTCAAAGCCCTCCGTCGCCACGTCCACGTTGTATAAGCGACCGAAGCCGCCGAGGAAGTAGCAGCCGCCCGCCACCACGATGGCAAACAGCGTGGAAATGACGGTACCTTTTTTGATCGCATCCTCGTTGGTGATCGCGTAGAATTTACCGACCATCTGCGGCAGGCCCCACGTTCCGAGCGAGGTAAGCAGCACCACGAACAGGAGGAACAACGGCTGCGGGCCGAAGAACGAGGCGAACTCCCAGCCGCCGTTGTCGCCGGTCGCAAGCTCCGCTACCGCGGCGGTCAGACCGCCGTTGTCCGCCAGCACCGCGCCGATAACGGCAACGATACCGAAAAGCATCACAAGGCCTTGGATGAAGTCGTTGATCGCGGTCGCCATATAGCCGCCGAACAGCACGTACACGCCGGTCAGCGCCGCCATAATGATCACGCAGATGGAGTAGTCCACGCCCTCGTACGCCATCGAGAACAAACGGGAAAGACCGTTGTACAGCGAGGCGGTGTACGGGATCAGGAACAAGAACGTAATGGCCGACGCCGCGACCTTTAAGCCTTTCGAATTAAAGCGCGCGCCGAAGAAATCGGGCATCGTTTTACTGCCGAGGTGCTGAGTCATAATGCGGGTGCGGCGGCCGAGCACGCTCCACGCGAGCAGCGAGCCGATAAACGCGTTACCGAGGCCGATCCACGTCGAAGCAAGACCGAAGTTCCAGCCGAACTGTCCGGCGTATCCGACGAAGATGACCGCCGAAAAGTAAGACGTACCAAACGCAAACGCGGTCAGCCACGGGCCGACGTTCCGTCCGCCGAGGACGAAGCCGTTCACGTCGGTGGCGGTGCGGCGGCAGTAGACACCGATACCGATCATCACCGCAAAAAACACGACGAGAAACGCTGTAATAATTACCATATCCATTATAATCTCCTCCAATCGAGACTAAATTCAGCCTTTGTTTTGGGCATCCACAAGCAAATCGCCGCCATAGCGTTTCCGCAAAACGGGCTTTTCGATCTTGCCGGTGGGGTTGCGCGGGATTTCCGCAAAAATGATTTTGCGCGGACGCTTGTAACGCGGCAAATCAGCACAGAAGGCGTTGATTTCTTCTTCGGTTGCGGTCTCGCCGTCTTTCAGCTCGATGATCGCCGCGGCAATTTCGCCGAGGCGCGCATCCGGCAGACCGATGACCGCCGCATCCTTGATTTTCATATTGCCGCGCAGGAAGTCCTCGATCTGCACGGGATAGAGGTTTTCACCGCCGGAGATGATGACGTCTTTTTTGCGGTCAACGAGGAAGATAAAGCCGTCCTCGTCCTCGCGCGCCATATCGCCGGTATACAGCCAGCCGTCGTGCAGGATTTCCGCCGACGCTTCGGGGTTTTTGTAGTAGCAGGTCATCACGCCCGGGCCTTTGACCGCCAGCTCGCCCACCTCGCCTTGTTTGACGGGGTTGCCGTTTTCGTCGATGATCTTCGTCTCCCACAGATAGCCGGCTTTACCGATCGCGCCGACCTTATGCTCGTTTTCGACACCGAGGTGGACACAGCCCGGCCCGATCGACTCGGAAAGGCCGTAGTTGGTGTCGTATTCGTGGTTCGGGAATTTCTCTTTCCAGCGACGGATAAGACTCGGCGGAACGGGTTGCGCACCGATGTGCATAAGTCTCCACTGAGACAGGCGATACTGCGACAGATCCACACGACCGCTGTCGATCGCGTCGAGAATATCCTGCGCCCACGGCACGAGCAGCCACACGATGGTCGCCCTTTCGTCCGACGCGGCGCGGAGGATCCATTCGGGCTTCACGCCGCGGAGCAGCACCGCGCGACTGCCGGAAAGGAGGCTCCCGAACCAGTGCATTTTTGCGCCGGTGTGATACAGCGGCGGGATGCAAAGGAACACGTCCTCGCGGGTCTGGCCGTGGTGCGCCTGCTCGGTACGGCAGGAGCAGATAAGCGATTCATGGTTATGCAAAATGGCTTTCGGGAAGCCGGTCGTGCCGGAGGAAAAATAGATCGCGGCATCGTCCTTTTCGCGCAGGTCGATCGGCGGCTGCTGCGACGAGCAGAACGGCAGCAGCTCGTCCATATCCTCGGCGAATTTCGGGGTTTTTTTGCCCACGAAGAAAAATTGCTTCACTTTCTTTTTGAGGGTGGGAAGAACGTCCTTCACGCGCTCGGAAAACTCCGGCCCGAAGACGAGAACGGACACGTCGGCCAAATCGACGCAATACGCGATCTCATCCGCGGTATAGCGGAAGTTGAGCGGCACGGCGACCGCGCCCGCTTTCAGCGCGCCGAAATACGCCGGCAGCCACTCGAGGCAGTTCATCATAAGAATACCGACCTTGTCGCCTTTTTTGACGTGGCGGGTAAGAAGCAGGTTGGCAAACCGATTCGCACGAATATCAAAATCACGCCACGTGATCTCGCGGCGATACGGCTGCGCCGCGTCCGCTTCGATGAGGTTGAACTCACGCCAGGTGTGCGCGGCATCGTGTTCCTCCGTCGGGTTGATTTCGACGAGCGCCGTCTCTTTACCGTAGAGGCGCGCGTTCTTTTCCAAGAGTTCCGTAATGACCATAATTCTGTCTCCTTTTGCTTTTGGAAGGCAATAAAAAAACCGCCCTCCTGTTTTCTAAAAACAGAGGACGGGAATTCCCGTGGTACCACCTCAATTTACCGTCGCCTTGCGGCAAGCGGCCTCTTTGGGTACGGTTTTTAAAAACGATACCCTAACGCTTTAACGGGCGTACCCGTCGCAGCCTACTTACCAAAAAGCGTTCGGTGCGCTGCTCGCGGAATGTATTCAAAGCGCTTCTCCTGCCCCCTTGCACCAACCAGCGGCTCTCTGAAAGGAGTGACGGCGCCTTTACTTTTTTCCGGTCGTCACATTTGTAAACAGTATACTCCACCTTTTCCCCCTTGTCAACCCTTTTTTACAAAAAAATCCCTGCCGTTTTCACGGCAGGGATTTTCATTCAGTGATCTTACGCGGCGTTGGGGCCAAGCTCGGAAATCAAACCGGCCATATATTTACGCACCGCCAAGACGTCTTTCATATTGAATTCGCCGTCGCCGTTGGCGTCCGCGGTCTTCATATCGATATACACGTCCATGCTGGCGAGGCTCATCCGCATCGTCAGCACGTCTTTCATCGTGATCTCGCAGTCGTCGTCCGCGTCACCCCAGATAATGTCGATCACCGGCTTCGACGCGGTCGTGGGAAGTGTCATCGACTGAGACGGCACGGTCTGAGAAGAAGACGGGGTCGTCTGGGAAGAAGACGGAGTGGTCTGCGAAGAAGAAGGCGTCGTCTGGGAAGAAGACGGAGTGGTCTGCGAAGAAGAAGGCGTCGTCTGCGACGAAGACGGCGTCGTCTGCGACGAAGACGGGGTCGTCGGGACAGGCGAGCCCTTCACCGCGACCAAGAACGCCTCGTGGTTCGGGTGCTTGATCTCGCCCGAGATCGTCACGTCGCTGTTCATACGGAACGTAGCCGACGCGATCACGTCGCAGTTTTGGTCCACAACCTCGGAGAAGCTGTAAGACAGCGCCAGCGGCGCACCGTTCGCGTACAAATCGAAATACGCGTTCAGCTCTTCATTCGTCTTCTCGTTCCCCTTAAACACGTTCGGGAGCGTAAAGACGACCTTCGCCGCACCCGCGCCGACCGCTATGGAATCGGTGCGGTTGACCTCGTTATAACGCGGGGCCTCTTCTTTGATATTATAGGAAATGGTGTAAGACGACTTGGTCGGCGCGGTGGTGGGCTGCGTCGTCGGCGTCGAGCCGCCGTCATAGCGATACGCGACCACTTGGATATGGGTCAAATGCACCTTGTCGGTAAATCCATCCGCATCGCTGAAGAATTGAAGTTTTGTGCCGGTAGCATTCAAATCAGGCGCTAACAAATTTCCTTTTTTGTCCGTGGCCGTACCGGTCAAGCGTTGTTTATAGATGCTGGGGGATTTGCCGATTATCGCACATCCCGGCTCCGAATCGCTGCCCCAGAATTCGGACGAATCATCGGTAAGCAATCCTGCGACAACGTAGAAGTCGTCCGTGTTACCCGCCTCTGCATAACCGGTAGTGATAATATCGTAATACTCTGCGGCGGCAAGTGTTCCTTTTGCCGCAATATCCGCACGAATCGCGGCGTCAATTTCCGCGTTATCGTAGTCACCGATATAGTTTTGGATGGTAACGGTAGCGTCCACGTCGCCGTCCCACAGCACGGTGGAAACGAGCTTGCCGGAAGGCGGCTGCGTCGGTGCGGTGGTGGGCCTTGTCGTGTAGGTCGCGCGGGACGCGGTGGTGCCGCCCTTCACGTAAACCGAGGTGGTGGGAAGCACACCGGACAGATAGGTATAATATGCACGAGCGTGGTGGATGGCAATACCGGCATCCATCGGATAATTTTTCGCGTCCATCTGGCCGTAGATATAATCCAACATCTCGCACAGATACGCCTTGCTCTTGTCGTGAATATCCACGCCGGACTCGACCTTATCCGTCTCAATACCGTAGGTGAAATCGCAGTTATATTTCACGGCATAATCGACCGCTTGTCTCTCGTTGGCGCGAGACATAACCTTGGCGCCGGTGGTACGATAAGACATAATTGCGATCATACCTTTGCCGCCGCCCAACGTTTTGGCGAGCGCCTCATAGAAGTTGGTGCATCCGTCATACGAGATGCCGTTGTAGCCGTTCCACGCCGGGTTAACGGCAAATTCGCAATACACACCGGCATCGATGAGGATGTTCTTTGCATTAGTCACCAGGTTGTCCAAATAATTCTGCAACACGGTGGCATCATATCCGCCCGGCTCGACGTCGAAGTGAATACCGTACAGCCAGTCGTCCGGATAGGTGTTTTTGTACGCGACCCAGCCGTTGTAGAGCTCATTAACGTATCTGAGAGACGTGCCGGCACTCGTCGCCAGCTGCGCATCATCTCTCATCACCGACGTACGGATACCGTGCTGCTGCGCCGCCTGAATAAAGGTATGCAGCGTGGCGTGTTGAGAAGTATTACACAAGTAGGTATATGCCTCGATATAGATTTCGGTCACGCCGGTCTCTTCCAAAAGTCCGAGATACTGCTCACGGGTCGTCGTGTTCGTGGCATCCGAAAAATTCCACCACCAGCAACCGAGACGGTGTTTGCGGCCATCAAACGTTTGTGCATTGGCATTCATCGTTCCGACAATTGCCGGAAGCATCGTCAGCACGAGCACAACAACAAGTGCCACCGCGATCATGGATTTCGACAATTTCTTTGCCCTGTTCATTTCGCACCTCATAAAAATCGTTTAATAATATTCTAATATCGCAGAAATAGCCATATTAGTTTAGTATAGTATACAATATCGCACAAAAAATGTCAAGCGTCTTTCCTCTTTTTGTGACAAATTACACAAAGTCCCCTTTTTCATGTGCGAAAACAACAAAAAAATCCACCTGCCGAGGCAGGTGGATTTTTGCTTTAGGTCAAACGTTCAAATCAGACGCCGGGGCCGAGCTTGTCGACCAGCTGCGCGATGTATTTACGGATCGCCAGCACGTCTTTCATGTTGACGGAGCCGTCGCCGTTGGCATCGGCTGTCTTCATGTTGATGTAGTCCACGTCGAGCTGCGCCACTTCTTTGCGGACGGTCAGCACGTCTTTCATGTTGATCTCACCGTCATCGTTGGCGTCACCGTACAGGATCTCTACCACACGGCTCGACGCGGTGGTCGGCATGGTGGTCGTGATGTTCATTTTGGTGGTAGAAGCGGTGGTGGCTGACGGCGTTCTGGTGGTCGGAACCACGCTGCCGTGGTACGCATACAGCTTCAGGTTGCCGATGTGGCAAATGTCATCCGAGCCATCCGAGAACACGCAGAAGTTGATGTCCGAACCGAATTTGCTCAGCCCTTGTTTGGTGTTCGAGGCCTCCCAAGAGCAGTAAACCAGCTCGTCGCCTTTTTCCGCAGTACCCCAGGACTCGACGTACTCGAGCCCTTTGGCGGCGTTGGCATCCTGATAGAAGCCGAACAGGCAGTAGCCGGATTTACCGCTCACGTAGGAGCTGTTATCCGAAACCGCCACGTATTTGGTCGCCGGGCCGTAGGCCGCGATGTCGTTGCGGATCGCTTCGGTCAGCGAATCGACTTTGATGATACCCACAGTGTTTCTGGTGGTAATATCCATGTTGATGTCGCCCGACCAAATGCAGTTGCCCTCAGAGGGAGGCTCGGTCGTCGGCGTGGTATCCTGCAGCGCGAGGAGAGATTTGTTCTGGTGGATCGCCATACCGTAGTCCACAAGGCCCTGCGTAGCGAGGTTCGCCATAACCTGGTCCATTACCTCAAACATAGCCTCTTTGCTCTTGCCGGCAAAGGTGGATTTCGGCAAAATGCCGGTACCGGAGTCAGTCTCCACACCCAGGTACACCGGGCAGCCGTTGGCTTTGCAAGCGCTCACGACCGGAGCCGCGAAGGTCGTAATGGTGTCCGTGCCCTTCATGGTGTTGCGGTAAGACATCGCGAACACCGCGTCAAAGTTTTTGGCGAGGATGTTGTAGATGCCGGTCACGCCGTTCAGCGTGGTGGAGGTACCGCCCTGGTTGTTCCAGCCGCAGTTGACGTCCACTTCAATGTAGACGCCCTGCTGACGGGCCGCCTGCACGCGGGCGATAAATTTATCGGTATAGGTTTGCAGCGTGGTGGCGTTGTAGTTGCCCGGCTCGATGTCCATGTGGATACCGTAGAGCTGATCCGCCGGCCACTCGGACTTGTAGGCTTTCATATATCCCACCAACAGATCGAAGTTCTTCGCGTTGTTGGTGTTGAAGTCGTCCCACTCACCGTACAAAACAGCGACACGGCAGCCGTAGCTCTTCGCTTTTTCCACGAAGGTGTGGATCTTGGAGCGGTTGCCCTGCGTGTTCATAAGACCAAAGCAGGAGAGATAAATCTCGTTGACACCGCAGTCTTTCATGCATTGGAGATACTCGGTGGCGCCGGCTTTGCCCGCCGTAGAGGATTCGTTGATGTCGGAGGAGCTCCACCACCAGCAACCCACACGTTTGCCGCCGAAGTTATGGGAAACCGCCTGGGCGTTCATTCCGCTGGAGAGAGCCGGCATAAACGCCAACACCATCGCCAGCACCAGCACGACAGCCAAGAACGATTTCACGTTTTTCTTGGAGAGAGACATAGTTTTTACACCTCATTCAATAAGATTTGTATCTACCGAAAAGGGAGCTTTTCAGTTAGAAACAGTATACAATATGACACAGAAATTGTCAAGTATATTCAGGGAAATTGTGCAATTTTACAAATCTGCACAAAAAAACGGCAGGCGACCGCCTGCCGTTTTTTCTTTAACCGTTTTCGGGCGTTTCCTCCGCCGGTACCGGCTCGCCCCCGTTTTTCTCAAGGATCTCCAAAAGTCCTTTGTTTCTTTTGTTCGCCGAGCCTTTGAAGAAATCGAACGCGCGCACGTCGTCCCCCGTTTCAAAGCCGCATACCGCCGCGTAATCGCAATAGCTGCACGCCGCTTTTTTCTTGTTGGGGAACGCGGCGATCTCACCGGCACGCAGCGACAACGCCATGTTCTCGAGCAGCACCTCCATACGGTGGCGCAGGTAGGCGAATTGGTCGAGAGACGACACGCTGCAACGGTTGCCGTCAAACTTTTTCAGCTCCTCTTCGGGTGTTCCGTCCGCGGCGCCCTCTTTGATATACGCCGGAATAAACACGCCTTTGGCCTCCTCCTCCATGGCTCTCACCACAAAGTTTCTCGCCAAAACAAGGCCTTTCATCTTCATTTCGGCATCCATCGCCGCGGCGGTATCCTCCGCCGTTCCGGCATAGTTCACGCGCGGCATACCGGCGGGCAAATACAAAATCCCGGCAGGTTGCGGATGCTCGGCATAACGCTTGCTGTCGGCGATCACCGCAAAGAGATACAACACCATTTGCAGGTTCATTCCGTTGACCACGTCGTTGATGTTCAGCGTTTTTTGGCCGGTCTTGTAGTCCACGATGCGGATAAACGTCTCTCCGTTCTCATCGGTAAACACGTCCACGCGGTCGATCTTGCCAATGATATTCACCTCGGAGCCGTCTTTCAGCTTCACGGTCAACGGCGGGATCGCCTCTCCCTCTCCGATCTTCAGCTCGAAGTCCGTGGGAACGAAGCGGCTTTGACGCAGCTCGCGTACCAAGTGCCACATCACCACGTTGCCGGATTCTTTCAGCTGCTTCACCAGATACGTAAACCGCTTGGGCTTCTCCTTTGTGCCGCCCATCTGCGTTTCCACGTAGGCGTCCACCGCCTTGGCGGTATCCTCTTTCACCTGCTCCTCGGTCACGGTGTCAAATCCCTGCTTCACGTAAACCGGCACCAGCTTTTCCATCATATCGTGGATAACGTGGCCCGCGTTCAGCGGATCCAGCTCCGCTTTTTGACGGTCGCTGATCTGCAGACCGTAGTCGCAAAAATAGCGGAACGGGCAGGAATAATACTTTTCGACCGCGCTGGCGGATACCGTAAGGTTTCGCCCGAACAGCGTCTCCGCGACAGCGGGATCCGCAAAAGCCCACGGCTGTTTTTCCGCCATTTTTTGCAGGGAATGCAGGCGCGGCGCCTGCAGCGGATCTTCCTCAAGCACCGCCTCCACCGCGCCGGTCAGCGGCGTCCGCCGGCGATAGGTTTCGGTATAGTAGGTCATCGCCTCCCGCGGAGTCTCCGGCAAATCGTCCGCTCCGGTGTGGAACGTCGTTTTTGCCGCGTGCGGCAGGATTTTTTCGATTTCGGTCACGAGCGCGGAGGGAGCCAGCTCCTTGCCGTCCATCCCCTTGCGCGAATAGGTGACCGTCACCCCTTCGGTGGCGGCGGCAACGGCGTTATACGCATACAGACGCTCCTCCGTCAGCTCGCGCTCCATATCCTTTGATAAACGCAGGTCGAGGCTTTGCAGCGCTTTACGCTCGCGGGCGCTCAAAAATCCGCCGCTGGACGGCACGCCGGGGAACCCCCCTTCGTTGGCACCCACCAAGAACACACGCTTCGGAGCGGACAGACGGATACGGTCCGCGCCGCCCACCTGCACCGCGTCGATGCCCTTCGGCAAAACACCCAAATCGGTGGCCTGCGCCGCCATCGAAAACAAGTTCGCCCACGCGAGAGCCGACTGCTCTTGTGTTCCGCCGGCGGCAAACGTATCCAAAAGGCGCATCGTCGCCTCCCACACGTCGTCCGCGCGGTCGCCGAGCAGCGATTGACCGGACTCATCCAGCAGGCGAATGCGCTGCTTTGTGTGCTTGCTTGCCTCCACGTCTTTTAAATATGTATATACAGCCGAAGCGAACGTCAAGCCGTCCACCTGACCGTTCAACGCTTTTTTGAGCGTATCAAGCGGACGGAGGATCGTCTCGCGCAGCGCGTTCAGCTCCTCAAGCCGCGTTTTCGCCTTATCGTCCCATTCCTTGCCGAAGCCGTCGGGATGCTCGGAAAACGGCGTTGCAGGCGACAAGCGCCCCATGCTCCATTGGTACACGTAGTTTTCCAGCTTTGCCGTATCCGAAACGGAAACACCGGTCATCCCGGTTTTCAAAAGACGCAGAACGTCCTCGGTGCAAAACCCGTACAGCGCGGCTTTCAGCGCGGCGCAAATCGTTTCCACCAGCGCGTCGCCGCGAATGCTTTCCCGCTCGTCGAGATAATACGGGATCTCCTCGCTTTGCAGCGCCGTCTCCAGCGCACCGCGATACGCGCCGACGTCGCGCGTCACCACTGCCACGTCGCGGCAGCGACCGCCCTCCTCGCGGAGGTAACGGCGAATGGCGCGGGCGACTGCCTTGCCCTCCTCGCTTTTGTCCACGCAGGAAATCACCGTCACCGCGTCCGTTTCCGTCTCGTCGGCGTGATCCTCCGCATCCGCACGGAAGATACCGTTACAAAGCGCTTGCAGCGGGCCGTCGGGATGGCGGCGATCATCCGTAAGGGCACAGAGCTTTACATCCGAGCCGCAGGCGCGCGCCATACCCTTTAGCCGCGCGGCGGTTTCCGCCGGCAGCATAAACAGCGTCAGCCGACTGTCCCGCGTGGAAACCGGGTCGTTACAAAGCGACACCGTGACCGATGCCGCGTGTTCGATCCAATACGAGATGAGCTGCTCCTCCTGCACGGTGAACCCCATAAAGCCGTCCAAAAACAGCTCCGTTTTGCTGTAATCTACCTCGCCCTCACGCAGCGTGTCATACGCCTGGCTCAACAGATCCTGCGGATCGTCAAAACGGGTGGAAACCAGGATGTCAAAGGCTTTGCGAACGATTTCCAGGTCCTGCAGCTTTTCGGACAACAGCGGATTTTTCAGCTTGGAGCGGATCTCTTGGATCTTGTCCGAGGACACCGCGTTCTGTTTCCACTCCTTCATCACGTCAAGCAACAGCTTGAGCTGACCCGCGTCCCCCTCGCGGAAAGGCAGCGTGCGCTGTCCCTCCGTTTCCTTGAGCGCCTGATTAAGCAGCAACAGCCGCGTGCCCTCGTTCAACGGCGTCTTCGGGGTACGGCGGCTTTCGCGGAGCAGCATTTCGGAATAGCGCGTAAAGCTGTATACCTTCACACGCATCAAATCCGTCGGAGCAAGCCGCGTCAGCAACAATTTTTCCGTTTCGAGCGAAAATTGCTCCGGAACGAGCAAAATCGGGTTGGCTGCGGGGTCATCCTCAAGCAGCTTCCCGATGCGTTCCACCATTGTGTAAGTTTTTCCGCTTCCGCCGATACCGGTAATCAGCTGTAACATAGTGTTGCTCCTTTCCGAAACGTGCTGAAAGCCGTCAGCGACGGCTGTCTAAGTAGTTCTGTAAAATAATGACGGCGGCAACCATATCCACCGTTTGTTTCCGCTTTTTTCCGCGGACGTTCGTCTCGTTTAAATAGCCGGTCGCGGCGACCGTCGTCAGCCGCTCGTCCCACAGCGTAACGGGAAGCCCCGTTGCCGCTTTCAAGTCTTCGGCAAACCCCTCGGCACGGCGGGCGCTCTCGCCGCGACTGCCGTCCATATTGCAGGGGTGACCGACCACGATCTCGCCGACACCCTTTTCCTTTGCGAGCGCCGCCACGGTGTCACAAAGGCGGTCCAAATGCCGTTCTTCAATGGTTTTTACGGGACTTGCGAGGCTCTCACCCACGTCGGAAATCGCGATCCCCGTGCGTGCAAGGCCCAAATCCACCGCTAAAATCTTCATTCGTTCTTCATCCTCATAGAAATAATAGAAATATTACTCACAATTTTTTCGCAGTATTCTAATTTGTATCAAGCATTTCATAATTTCCTTGTTTCAAGTCTTCGCATATCGTACTGACTACATTCATAACAGATATTGTTGAAGGATACGGTTTTCCTCCTACTATGAATGTTTTGAACATCGCCCTACTTCCGTTAGAAGAAAAAGAATCTGCACAAGTAGGAGCATGGTTAGAGATTCTGAACCTTATCTGGGCAAGTTCAAGTCTGTTTCCTTGAGCATCTACCGGATAAAAATCTATATACACAGAATTACTACGAGTACTTTGGTGATTCTTAATGATTTGAAATTCGTTCTCATATAAAACACTGAGAATACTATGTATAAAGTCCTCATAAGCAATTCGTTGTTCTTCGGAAACAAGGAACTTTTTCTTAATTTTTTGTGGGTGTTGTATGGGGAGTATTTCAGATGATTGTGCAAAATCAGTAAGGACCGCTACAATATCTAATGAATGTTTGGGCTTCCCGAATCGCTTCATCTATTTCACACCCCATCTTCACACCTCATCTTCACACGTATCTTACCAAACACCGTGTCCCGTTTTCGGGACGTTACCGGTGATTTTGAATGTATTGTGCCGCGCCGCGCAGTTTTTCGTCTCTTCCCGCGGCAAGAAGCAGCGCTTTGACCTCTTTCCCCTCTAAATGCCGCCATTTACCGACAGCCGCACCGCCGAGCTTCACGCTGCCGATGCTGATACGCTTTAAGCGGATGACTTCCATCCCCAGCATCTCGCACATACGGCGGATTTGGCGGTTGCGCCCCTCGTAAATCGTCATTTGGAACACCGTGCGCGCCGGCTCTTTCACCTGTATCATCACCTCGGCGGGCGCGGTTTTTCTGCCGTCCAGCACGAGGCCCTCTTGCAGGCGCGCCGCCTGCTCCTCCGTCATCGCGGCACGCACCGTCACAAGATAGGTCTTCGGCACGTGATGCTTCGGGTGCGAGATTGCGTTGGCGAACTCGCCGTCGTTGGTGAGCAGCAACAGCCCCTCGGAATCGCGGTCAAGCCGCCCGATGGGATACAGCCGCACCCCCGCGTCCGCCACCAAATCGGCCACGCAGCGGCGCCCCTGCTCATCCGAGAGCGTCGTCACCACGCCGCGCGGCTTGTTAAGCAGCACGTAGGTATATTCCCGCGGCTTTTCGCCGATATTCCCGAGCTTCTTTCCCGCTACGGTAATGGTGTCCCGATAGGCGTCCGCCTTATCGCCGAGCGAGGCGGGGTGGCCGTTTACCTTCACCTTTCCCGCGGCGATCAGCTCCTCCGCCTTGCGGCGGGAAGCCACACCGTATTCGGATAAAATTTTTTGTAATCGTTCTTTAGCCATAGCTGTCTCCTACTGAAAATCGGCACATAAAGTCTTCCCGCATACGGACGTATGCGGGAAAAAGCGAAACTTCTCTTACGGTTTTTCGATAGCCTTGTCTTTTTTCGTAAACGTATCCTTCAGGCGATCCACCAAAGTCGGCACCGCCGCAACGACCGCCTCGGTCGCACCCGGCTTGTCGTTGATGGGAAGCACCTGCACCTTGCCGTCGGTGATCGACAAAAACGCGATCGGGGTAATGGTGATGCCCGCGCCGCTGCCGCCGCCGAAGCGACCGTCCGCCGCCGTCGGCAGGTCGGAGCCGCCGCCCGCGAAGCCGTAGGTCACCTTGGAAATCGGGATAAGCGTCACCCCGCTGACCGCCATGGGCTTACCGATCACGGTATTGACGTCCACCATTTCTTTGATTTTGTCCATCGACATTCCGATAACACCTTGCACACTTTTTTCCATTTCAAACAGCCTCCTTATTGTGACTTTGTATTCTTTGTAACCGTCGTTGTTTCAGTTCCTCCACCGAGGGCATTTTGATATATTGCACCAGCAAAAGGAGCGCGGCGACCACCACGCGCCATAAGCTGATTTTCAACCGAACGTCAAATGCAAACTGCGTTTTTTCGGCACAAAAGGCGGGGGCGATCGTCACGTCCTGCTTTTTGACCTTGAGCTTGCTTTCCACCACGCCGAGCGCGGGATATACCGCGCCGCAGAGCTTGCCCTAGGTCAGCGCCGTTTGTGCGGCATCCTCCCCCGCAATATCCACGCGGGCGAACAGCCTTGTCACCGTCACGGCTTTCAGCAATCGGTCGGCCGCCGTCAACAGGTATCCGGCAATTTCTTTCAGCCATTCCACCGCGGCGGCAACGCCGTTTTCTTTCAGCTCTTTCGCGTGCTGCTTCAAATCCAGCACGTCTTTCTTCTTTTGTTTGTGTTTGTCGTCATCGGTTTTTGCTTTCTTTTTCGGTTTTGGCTTGTCCGCTGTTTCCGCCTCCGGCTTTTCCTTTTTCGGCAAAAGTCGGATCGGCACAAACAGCACCCACAGCGTGGTTGACATTTCCTCACGGTACCGCACGCGCAACCGCACGGGAACGACGAGCAGTATCACAAGAAGCGCCAACAGCCCCAAAAGCACGAAGCCGATGATCTTTAAGGCAAGCAGCATAGGCTTCCTCTCCTACGTTTATTCGTCGGCATCCTCTGCCGGTTCCTCGACGGCGGCAGACAGCTTTTTCGCCTGCTCCGCCAGCACCACAATATCCTCCAGCGTCGTTTCCATCGGCGTTTCCTCGCCGTTTTCCGCCACCTCCATTTGCGGCAGAGGCGGCAGTTCCTCCAGGCAGGAAACGCTGAAGCAACGCAGAAAATCCTTTGTCGTTCCGTAAAGAAGCGGACGGCCGGGAAGCTCCAAACGGCCTTTTTCTTCGATCAGGTTCTTGAGCACAAGGCCCTGCATCACCGCCGAGCAATCCACGCCGCGTACCTGCTCGACGTAGGCGCGCGTCACCGGCTGGTTATAGGCCACGATCGCCAGCACCTCCATCGCCGCCTGCGACAGCGGCGTGTTGCGGCGAATTTCCATCGCGCGGCGCACGTAATCCGCATAGTTGCGGTTGCTGCAAAATTGGTACGCGTTGTCCAGCTTCACCATACTGATCCCGCCGCCGCGGGTATTGTAATCACTCATCAAATCGTCCGCAAAGCGGCAGACGGTCGCCTCGTCCAGCTCCAAAACCTGCGCCAAACGGGAGGTCTCTACCGGCTCACCGCTGGCAAACAGCACGGCCTCGATGGCCGCCATATATTTTTTAATCTCCATCTTCAATCGTCATCCCCTGTATCAGTTCTTGTTCGTCGCCCTCGTGGTAATCACCCAGCATTTCCACCTGCTGTTCTGCGCCTTCGCCGTTCACCGTTACGCGGTTTTGCTTCACGAGCTCAAGCAGCGCCAAAAACGTAGCCACCAGATCGGAGCGGCTCTCCGCTTTTTCAAACAGCGCGTCGTATTTCACCTTGCCGCCCGTATACAGCTTTCGCAGCACGAACGAGATTTTCGACGCCACCGACACGATTTTGTGGGTCACGATGCCGGTAAACGCCTGGGCGGGCGGCGGCAAATGCCGTTTCCCGCGGCCGGCGGCGGCAATATATGCGTCGCGAATATCCGTCGGCGGGTGGATGCGGCGATAGGTGCGATCCGGCTCCACCTCTTCCGGTGAGCGGATAAAGAGGTCGGCTCCCACGTGACGAAGCGCCAGCCGACGCGCCGCCTCCTGACAGATTTGGTAGCTGATCAGCTCCCGCACCAAATCGGCGCGGGGATCCTCCTCATCCTCATGACGCGGCAAGAGCATCGCCGACTTGATATAGACAAGCCGCGCGGCCATATCGAGAAAGTCGCTCGTTACGTCCATATCCAGCTCCTGCATCAAGCCGATGGTGTCCATATATTGGCGCAGCACCTCGGCGATCGGAATATCGGTGATTTGGATCTTATTCTTTTGTACGAGCTGCAAGAGAAGATCCAGCGGACCCTCGAACACCGGCAGCTTGTAGCAAATGGCTTCCATAAAGTTTTCTCCTTAAAACAGATTCGGCAACCCAAGCGGCAAACACAGCACGTAGCCGACAAGGTGAATCAGCCACGAAAGCGGCGCGTTGAGCACGGGCGACATCACGAGAACGATCAACCCCAGCATGATCAGCTGCTGGTTGCGCTCGATCCACCAATTGACCTTGTCCGGCAGAATCGGCGCCAAAATATGCGAGCCGTCCAGCGGGAAGATCGGCAACAGGTTAAATACCGCAAGGCCGATATTTATTGAAGCAAATACGTCGATCAGCACAAGTCGCAGGATCGCGAGAATACCCTGATATTCCGGAATAGTCGCCCAAAGGCCGCCGTCCTCCGCTTTCAAACCGAGCGGGATACCGACGAGGCGAAACGCCGCTACCGCCAAAAACGCGAGCAATAAATTGGAAAGCGGGCCGGCGAGCGCCGTCATCGCCATTCCTTTTTTCGGGCGCTCAAAGTTGGCGGGGTTGACCGGCACGGGCTTGGCGAAGCCGAACCCGCACACAAGCATCATCAGCGTGCCGATGGGGTCGAGATGCGCCAGCGGGTTGAGGGTTAACCGCTTTCGCCATTTCGGGGTGGGGTCGCCGAGCTTCACCGCCACGTACGCGTGGGCAAACTCGTGAAATGGAAGCACCACGAAAATGAGCAGCGCGAACGTGCCGAGCATAAACAGCACGGAGAAAAGCCCGCCGCCGTCTCTAATCAGTCGAAATAATTCAAAAATCATCGTTTTGCCTTTCTGTTGCGGTCAGTTTTTGATAATACCGAACTGACCGTGTGCATAGGTTTTCAGTTCTTTACTTGCCTCGTCTAAATAATAGCGGTTGACCGTCAGAGCATCGCCCTGCCGCTTGAGCACCGCAAACGAGCCGTAATGCCCCGCCTCGCTGTCTTTCATCAGCGACGGATAGCTCCAGCCGTAGCCGTTGATTTTCCCCTCCTCGTTCGTGATACCGAACGAGTTGCCGGACGCGCCGTTTTGCAGATACACCGTGCCACCCGGATTGGTGTAACAGTCCACTCCGTATTGGTTCGTCGTGGCGGTCGTCGTGACAACGCCTGCTTTCACGGGATACGTCGTGTAATAGTTTTGCACCACGTGGGCGGAAAGCACCACGTCCACACCGTATTGGTCAAACAGCGAAAGCAGCGTACTGCGATCGGTGTCGGTGCCGACGTCCTCAATATCGCGGTTGTGGTTGACGTAGAACGAATAGTGCGTCTCGACGATCTTCCATTTTTTATCCGTCGAGGCCAAATCGTTTTGCAGCCACGCAAGCTGTGCCGCGTCGGTCGCGGAGCCTTCCATCACGTAGGTATCGAGCGATACGACGTGCATATCGCCGTAGTCGAACGAGTAATACAGGCTGTTCGCGTCGGCGGATTTGTTA
Source organism: Acutalibacteraceae bacterium (assembly GCA_045643425.1). Taxonomy (GTDB): domain Bacteria; phylum Bacillota; class Clostridia; order Oscillospirales; family Acutalibacteraceae; genus RGIG426. Next base: position 20,726 of record JAZUKW010000093.1, read on the forward strand.
TCGTAGTTAAAGAAGAACGGCGTTTTTCTGGCATCGTGGTTGCCCGCCGCCATCGCCCACGGCGTGTCGGCAAAATAGGCGAACGCCCCGCTACCGTTGTTGCAGCCGTTGATGACGTTACGCCATTGAGAAATGCCGTTTTGTCCGTTCGCATCGGTATACACGAAGTCGCCGCCGTGCAGAATGAACGCGGGATTCGGGCAAAGGTTCAGCGCCGCGTTAAGCACCTGCGCCACACCTTTATACATCAGCCCCTCCTCCGGAAGCTCCGGCTGGAAATCAGCGGTAAAGATAAACGAGAAATCTCCCACCGAGGCAGGCTTTGTCGTAAAGGTATAAATTGGGCTCCATTTGCCGGTGACGCCGTCACCGACACGGTAGGAATAGGTCGTGCCCGCCGCAAGCCCGCTCAACGTCGCTTTGTGCTGATAGGAGACGACCTCCGTCGCATCGGTGTAATAAAAATCGTAGTTGAGTGGATTGTAGCTCTCGAATTCGCCCATTTTGGCCGTAACGGTCGTCGCGGCAAATTCGGTCGCACCCGCAAACGCAGACGCGCTCGACGCCGTTCCCTGCACCACTTGCACCTTCGGGGCGGTCAACGCCTCAAAGCTGTGGAACGACACACCGTAGCTCGATGCGCTTTCGTCCGCAAAGGTAAGCGTCACCAAATCGACGGCGGCATTTTCCTCCGGCACGACCGGGGTCCCGTCCTTACTCGGCTTGGTGGTCTCTCCCGTGCCGCCGGCGGAATTCTTGCCGTTGACAAGCACCACTACGTCGGGGTTATCCACAAAATATTTGACCGACAGCGCCACCGTCGTGTCCGCGGTCGGCGTGATCGTATAGGTAAAGGTCACGTCCTGGTTACCGTTTCCCACGTCCTCCAAGCTCGGGTTCGGCTCGGTTGCCGTTGCGGGAACAAGCGTGCAGGCGGAGCCCATCGTTACGTAGTTTTTAAGCTCGTCCGCCGACAAGCTCGACGCGTGCCACACCTTCTTGAGAATGATTTTTACGGTGGAGGTGGCATTCTTCGTCACGGCGAAATCGTGCGTTTCGGTCACGTTGCCGCTCTCGTATTTGCCGAGCTTGGTCAAGTTGAGCGACAGCAACACCTCGTCACCGGTCGGCTGCACCTGCGTCACACTCGGCTGTGTTTGAGACGATTGCGTCACACTCGGCTGCGTGTAGCTCGGCTGTGTGTAACTCGGTTGTGTGTAACTCGGTTGCGTCACACTCGGTTGTGTCACACTCGGTTGCGTCACACTCGGCTGTGTGTAACTCGGTGCTGTTTCCGTCTGCGTCGGCTCGGTATACGGCGCGGTATCACTCGGCGCGGTCTGCGTCTCGCTCGGCAGTGTCGTTGCCGTCGGTAGCGTCCAAGCCGGGTCAGTCTCGCTCACGCTCGGCGACGCAGAGCAAACGTGGTCGGCAAATTCCACCGGCAGATCCGCAATATATTTGCGCAAGATCAGCACGTCTTTCATGTTGATAGCGCCGTCGCCGTTGCAGTCACCGCGCACCATCTGCCCATCGGTCAAGCCGGAGGCAGAAAACAAAAAGAAAGACAAAAGCGTTACGCACGCAAACAACAACATTAAAAGCGTCTTTTTCATACCGTGTCGCCCCTTACACCGTTCACAAAGATACAGAATTACAGTATACGGATTTAGTATATCTTATTTTTAACAAAAATACAAGATATTTCTTTAGGCAGAACCGAAAGAATTTCCGCAAACGGAGAAAATGCGACGGAAATTTAAAAAATTTTCAAAAACCCCTTGATTTTTCGAAAATCTTCTGTTAGAATAAACGAGTTATTGCGACCGCCCGCTTGAGGGCGGGCAACATCAAAGGAGGTGCCGACAATGGCAAAATGTGAGGTTTGCGGTAAGTGCGTCCAATTCGGTATTCGTGTTTCCCACTCCCACCGTCGTTCTAACCGTACGTGGAAGCCGAACATCAAACGCGTCAAAATCGTGGAAAACGGTACGCCGAAACACGCGTATGTCTGCTCGCGCTGCCTGCGCTCCGGTAAGGTCACCCGCGCGATCTGATCGAAAACGATTAAAATTACGACAACGGTTTTCCGTTGTCGTTTTTTTATTGTTCAAACTTTCTTTCCTCTTCCTTTACAAATTCGTCACAACTCGACCGAAAGCCCGTGGTATACTCGAATCAGAGCTTTTGCTGAAAGGAGAATTCTCTCATGGCACAATGGATCCGCATTGAACAGGACGACGCCGCGCTGTTGTCCGTCGTAATAAACGCCCTGCAATCCGCCGGTTATGCCGCCGAGCCGGCCGCCGTCGGCGCGGAAAATGCCGATCTTTCGATTGCGTGCACTCCCGTCGCCACCAAAACCGCCTCGCTCGGCGAATTCGTGGTCGATCTCGACAGCCGCACGATCGTCTCCGGCGGCGAAAAAGAGCTTCATTTCACCCCCACCGAATGGGACGTGCTGGTTTACCTTTTGCGCAACGCCCACCGCACCGTTCCCCGCGCCGAGCTGTTGACCGAAATTTGGGAGCTGCCGGCAGACACCGTCTCCCGCGTCGCGGACGATACGGTCAAGCGCCTGCGCCGCAAGCTCGCCTCCTGCAGCGTGGCGGTGGAAACCGTTTGGGGCATCGGCTTTCGGCTCACCGAACGAAAATGGTTTTAAAATTTAAACAGAGAAATAAAATCCCCCTTTTTTGCATACACTTGTGACAAAGGGGGATTTTCTATGTTTGTGGAAAACATTTCGCTGCGCACCGCCACCCGTCACCGTGATCGGGAGGCCTTTTCTCTTCCCGTTTTTCTGGGATTTGTGGGCGGAACGCTGGCACTCGGAGGGCTCGGCGCTCTTCTCGGCAACACCGGTACCTACCAAAACCTTGTTAAACCGCCGCTTTCGCCGCCTGCGTGGTTGTTTCCGGTCGCGTGGACGATTTTGTACGTGCTTATGGGCATCGCCGCCTATCTCGCGTGGCAGGCCAGCGCCTCCGAGCGCTCGGGAGCGCTGCGCTTTTATGCGGCTCAGCTCTTCGTCAACGTGCTGTGGCCGCTGTTCTTCTTCCGCCTGGAATGGCGACTGTTCGCCTTTTTCTGGCTGCTGCTTTTAGTGGCGCTCGTCTCGCTGACAATGGTGGGGTTCCGCTATTTATCCCGCCCCGCGTATCTGCTTTTGTGGCCGTATATGCTGTGGCTCGTCTTTGCCGGATACCTCAACCTCGGAACGTATTTACTCAATTTTTGAGTAGTCGACAAAGCGGCGCGATCCTCTGCAAAAAAATTTTCAAAATCGGGAAATTGTACTTGACAACCTTTGCTGTCTCTGTTATAATGCAAGTGTAGACAGAAGGAGTTTGAGCTCCGATGTCTTGATAGATTTGATAATTTCCCCTTTTTCGTGTTTTTTCCTTTTCGGCAAAGACTCCGTACTCGGTACGGGGTTTTTGTCGTTTATAGGGATATTTTTCCAAAGCGAGGTGAGCCGCATGCCGGATATGGCCAATATTATCAACCAAATGCTTTTGTTGTTTTTGTTGATGACAGCGGGCTTTGTCGCCAACAAGTGCAAGGTGATGAACGCCGAGCTCAACCGCGGTCTCTCGAAGCTGGTGCTGAACGTCACCCTCCCCGCCATGGTGCTGGCAGCAGTGCTCAAAGCCGACCACTCCCTCGCGATCTCGCAGGTATTCGTGCTGCTTTGTGTCGCCGTCGGGCTGTATCTGTTCCTGATTCCCCTCGGCTACCTTTTTACAAAAATGCTCGCGGTCAAAGGCGACGAAAAGGGTGTCTACCGCTATTCCTTTATCTTCGGGAACATCGGCTTTATGGGCTTTCCCGTCGTCGCCGCCATTTATTCCGAAAACGCGATCATGGCGGTGTTTTACGCCTCGTTCTTCCAGCTGCCGTTCTGTTTTCTCAACTACACGCTCGGCGTTCATTTGATGGCGGGCAAAACCGCTCCCAAGCGTTCGCTGTGGCAAGCGGCGCTTCAGCCCGGCGTCATCGTGCCGATCGTCGGTCTCGCGCTGTATCTTCTGAACGTATCTATGCCGGAGGTCATCGTCGGCACCGCCGACAAGCTGGGCAGTATCACCACCCCCGCGTCTATGCTCATCATCGGCTCGACGGTGGCGGAAATGCCGCTCAAAAAAGTGTTTATCGCGTGGCGGCTGTATCCTGCCACCTTGATCAAAATTGCGCTGATCCCCGCTCTGTTTTGGGGGCTTTTGCGCGTGCTTCATCTGCCGCTCGACCCGATCATGTTGGGCGTTGCCGTCATTATGGCCGCTATGCCCACTGCCAACAGCTCCACCATGCTGTGCCACACCTACGGCGGCGACGCGGAGCTGGCGGCCTCCAGCGTGGTCGTCACCACCATCGCCTCAGTCATCGGTGTGCCGCTGCTCGCGTGGCTGCTTCTCGGAGGTGCGGTATGATCGTCGCTCTCCCCTTTTTTGTCGCCGAAGCGATCGACCGGCTGGAAGCCGCGGGCTTCGAAGCGGTCGCCGTCGGCGGCTGTGTGCGGGATATGCTGGCGGGCAAAACGCCCCACGATTACGATATTGCCACCGCCGCCACGCCTGATGAGATCTGCGCGGTGTTCTCCGGCGAACGGCTGATCGAGACCGGCCTCAAGCACGGCACCGTCACGGTGCTTCTTTCCGGCGAACCGCTGGAAACCACCACCTATCGCAAGGACGGCACCTACTCCGACGGTCGCCGGCCGGACAGCGTCACCTTTTCCCGCAACCTCAAAGACGATTTGTCCCGACGGGATTTTACCGTCAACGCCATGGCGTTCAGCCCCCGACGCGGTGTTATCGATTTGTTCGGCGGCCAAGCCGACCTCAAGGCGGGCATTCTTCGCTGTGTCGGCGAGCCGCGCGTGCGGTTTTCCGAAGATGCGCTGCGCGTACTGCGCGGGCTGCGCTTTGCGTCACAGCACGGCTTTTCGATCGAAGAAAAGACGGCCGCCGCCATGAACGCCATGCGCGACGCGCTGTCTCCCGTTTCCGCCGAACGGATCTACGCGGAGATGACCGCGATGCTGTGCGGACGCGACGTTACGCGCGTGCTGCTGGCGTTCCCCGAGATCGTGTGCGCCGTGTTGCCCGAGCTGAAAGACGCGGTGGGTTTTTCTCAAAACAACCGCCACCATCTGTATACCGTCTATTCCCACATCGCGCGCGTCGTCGGCGCTGTTCCCGCTACCCCGGCCCTGCGCTGGGCGGCGCTGTTGCACGATTGCGGCAAGCCCGCCTGCGCCACGGTGGATGCCGCGGGAGAATCTCACTTCCACGGCCACCCGCAGGAAAGCGCCAAGCGCGCCGACGCGGTGCTGTCCCGCCTGCGCGCCGACAACCGCACGAAGGAGACGGTGCTGGAGCTGATTGAACTGCACGATTTGCGCACCCCGCCGACCGAGCGAGCCGTCAAGCGTCTGCTCTCCAAGGTGGGCGAGGAACGCTTTTTCGAGCTGTGCGATCTCGCTACCGCCGATCGGCTGGCACAAAATCCCGCCTTCTTTGCTTCGAGCAAAACGCGGGAGGACGCGGTGCGCGACTTGGCGAAAAAGCTGCTCTCCGAAAAGCCCTGCCTCGCCGTAACGGATTTGGCGGTGAGCGGCGACGACCTGCTCCAAGCCGGGATCCCCGCCGGAAAAGAGCTCGGCGACACGCTGCGCCGCCTGCTCGATTTTGTTCTCGACGGCGACTGTGAAAATACCAAAGAAGACTTGTTAAAGCGCATATAAAAAGAGCCTTCCTCGAAGGCTCTTTTTCACGTTTGTCCCCTTTTTCGCATAGTATGGTGTAACCGTATGCGAAAGAGGGCTTTTTTATGAAATTGTTTATCGACCAAGGGCACAACCCGAAAAACCCCAACGCGGGCGCGGAGGGTTTCGGACTGCGCGAGCAGGATATAAACTACGAAATCGGCATTCGCCTCGGCGAGCTGCTTGCCGGCAACGACTTTTTCGAGATAAAACTCTCGCGCCCGACGCCGACAACGCAACTCGGAAACAGCAACGCAAGCAGTCTTGCCGCGCGGGTCAACGCCGCGAATCTGTGGGGCGCAGACTATTTCATCAGTCTCCATTGTAACGCGTCGGTCAACGCGTCTGCGTCGGGGAGCGAAGCCTACGTCTACAGCCCGCAAAGCCGCGCCGTTCCGCTCGGTGAGGAGATGCTGAACGGTATTTTTGAAACCGTCGGTCTGCTTGACCGCGGAGTGCGCGCCAATCCGTCGCTGTACGTCCTGCGCCGCACCGTGATGCCCGCCGTTTTGGTGGAGATGGGCTATCTCACGAACAGCCGCGACGCCCACCTGCTCGCCACCGAGCCGGACGCGTTCGCGCGCGGGATGTATAACGGTATTTTGCGGTTTTTCGGGCTCGGTTAATCCGCGGATAAGGCGATCATTCCCGCAAGGCTCCCCCGGTTTCCTCCGGTCGCGCGGTGGGACCAAAAGAGGTCGGGATAACAGCGGGTACAGAGATCGCCGACGGTGATATTTTCTTCGGGGATGCCGGCCGAAAGCAAGATGCGGCGGTTCAGCTCCCACAAATCCACGTGGAATTTGCCGTTATGATCATCCACCGCACAGCCCGGCGCAAAAAACGGCTTTTCGGAAAACGCCTCGACGACCGGATAATCCACCTCGAAGCAACACGGCCCGATCGACGGCCCGACACCGCAGAGAATATCCGCAGGATCACAGCCGTAGCGTTCTTTCATCACGCGCACCGTCTCGGCGCCGATCGCTCCCGCCGTTCCCCGCCAGCCGGAATGGGCGGCGGCAACGACGCGGCGTTTCGGGTCGGCAAAAAACAGCGGCACGCAGTCGGCAGTGAGAATAACGAGCGGCAGCTCCGCAACGTCGGTCACGAGCGCATCCACGTCGTTATAGGTGCGCTCCCGCGTCACACCGCAGCCCGCATCCTTTTCGGTCACACAGCGCACGTTTACCGTATGGGTCTGGCGCGTCATGACGCACCGTTCCGGCTTTACCTCGACCGCGGCGCAAAATCGGCGGTAATTCTCCGCTACGTTTTCGTCCGCGTCCCCGCGCCCGAAGCTTAAATTCATACTGTCAAAGATCCCCTCGCTGACACCGCCGAAGCGCGTGGACATCCCGTGCTTTACACAGGAAAGCGCCGCAAGCGACGGGAATTCATACAGCAGCACGCCGTTTTTCGTCACCGCGCGAAGCCGTTCACTTTTCGGAAGTTCCATACCGCCGATCCTCCTTTTTTCGTTTGAGTACAGTATACCACAAGCCGCGCGGTTTGTATAGCCGTTTTTTCGCGATTTTCGTCGGGGGTTTACAAACGCGATTTTATGTGGTATACTATACGCAAGTTTTGCCCCGCCCCGACGTTTTGTGCGGAAAAAGAAGGAGCGTTTTATGCGAAAAAAAGAGAATTCTTCGTTGCCGGAGTTTCTGACAAAGAAACCTATCGGCTTTTACGACTATACGGTGTTATTTACCTGCCTGATCCTGTTTCTCGGCACCGCCGGCATCTTTTTTGCCGTCAGCAGCGCGCCGGTCGTCGGTCTTATTTTCCTGATGATCTGCGGCCTTTTGGATATGTTTGACGGCAAGCTTGCCTCAACGAAAGAGCGCACGATGGTCGAAAAGCGCTACGGTCTGCGCGTCGATACGCTGTCGGATATGGTGGCGTTCGGTCTGCTTCCCGTAGCGATCGGCTACGGCTGCGGTCTCACCCACCCCGTCTTTATCCTGCTGATGTCGCTGTACGCCGTAGCGGTGGAGATCCGGCTGTCGTTCATCAATCTGGCGCAGGAAACCTGTCTGCAACAGGGCAACCTGCAATTCCGCAGTCACGAAGGTCTTCCGGTCAAGCACATTTCTCTGATCCTCCCGGCGGTCTACCTGCTGCGCGGTGTCGTCGGAAACGTTGCGTTTTCTTGGATCTACCTGATCGTGCTGCTGCTGGCGATCCCCGCCTATCTTCTCCGCTTCCTCGTCCCCAAGCTCCGCTTCCGCGGCTCGATGGTACTGCTCGGGATCGGGCTTGTCGAGATGGTTTTGCTGATGGTTCTTGACGTAAAATAACAAAATCCCCGAAAAAACAAGCGCCCACGGTGTAAAGTTCATGTTCTTTACACCGTGGGCGTTCTTTTTATGTCGATTTAGGCCTCTTGTTGTTCGGTTTCTTCCGTCTCCGCTTTCTCTTTCGGCTTGTCCTCCTGCAAGCGGCGCTTCACCTGCACGTCGTCATACATCACGCGAATCGACAGCCGTCCTACGTATTTTTTTCCGCAAGAGCAAGGAAAATCAGCACACAAGCCGCGGCCGCTGCGCCGCCATTTTCCGGAAGCTTTTAAGCTCTTCCCGCAGGCGGGGCACTCGAATGTCAAGTATTCGGGCTTTACGAGCGGATTGCCCACGTGCGAGATAAAATGCGGTTTGTAGAGCAGGCGTTTATAAAAATCTTCGTCCGCTCGCTTCACAAACGTCTCGAAACTCGGCTTGTCGAACGTCGCCGCGAAAATGCGAGCGGTCAATTCGCTGTCGTCCACCGCGCGGTGAGCTTCCAGTCCTTCCAGCGAGATACCAAGCAGTTCCCCCGCTTTGGTAAGTCCCAACTGCTGACCGGCGGGAACGTCCGCCGCGATACGCGGCTGACAGTACGCCTGCGCATCCGCATAAAATCCGAGGAACGGAATACGCTCGCGCCGGAAAAAGAAGCGGCAGTTCTCCACCAAAACGAGCAAATCGGTATTGCTCCACGTCAGCACCGCCGCATCGCGCGGCACAAACGCTTTGAGCGCGGCCATCGCTTCTTCGAACGTGCCGCCGTCTTCCAGCGTAGAGGCCTCAATACCGGTCAGGTCGGTGACGATGTTGGTGATTTTTTTGCTCACGACCGGCTTAATCATATAATGAAAACTGCCGAT